>CALXFQ010000031.1 GCA_944387625.1 uncultured Oscillospiraceae bacterium
CCTTCCGCCGACCCACTTGGCTCTCCCTTTGGGAGAGCCGGCACAGGGCTGAAAGCCCTGTGACTGAGAGGGTGGCGGCGTACCACCTTTAAGAAACGCCAGTCTGAAAAAACAACATGGGCACCCTCTCCGTCAGGCCGTTCGGCCTGCCACCTCCCCCATAGGGGGAGGCAAGTGGGTGGGCAGAATGTTGGAACGTAGTACAAAGCCCCGGCCTTCCACCAACCCACTTGGCTCTCCCTTTGGGAGAGCTGGCACAGGGCTGTAAGCCCTGTGACTGAGAGGGTGGCGGCGTTCCGTATTTTGAAAACGCTATGCAAGAAACAGCGTGGGCACCCTCTCCGTCAGGCCGTTCGGCCTGCCACCTCCCCCATAGGGGGAGGCAAGTGGGTGGTGCAGCGTCGAAAGGCATACCGGACCGTCATTCACTACCGCGACTTCGCTTCGCTCACCCCCATAGGGGGAGGCAAGTGGGTGGTACAGCGTTGAAAGGGAGTACCGGCGGCACTGTCGCTCTTGGCGCTGTTTTCGCAAGGGAGGCTTTGCGGAGACAGAAAACGGGCCGTCGCTGTTTATGTCCAGCGGCGGCCCGGGGGGTCTTATGCTTACTGGTTGCCGGCCAGCTCCTTCAGGGCGTCCTTGCGGCTGAAGTTGGCCCGGCCCTTCTCGTCGAAGCCCATGAACTTCACCCAGGTCATGTCGCCCAGGTTCAGCACGTCCTCTACCTTCTCCACCCGGCGGTTCTCCAGCTTGGAGATGTGGACCATGCCGTCATGGCCGGGGGCGATCTCCACGAAGGCGCCGATGGGCAAGATCCGCACCACCTTGCCGTAGTAGAGCTTGCCTACCTCTGGCACGAAGCAGATGTCGTCGATCATCTTCTTGGCGGCGTAGGCGCAGGCGGTGTCCACCGCGGAGATGAACACGCTGCCGTCGTCCTCGATGTCCACCTTGGCGCCGGTGTCGGCACAGATCTTCTGGATGGTCTTGCCGCCGGAGCCGATCACTTCCCGGATCTTGTCCACCGGGATCTTCAGGCTGATCATCTTGGGGGCGTACTCGCTGACCTCCGCGCGAGGCTCGGCGATGCAGGGCAGCATCACCTCGTTCAGGATCTCCAGGCGGGCCTTCCGGCAGCGCTCCAGCGCGTCGGCGACGATCTCCATGGTCAGGCCCTTGTTCTTCAGGTCCATCTGGATGGCGGTGATGCCCTCGGAAGTGCCGGCCACCTTAAAGTCCATCTCGCCGTGGAAGTCCTCCACGCCCTGGATGTCGGTGAAGGTGCGCCAGGCCCCGGTCTCCTGATCGGAGATCAGGCCGCAGGAGATGCCGGCCACCGGCCGCTTGATCGGCACGCCGGCGTCCATCAGGGCCAGGGTGGAGCCGCAGATGGAGCCCTGGGAGGTGGAGCCGTTGGAGGACAGGACCTCGCTGACCACCCGGATGGCGTAGGGGAACTCCTCCACGGAGGGGATCACCGGCAGCAGGGCCTTCTCAGCCAGCGCGCCGTGACCGATCTCCCGGCGGGAGGTGGACCGGGCGGCCCGGGCCTCGCCGGTGGAGAAGGAGGGGAAATTGTAGTGGTGGATATAACGCTTGGTCTCCTCAGGGTAGATGGTGTCCAGCTTCTGGGCGGCGGACAGGGTGTTCAGGGTACACACGGAGAGCACCTGGGTCTGGCCCCGGGAGAACAGGCCGCTGCCGTGGACTCTGGGCAGCACGCCCACTTCCGCGTCCAGGGGCCGGATCTCGTCCATGCCCCGGCCGTCCACACGCTTGCCGGCCAGCAGCCACTTCTTGACCACCTTCTTCTGCATCTTGTACAGGCAGACTTCGATGTGGGTCTCGAACTCCTCCTCACCGTACTTCTCCACGAACTTGTTCTTGAAGTCGATGCGGGCGGCGGTGAGCCGCTCCTCCCGGACGTTCTTATCGTCGGTATCCAGGGCGTGCTCGATCTGGTCCAGGCCGTAGGCCATCAGATCGTCCAGCAGGTCGTGGTTCACGGCGGCCTTCTCGAAGGTGAACTTGGGCTTGCCGATCTGGGCCACGATGCCGTTGATGAACTTCACGATCTCCATGTTGGTCTCATGGGCGATGCGGATGCACTCGTAGACCATGGACTCGGGGGCCTCGTTGGCCTCGGTCTCGATCATGACCACCTTCTCGAAGGTGGAGCTGATGCACACGAAGCACTGGCTCAGCTCCCGCTGGTCGGCGGTGGGGTTGATGATATACTGGCCGTTGAGGTAGGCCACGTTGGTGGTGGCCACCGGCCCGTTCCAAGGCACGTCGGAGGTGGCGATGGCGATGGAAGCGCCCAGGGACGCCACGATCTCCACCGGGTTGTCCTGGTCGTTGGCCAGCACGGTGCAGGTGACCACGGTATCGTTGCGAAGCTCCTCGTCGAACAGAGGACGCATAGGCCGGTCGATGATCCGGCTGTTCAGGATGCCCCGCTCAGAGGGCTTGCCCTCCCGACGGTTGAAAGAGCCGGGGATCCGGCCCACGGAGTACATCCGCTCCTCGAACTCGATGGTCAGAGGGAAGTAGTCGATGCCCGCCTTGGGGATGGGGTTGCAGGTGCAGGTGACCAGCACCACGGTGTCGCCGTAGCGGCAGATGCACTCGGCGTTGGCCAGCTCCGCCACCTTGCCCGTTTCCACGGTGAAGGTGCGGCCGCCGATCTCCATCTCGTAAACGTGATGGTGGGGATATTGCTTACGCTTGATCATGTTTTTACCTCCTGTTTTTTGTTGTGTCCGGGAGGTTTAGCACTTGAAACTGGCGCTGAGGCCCAGCGGCACTTTCAACTGCTAAAGCATCTCCCGAGGGGCGTGTTTGGAAAAAAGGGCGACTGACCGTCGCCCTTTCCAACATTCTTACTTACGGATACCCAGCTTGGCGATCAGAGCACGGTAACGGTTGATGTCCTTGCGAGCCAGATAGTCCAGCAGGCTCCGGCGCTTACCGACCATCATCAGCAGGCCGCGGCGGGAGTGGTTGTCATGCTTGTGGGTCCGCAGGTGATCGGTCAACTCGTTGATACGGGCAGTGAGAATCGCCACCTGGACCTCGGGAGATCCGGTGTCGCCTTCGTGGGTCGCGTTCTCCAGGATGACCTGGGTCTTCTTTTCCTTCTGGATCATGTTTCGTTTCCACCTTTTCATTGATCTTTCCCTTCGCCCAGTAGAGGGTCGGTGACCTCCCAGGACCGAGCCGAGGGATATGTCTGGTCATAGCCAGCCCGGATAGTATATCATAAGTTTCCCCGATCGTAAAGAGAAACTTTCAACTTTTTTCAAAGTATTTTCTGGCCTGTTCCCCGTTTTCCCGGATCTGGGCCTGCAGCTCCCGGACGGAGGCGAACTTCCGCTCCGGCCGGAGGAAGGCGCAGAACTCCAGCTCCAGCTCCTGGCCGTACAGGTCCCGGTCCAGCCCTAAGATCCAGGTCTCCACGGTGGTCCCCCGGCCGCCTACGGTGGGACGGGTGCCCACGTTGGTCACCGCCGGGAAGCGCTCCCCCGCCACGGCGGCCTGGCAGATGTATACGCCGCCCCGGGGCAGCAGCAGGTCCCGGGGGGGCACCAGATTGGCGGTGGGGATCCCCAGGGTCCGGCCCAGATGATGCCCCGGCACCACGATCCCGGTGAGGATGTGCCGGTGGCCCAGGAACCGGGCCGCCGCCTCCATGTCCCCATCGGCGATCAAACGCCGGATATGGGTGGAGGACACCACCACCCCATCGAGCCGGATCTGCTCTACCACCCGGCAGCAGATCCGCGCCTGGGCGCACAGGGCCTGGAGCTTCTCCGCGTCCCCCTCCCCCCGGTGGCCAAACCGAAAGTCCTGGCCGCAGACCAGCCCCCCGGCGCCATACCGGGCCAGAAGCATCCGAAAGAAGGTGGCGTAGCCCATGGTCATGAGCCGCCGGTCGAAGGGCAGCTCCACCACGTCCTCCACGCCCCAGCGGCGCAGCAGCGCCCGCCGGTCCGACGCCGTGTTGATCAGGGGCATGGGCTGTCCGTGGACCAGCACATCCGGGTGGCCTACGAAGGTCACTGCCCCGGCCTTGCAGCCCAGGTCCTCGGCCAGGGCCGCGCATTCCCGCAGCAGGGCCTGATGGCCCAGGTGGACCCCATCGAAAAAGCCCAGGGCATATACCACTTTATCTTCCAATGGGATCCCTCCGTTCATACCTGGAAAAAACTTTTGATAGTTGACATAACTCCCTCATCCACCTTTGCCAGCATCAGGAACGTACCGTCCCGGCTGTAGGCCCGGTAGGTCCCCGGGGCCAGGCCGATGGAGAAGGGGTTGCCGTTGCGGCAGCGCTTCTCCTGGGGGGCGGTGAGGGTCACCGCCGGATATTGGGCGAACATGGTGTCCACCCCCCGCAGGCAGCGCCCAGGGTCCTCCGCTTCCAGCAGCTCCTCCAGAGGGACCGCCTCCCGGATCTCATAGGCCCCCGCCCGGACCCGGCGCAGCTGCGCCATACAGCCCCCGCAGCCCAGGGCCTGGCCGATATCCTTGCACAGCGTTCGGATATAGGTGCCTTTGGAGCAGTGGACCCGAAGCCGGGCGGCGGTGCCGTCAAAGCCCAAACATTCCAGCTCATAGATGGTAACAGGCCGGGGCTTGCGGGGCACTTCCACCCCCTTCCGGGCCAGATCGCACAGCTTCTGCCCGTCCACTTTCAGCGCGGAGTACATCGGCGGGACCTGGAAGATCTGGCCCCGGAACCGCTCCAGCGTCCGCAAAAGCGCCGCTTCCGTCACCGCCACCGGCCGCTCTTCCAGCACCGTGCCGGTGATGTCCTCGGTATCGGTGGCGATCCCTAAACGCAGTGTCGCCTCGTACACCTTTTCCGCGTGCTCAAAAAATTCCACCCCCCGGGTGGCCCGGCCTACGAACACCGGCAGCACCCCGGTAGCCAGCGGGTCCAAGGTACCGCCGTGGCCGATCCGCCGGGTGCCGAACACCCGGCGCAGCCGGGCGGTCACGTCCTGGCTGGTCCAGCCCTGGGGCTTGTCCACGATCACGATCCCGTCCATGTCAGCCTCCGTACAGTTCCAGCAGTACCGCCTCCACCGCCTGAGCGGCTTGGGCCAGGTCCATGTCCATGGTGGCCCCGGAGGCTCCCTTGTGGCCGCCGCCGCCGAACCGGGCGCACACCGCCGCGGCGTCGTAGCCGGGGACGCATCGGACGGACAGCTTCACGCCCCCCTCCGCTTCCCGGAGCAGGGCGCACAGCTCCACCCCTTCGATGGACCGCAGGGATCCGGCGATGTTGTCCAGATCGTCCTCGGTGGCCCCTTCCTCCACCTCTTTGGGCATGGCGCACAGGGCCAGCCGGCCTTCCCGGTAGAACCGGGCGTTTTCCGCCATCCAGCCCTGGAGCTGGAGCTTTTTCCGGGAGACCGTGTCAAAAAGGGCCTGGTTCACCGGGTAGATCTGTGCCCCTGCCGCCACACAAGCCGCCGCCACCTGAAAGCTCTCGGCGGCGGTGTTGGAGAAGCGGAAGCAGCCGGTGTCCGTGGACACCGCCACATACAGGGCAAGGCCCGTCTGGGGGTCCAGCGCCAGTCCCCATTCCCGGAAGATCCGATAGATGATCTGGCCGCAGGCGGCGGCAGAGGCGTCCACCAGCTCCCGGTCCGCGAAGGGGGTCCCCACCCCATGGTGATCGATCCGCAGGTCCACGGGAAGCGCCTCCGCCCCCCGCTGCAGGCGGCACCGGGCGGAGGTATCCACCGCCACCACCGTGTCCCCTTCCTCCGGGGCCTCCTTGGTCAGCCCCTCATGGAGGAAGGCCAGCTTCCCGTTCAGCTCCGGGTTGGCCAGGATATGGGCGGTCTTGCCCAGCTTCCGCAGGCCCAGGCACAAGGCGGCGGCGGAACCTGTGGTGTCCCCGTCCGGGCGGCAGTGGGTCAGGATGCACAGCCGGTCCCGGCTTCGCAGCCAGGCGGCGGTATCAGCCGTGGTCATCTTCTTCCTCCTCGTCCCGCTCTACCCCCAGGGAGTCGATCAGGGCCAGCATCTTGGCGCCGTAGGTGATCGAGTCGTCCCGCTCCCACATGATCTGAGGGGTGTAGCGCAGGTCCAGGGCCTGGCCCAGCTCCCGGCGCAGGAACCCGGCGGCGGACTGCAGTCCTTTCAGGGCGTCCCTGGCCCGGTCCTCCTCCAGGAAGCTCACATACACCTTGGTGTAGCGCAGGTCCGGGGTGGTCTCCACCCGGGTGATGGAGATCATGGTGTCCTGGACCCGGGGGTCCTTCAGGTCCCGGATCGCGCGGGACAGCTCCTTCTGGATCTCCTCGTTGATCCGGCCGATACGATTGGATGCCATACGCACCCTCCTTTCTGGGTATAAACTTTCGCCGCACCGCCTGGGCGGAGCGGCGAAAGCAGTGTTATCTCTTGACTTCCTGCATGACGAAGCACTCGAAAATGTCGCCTTCTTTGATATCGTTGAACTTGAGGATGCTCATGCCGCACTCGTAACCGGCGGTGACCTCCTTCACGGCGTCCTTGAACCGCTGGAGAGAGCCTACCTCGCCCTCGTGGATCACGATGTTGTCCCGGAGCACCCGGACCTTGGCGTCCCGGGTGACCTTGCCGTCCTTGACCATGCAACCGGCGATGGTGCCGATGGCGGAGACCTTGTAGGTCATGCGGACCTCGGCGTGGCCGATCACCGCTTCCTCGTAGGTGGGGGCCAGCATGCCCTTCATGGCCGCCTCGATCTCGTCGATCGCGTCGTAGATCACCCGGTAGAACCGCATATCCACGTTGGACCGGTGGGCGCTGGCCTGGGCGGCGGCGTCCGGCCGGACGTTGAAGCCCACGATGATCGCCCCGGCGGTGGAGGCCAGCAGGATATCGCTCTCGTTGATCGCGCCGACGCCGGCGTGGATCACCCGGACCCGGACCTCCTCGTTGGAGATCTTCTCCAGGGACGCCTTCACCGCCTCGGCAGAGCCCTGCACGTCCGCCTTCACGATCAGCGGCAGCTCCTTCATCTCCCCTTCGCCGATCTTGGCGAACAGGTTCTCCAGGGTCACCTTCTGCATCATCTTGGCGGCGGCGTCCTTATGGGCCTGGCGGCGCTGCTCCACCAGCTCCCGGGCCATCCGCTCGTCGGTGACGGCGTTGAACTCGTCGCCGGGGGCAGGCACGTCGCCCAGGCCGGTGATCTCCACCGGCACGGAAGGTCCGGCGGTCTTGACGGTGCGGCCCTTGTCGTTGGTCATCACCCGGACACGGCCTACGGCGGTGCCGGCGATCACGATGTCGCCCTGCTTCAAGGTGCCGTTTTGCACCAGCAGCGTGGCCACCGGGCCGCGGGTCTTATCCAGCCGGGCCTCGATCACCGTACCTTTGGCCCGGCGGTCGGGATTGGCCCGCAGCTCCTGGACCTCGGCCGTCAGGAGCACCATCTCCAGCAGGTCGTTCAGGCCCATGCCGGTCTTGGCGGAGATCGGCACCACGATCGTATCGCCGCCCCACTCTTCGCAGACCAGGTCGTACTTGGTCAGCTGTTCCTTGATCTTGTCCGGGTTGGCGGAGGGCTTATCCATCTTATTGATCGCCACGATGATCGGCACCCCTGCCGCCTTGGCGTGGTCGATCGACTCCACGGTCTGGGGCATGATGCCGTCGTCCGCCGCCACCACCAGGATGGCGATGTCGGTGGCCTTGGCGCCTCTGGCACGCATGGAGGTGAAGGCGGCGTGGCCCGGGGTGTCCAGGAAGGTGATCATCTGCCCGTTCACATCCACGGTGTACGCGCCGATGTGCTGGGTGATGCCGCCGGCCTCCCCGGCGGTGACGGAGGTCTTCCGGATCGCGTCCAGAGTGGAGGTCTTGCCATGGTCCACGTGGCCCATGACCACCACCACCGGCGCCCGGGGCTTGAGCTCGTCGGCGGTGTCCACATGATCGTCGAAGATCCGCTCCTCGATGGTCACGGTGACTTCCTTCTCCACCTTACAGCCCATCTCCACCGCCACATACTCGGCGGTGTCGTAGTCGATCACCTGGTTGATCGCGGCCATGACGCCGTTGCGCATCAGGCACTTGATCACTTCCGTGGCGGTCTTCTTCATCCGGGAGGCCAGCTCGCCTACGGTGATCTCCTCCGGGATCTTCACCGTCACCGGGGCCTTCCGGGCCACCTCGGCCTGGAGGCGGCGCATCTTCTCCTGCTCCTCGTTGCGGGACTTGCTGCCCTTGAAGTTCTTGTTCTTATTGTTTTGCTGCTGTCTGCCCTTGCCGCCGCCGATCCGCTGCTTGCCGCCCTGGAAGTTCTGGACCTTCTCGGAGACCAGGTTATCCACATCGTTGAAGCGGTTGGCGTTGACCTGGACGGCGGAGGTATCCACCACCCGGCGCTCCCGCTTCCGCTCCGGCTCCTTGGGCTTGTCCTGCTTGGGCTGCTGCTGGGGCTGGTCCTGGGTCTTGCCGCTGTGGGCCTGCCGGGGCTGCTGGGGCTGCTGAGGCTTTGCCTCGGCCTTGGGCGGCTCCTGCTTCACCGGCTCCGCCTTGGGCTTGGGCTGGACCGCGAACACCTGCTCCAGGGAAGCGATCTGGTTGGTCTGGGTCACATAGTCGAAGACCACGTTCAGCTCCTCCTCGGAGAGGACCTGATTGTTGGACTTGGGCTTTTCAAAAAACTTCTCCACGACCTGCATGATCTGCTTGGGGGGCAGCCCCAGATCCGCGGCCACGTCTTTGATCCGATACTTCACAAAACTCATATACGCACCTCCATGATGGGTCTTACTTCTTCTTTCCCTTGCGAAGGTTCCGCTGGTGGGCCTTGGCCTCCTGACGGCGCTGCCGCGCCCGCCGGTCCTTGTCCTCCAGCACCGCCACCACCGCCGGGTCCGGGGCCGGCAGCCCCTGGACCAAGGCCAGGGCCATCCCCGGGTCCGTCACGGCGGCGATCGCCAGGCTCTGCCGCCCGATGGCGGCGCCCAGCGCCTCTTTGGTGGCGTCCAGCCGGACGCACTGCTGGTCCGTACCGGCGGCGAAGCTCTTGGCCCGACGCCAGGTGTGGTCCCCGGCGTCCGACGCCACCACGATCACATAGGCTTTCCTGGCTCTGGCGGCGGCGCCTACCGGCTCCTCCCCCAGCTCCGCCAGCCCGGCCTTCCGGGCCAGGGACAGCGTATTCAAATATTTATCCACGGCCATCCTCCATCTCCCGCTCCAGCCGGTCATAGACCTCCTGGCCGATCTCCGCTTCCAGGCTCCGCTCCAGGGACCGGGCCTTCCGGGCTTTTTTCAGACATTCCGGGTCCGGGCATACGTACGCGCCCCGGCCGTTGAGCTTGCCGCTGCGGTCCAGGCACACCGTCCCGTCGGTGGTCCGCACCACCCGGATCAGGTCCCGCTTATCCTTGCGCTGACGGCAGCCCATACACTGCCGCTGAGGGATCTTCCTTTGCATAAGCTGCCTCCTTTATCATTCCTGGACTTCCTCCGGCTGCTCCATCTGGGAGGCCGCCTTGATATCGATCTTATAGCCGGTGAGCCGCACCGCCAGCCGGGCGTTCTGGCCCTCCTTGCCGATGGCCAGGCTCAGCTGATCGTCCGGCACCACCACCCGGCACGCCTTCTGGCCGGGGATCAGCTCCACGCCGATCACGTCCGCCGGGGACAGCGCGGCCTTGACATACTGGCAGGGGTCCTCGGACCAGACCACGATGTCGATCTTCTCGCCGTGGAGCTCCTCCACCACGGCGCCTACCCGGCCGCCCCGGGGGCCTACACAGGCGCCCACCGGATCGACCCCCTCCATGGTGGCCCGCACGGCCATCTTGGAACGGGAGCCGGCCTCCCGGGCGATGTTCCGGATCTCCACCTGGCCATCGGCGATCTCCGGGGTCTCCAGCTCGAAGAGCCGGCGCACCAGGTTGGGATGGGTCCGGGACACATACACGTTGGTGCCCCGGGCGCCCTGGCGGGCTTCCAGCACATACACCCGCAGCATCTGGCCCTCCCGGTAATTCTCGCCGGGGATCTGCTCGCTCTGGCGCAGGATGGCGTTGTGCTTCTCGCTGCCCGCGCCTACGGTGACGATCACGTCCCCGCCGGGGTCCAGCCGCAGCACCGTGCCGGTGAGCAGCTCCTGGGCCTTGTTGGAATAGCTCTCATAGACCATGCCCCGCTCGGCTTCCCGGATGCCCTGGATCACCACCTGCTTGGCGGTCTGGGCGGCGATCCGGCCGAACTTCTCCACGTCCACCGGGATGGTGATCGTGTCCCCCACCTGGATGTTGGGGTCCATGTTCCGGGCGGTATCGATGTGGATCTCCAGCGCGGTATCCTCCAGCTCCTCCACCACGGTCTTGACCTGGAACATGGAGATGCCCTGCTCGGTGATGTCCACCACCACGTTCTCCGCCGGCACGTCCCGCCGGTCCTCCCGGTCCTTGCGGTAAGCGTTGGCCAGCGCCTGCTTCAGCCGCTCCAGCATATAATCCATGGGGATGCCCTTGAGCTTCTCCAGGTCCCGCAGCGACGCGAAGATCTCCGCGCCGTCGATCTTGTGGGCCTCAGGCTGCTTCTTGGCTCTCGTATTTCTTGCCATCGATCGTTCCTCCTGTCAGAATTCTACCCGCAGGCGGACCAGCGCCACCTGGGACTTTTCAAATGTGAGCTGTTCCTTGCCCAACTCCACGGTGACCTTCCCGTCCGCGTAGCCCCGGAGGATGCCGGGGATCTCCTTCAGGCCGTTATGGGGCCGGTAGAGCTTGACCATGACGGGGCTGCCCATGAACCGCTCAAAATCTCCGGGCCGCTTCAGCGCCCGCTCCAGTCCGGCGGAGCAGACCTCAAAGTGGTAGGGCTCCCCGATCGGGTCATGTTCGTCCAGGAGCGGGTCCACCGCCCGGGAGATGGCCTCGCAGTCGGTGATGTCCACCCCGCCGTCCTTGTCGATGTAGAGCCGCAGGAACCGCTCGGAGCCTTCCCGGACATATTCCACGTCCCAAAGGCTGCAGCCGTGCCGCTCCACCACAGGCCGGGCAAAGGCCTCCACCTGCTCAGTGATCTTCAAAAATCATCGCCTCTTTCATAAAAAAGAGAGGGGCTGGACCCCTCTCTTTCGTATAGTCTACGTCAGAACGCCTGTATTATAGCACCCATAAAGTGGTTTTGCAAGGGGGTAACAGAAGTTTTTTTGTAAAATTTTTTGATTTTCTCCCCTAAAAATCCGGGATGAACCCAGCATCCGCCGCCCCGGCCTCCTGGACGAAGCCCTCCAGTCCGTTCAGATACATCCAGCTGAGCACCGCGTCATGCTCCCGGTCCGTGATCTTTCGGTCCAGCGGGGCAGGCAGGCCGGGCATGGGGGTGTACTGGCGCATCAGGCTCACCAGGATCTGCCCCGGGGCGAAGTTCTCCGCCAGGAAGTCCAGCACCCCCAGGGAATTGTCCACCTGCCCGGGAAGGATCAAATGCCGCACGATCACCCCGGCGGCCAGCTTCTCCCCCTCAAAGCGCGCCGGCCCCACCTGGTCCGCCATGGCCCGGATCGCCGCGGCGGCCACCGCCGGATAGTCCGCCGCCCCGGATAACGCCTGGGCCAGGGCCGGATCGGAATACTTCATGTCCGGCAGGTAGATGTCCACCTTCCCGGCCAACGCCCGGATCGTGTCCACCCGCTCATAGCCTCCGCAGTTGTACACCACCGGCACCGGCAGCTCCTCCTCCAGGGCCGGCAGGATGGTGGGCAGGAACTGGGTGGGGGTCACCAGGTCGATGTTCTCCGCCCCCTGGCCGATCAGGTCCAGGAAGATCCGGCGCAGACCTTCGCTGTCCACTTCCCGCCCGGTGGGGGAGAAGCTGATCGCCCGGTTCTGGCAGTACCGGCAGCCCAGGGTGCAGCCCCCGAAGAACACCGCCCCGCTGCCTCCGGCCCCGGCCAGCACCGGCTCTTCCCACCGGTGGATCATGGCCTTGGCCACCAGCGCCCGGTCCGGCCCGCCGCAAAAACCCCGCTCCCCGGCGGTCCGGTCCACGCCGCATCCCCGGGGGCAGAGGCGGCAAGGTGCATAGTCCATCCGATCATCTCCTTTTTTCCATGATACCACCTGGAACGGCCCTTGAAAAGCCCTGTTTTCCGGCGGCGGGCCAAGATCTTCCTTTGTTTGCAGAAAACCGTTGAAATGCCGGGAACTTTCGTATAGAATGGATATACAATATAAATATGGAGGTATCACTCATGCACAACAACGTTCGGCCGGAGAACATGGCCCGGATCGAGGACTTCGCCCAGGCCCAGGCGTTCATCGATGAGCAGATCGCTGCTGTTCGGGAGCAGGTGGGCAGCAAGAAGGTGCTGCTGGCCCTGTCCGGCGGCGTGGACTCCTCGGTGGTGGCCGCCCTGCTGATCAAGGCGATCGGCAAGCAGCTGGTGTGCGTCCACGTCAACCACGGCCTGCTGCGTAAAGGCGAGCCGGAGCAGGTGATCCGGGTGTTCCGGGAGGAGATGGACGCCAACTTGATCTATGTGGACGCCACGGACCGCTTCCTGGACCTGCTGGCCGGTGTCAGCGATCCGGAAACGAAGCGGAAGATCATCGGCGCCGAGTTCATCAACGTGTTTGCCGAGGAGGCCGCCAAGCTGGAGGGCATCTCCTTCCTGGCTCAGGGCACCATCTACCCGGACATCCTGGAGTCCGACGGGGTGAAGGCCCACCACAACGTAGGCGGTCTGCCGGAGGATATGGACTTTGAGCTGGTGGAGCCGGTGAAACTGCTGTACAAGGACGAAGTCCGGGTGGTGGGCGAGGCCCTGGGCCTGCCCCGTAACATGGTCTACCGCCAGCCCTTCCCCGGCCCGGGCCTGGGCGTCCGCTGTCTGGGCGCCATCACCCGGGACCGGCTCCACGCCCTGCGGGAGGCCGACGCCATCCTCCGGGAGGAATTTGACAAAAACGGCCTGGCCGGCAAGGTGTGGCAGTACTTCGTGGCCATCCCGGACATGAAGAGCGTCGGCGTAAAAGACGGCAAGCGCTACGAGGGCTGGCCCGCGATCATCCGGGCGGTGAACACCACCGACGCCATGACCGCCACCATCGAGCAGATCCCCTACCCCCTCCTGCACCACCTGACGGAGCGGATCACCCACGAAGTACCCGGCATCAACCGCGTCCTCCTGGACCTGACCCCCAAGCCCACCGGCACGATCGAATGGGAATGATCTCTTAAAGCCCGAAAAAGTGATATGCTCCCTCTATGATGGACAGTGAACGAAAACACTGTCTTCATGGAGGGAGCATATCCATAGCTGGCGGTGCTTCTACATCTTATCGATCAAAGCAAATACAACAGCTTGCTGTTCTTCGCTCGATCTTGACCAGCGCTCCAGAAGCTTTTTCTGAGATCGAGTCAAGGAAACAGGCGCGTCTTCTTCGGCAAACAGTTGTGACAGCGTAATGCCAAAGGCTGTGCAGATCTTCTCCAGGGATGGAATGGTCGGGAGCATGTTCTTGCGATACCACGAGGAGATCGTGGATCGCGGCAAACCGGAGCGTTCCGCAAGCTGATACTCTGTCCAGCCCCGCTCCTCCCGATACGCGGTCATAGTCGAGAGAATATCCTTCACCTGCATCACTCCTTTGCTTGTGTTCTTCGTAAATTATACTTTGATAAATCGTTGTGATTTAATCATTTATATCGTATAATTTTAACGATAAACGCAACCACAAAGGAGGGAGAACTTTGGGCGGAAAAAGCTGTTTTTTCATCGGGCACAGGGAGGTATCGGAAGAAATTTATCCGGCAGTGTATGCGGCTGTTGAGCGGCACATTGTTGAATATGTCGTCACAGAATTTATCGTTGGGCACTACGGTGGATCTGACCGTCTGGCTATGTCAGCAGTCAAAGAA
>CALXFQ010000032.1 GCA_944387625.1 uncultured Oscillospiraceae bacterium
AGTACGGCCTCAAGGCCGCCCGCCGCGCGCCCCAGTTCAGCAAGCGCTGATCCCGGCGAGCATACGGCTTCACTTTATCAAAGCCCCCCGGAGATCTTCAGATCTCCGGGGGTTCGTTTTTGGGTCTGACGGAGGCGCAGGTATGGGACACAGGTCTGTGGCAAGCGGTATGGGGCGTTGGATGGTCATCCCGGCACATCGTCTGCCGGCTGCCCTTGTCCGCATACCAAGTCTGCTTCCCGGGGCGAGGGTCTTTTTCTCCGCTTCTCCCGCCTGTTCGTGGCTTCCTGTAAGATCGTGTAAGCCGCGGAGGCGGCAGGGACGCCCAGGAGCATCCCCAGCGGGCCTGCCAGTTCGCCGCCGATGGTCACGGCGGGACGATCCGCGTGGATGCCTTCTACCGGCTTCAGCGGGAAGGGAACTTTGCCAGCACCTCCCAGATCGACCCCTCCGTCTATTTTTCCTGCTTTGAGCCTTATCTGCGGCAGGGGCTGGACATTGTGTATCTGTGCTTCTCCTCCGGGATGTCCGGCACATACCGCTCGGCCATGGTGTGCATGGAGGATCTGCGGGAAGCGTTCCCGGAGCGGACGATCGTGTGCGTGGATACCTTGTGCGCCTCCGCCGGAGAAGGCTTCCTGGTGCGGGAAGCGGCTCGAAAACAGCAGGAGGGGCTGGATATCCACCAGCTGGCCCAATGGGTGACCGAGCACCGCCTGGCGGTGTGCCACTGGTTCACCGTAGATGTGTTTGAGCATCTGCGCCATGGCGGGCGGGTGTCCGCCGCCGCCGTAGCCGGATCTGCCCTGCACATCAAGCCCCTGCTCCATGTGGATGAGCAGGGCTGCCTGCAGGTAAAAGGAAAGCCCCGGGGCAGGAAGAAAGCCATCTGCGCCCAGCTGGCGAAAATGTGCCAGGGCTGGCTCCCCGATATGGGCCGTCTGATCGTGGTGGGCCATGGAGATGACCCGGAGGCGGCGGAACAACTGCGTGCCGCTGTGGCAGAGAAATTCCCGGAAACACAGATCTATATCGTGCAGATCGGTCCCATCATCGGCGCCCACACCGGCCCCGGTATGCTGGCGCTGATCTACTGGGGCAGCGACCGCTGAGCCGCCGCGCCATACAAGGAAGGAACAGACGATGATCGAAAAAGCAAACCCAAGCCACCCGGACAAGGTGGCGGACCGGATCGCCGGCGCCATCGTGGATCTGGCCTATCAAACAGAGAAAGACCCGAAGATCGCGGTGGAGGTCCTGCTGGGCCATGGGGTCTGCCATGCCATCATTGAGACCTCTGCCCGGCTGGATCTTCATGCCATCCACGCCGCCATCCATCGGATCGCGGGCGATGTGGTCCCGGATGTCCGTGTTTATCCCCAGGATGTCCACCTGGCGCAGAACCAGGCGGAGGGCCTTCGCTGCGGCGACAACGGGATCTTCAAAGGTATGCCGCTGACCAAGGAACAGCGGACCCTCTCCAAGATCGCCCGCCAGATCTACCGGGAGTACCCCTATGACGGAAAATACATCCTCGACGGCAGTCACCTGATCGTGTGTCAAAGCAACGCTTCCAGCAAAGCGCTTCAGGCGGTGTTTCCCAATGCCGTGGTCGACCCCCTTGGGGACTGGACCGGCGGCACGGATGTGGACTGCGGCGCGACCAACCGAAAGCTGGGCAGCGACATGGCCGACTCCGTTACCGGCGGCGGCCTCCACGGAAAGGACCTGTCCAAAGCGGATGTGTCCGTCAACATCTACGCCTTCCTCAAGGCCCAAAAGACCGGCAAGCCTGTGGAACTGTACCGCGCCATCGGGGACGACACCATCGACGCCCTCCCCTACGGCCAGATCGTTGAGATCGCCCGGTCGTACATCCAGTCCATCGGCGGCTTTGAAGCCTTCGCGGAGCGGGGCCTGACGTGACCCCCCGTTTTCCTCCTCTCCCATGCCCAGAGGCTCAGCCTCCGGGCATTTTTACGCCTCGTTCCAACGGCCCGGCGGTGGTGGCTTGGCCTGTCTTTTTTTCCGCCTCCGGCGGAAAATTTTTTCATTTTGGAACGCCGGAGGAACTCTCCGGGACTTTGGAGGGAACTGGCTACCGTTATAATAGGCGATGCGCGGCACCGCCGTGACCAAAACGAAAATGGAGTGAATGATATCATGTATTTCAATGCCATCGCCAATGTGATCGCCGGTCGTACCGGCTGCGACGTTTCCACCATCAAGCCCGAGAGCACCTTCGTTGAGCTGGGGATCGACTCCCTGGACACCGTGGAGCTGCTGATGCAGCTGGAGGATGAGCTGGGCTTCGAGATCGAGCTGGACCAGGCCGTGACCACCGTGGACGACCTGGACAAGGCCATCCAGAGCAAGCAGGGGTAAGCCCATGATCAAGTCTAAGATCTGTGAACTGCTGGGGATCGACTACCCGGTATTTCAGGGAGGCATGGCCTGGATCGCGGACGGAAAGCTGGCCGCCGCCGTGTCCAACGGCGGCGGTCTTGGGATCATTGCCGCCGGCAACGCCCCGGGCAGCTACGTCCGCCAGCAGATCCAAATCGTCAGAGGTCTGACCACCAAGCCCCTGGGCGTGAACATCATGCTCATGAGCCCCTTCGCCGACGAAGTGGCCCAGGTGGTGACGGAGGAAGCGGTGGATGTGGTGACCACCGGTGCGGGCAATCCCTCCAAGTACATGGCCCAGTGGACGGCGGCAGGGATCAAGGTGATCCCGGTGGTGGCCTCGGTGGCCATGGCCAAGCTGATGACCCGGCTGGGGGCCACCGCCCTGATCGCCGAAGGCGGCGAGAGCGGCGGCCATGTAGGCGAGCTGACCACCATGGTGCTGGTGCCCCAGGTCCGGGACGCCACCACCCTGCCGGTGATCGCCGCCGGCGGCATCGCCGACGGCCGGGGGATGGCGGCGGCGTTTATGCTGGGGGCCTGCGGCGTCCAGATGGGCACCCGGTTCCTCAGCGCCGAGGAATGTACCACCATCCATCCCACCTATAAAGAAAAGATCCTGAACGCCACGGACCTTTGCACCATGGTCACCGGCAAGCGGCTGGGCCACCCGGTGCGGAGCCTTCGGACCCCTTTCGCCCGGACCTACGCCAAAGCGGAGTTCAGCGGGATGTCGGACGAGGAGCTGGAAGCCCTTGGCACCGGCGCTCTGCGAAAGGCCGTCCAGGAGGGCGACCTGGAGCACGGCAGTTTCCTGGCCGGTCAGGTGGCCGCCATGGTAAAGCAGGAACAGCCTGCCGCCCAGATCATCCGGGACGTGGTGGAAGAGGCGGAGCAGGTCCTCCGGGGGGCGGAAAAATGGGTAAACTGATCTTCCTGTTCTCCGGCCAGGGGGACCAGCACCCGGGCATGGGCCAGGAGCTGTATAGCGCTTCCCCCGCCGCCCGGCAGGTCTTTGACCGCTGTGAAGCCCTGCGGCCCGGGACCCTGGAGCAGTGCTTCCACGGTCCAGAGGAGGCCCTGCGCCGCACGGAGAACACCCAGCCGTGCCTGTTCGCCATGGAGCTGGCGGTGACAGCCGCCCTGGAAGAGGCCGGTATCCGGCCGGACGCCGTGGCCGGGTTCTCTCTGGGAGAGATGGCCGCCGCCACCGTGGCCGGGGCCTTCGACCTGGACACCGGCTTCCGGCTGGTATGCCACCGGGGCCGGCTCATGGCCCAGGCCGCGGACAAGGTACAGACCGCCATGGCGGCGGTGGTGAAGCTGTCCGGGGCCGAAGTGGAGGCCCTTTGCGAAAACTTTGACGGCGTTTACGCCGTGAACTACAACTGCCCCGGCCAGACCACCGTGTCCGGCCTTTCCGCCCAAATGCCCGCCTTCTGCGCCGCCGTCAAAGCCGCCGGAGGCCGGGCGATCCCCCTGAAGGTATCCGGCGGCTTCCACGCCCCCTTCATGCAGGAGGCGGCGGAGGGCTTCGCCCAGATCCTGGCGGAAGCCCCGGTCCATACGCCGGCGCTCTGCCTGTACTCCAACGTCACCGGCTTGCCCTATGACCGCCCGGCAGCGGCGCTGCTGGCACAGCAGATCGCCAGCCCGGTGCGCTGGGAGGATACCCTTCGCCACCTGGCCGGGAATGGGGCGGATACCTTTATCGAGATCGGTCCGGGCAGGACCCTCACCGGCCTGGTGAAAAAGACCCTGCCCCAGGCCCAGGCCCTTACCTGGGCAGAGTACCAGCAGGAGGTCAAAGGATGCTGAAAGGAAACGTAGCCCTGATCACCGGGGGATCCCGGGGGATCGGGGCGGCGATCGCCAAAAAATACGCCGCCCTGGGGGCGGATATCGCCATCGTCTACGCCGGGAACGCCCAGGCCGCGGAGGAAGTCTGCCGGGCATGTGAAGCCCTGGGCGTGCAGGCCCGGGCGTATCGGTGCAACGTGGCGGACTTTGAGGAATGTAAGCGCGCCGTGGCGGCGGTGAAAGGGGACTTTGGCACCGTGGACATCCTGGTGAACAACGCCGGGATCGCCAAAGACGGGATGCTGGCCATGATGAGCAAGGACGCCTTCGACCAGGTGGTGGACACCAACCTGAAAGGGGCCTTCCACATGATCCGCCACTGCGCCCCCCTGTTCATCCGGGCAAGAAAGGGCTGTATCGTGAACATCAGCTCCGTGTCCGGGCTGATGGGCAACGCGGGACAGTGCAACTACGCCGCCTCCAAGGCCGGACTGATCGGCCTGACCAAGGCGGTGGCCCGGGAACTGGCGCCCCGGAACATCCGATGCAACGCCATCGCCCCGGGATTCATCCAGACGGACATGACCGCCGCCCTTTCCGATGCCCCGCTGGTCCAGGCCATCCCGCTGGGGACCATGGGCGCGCCGGAAGACGTCGCCGACGCGGCGGCCTATCTGGCCATGGCCAAGTACGTCACCGGGGAGGTCCTCCGGGTGGACGGCGGCCTGGCAATGTAAAGGAGAACTTTTGATGAATGACGCAAGACGTGTGGTGGTCACCGGCCTGGGCGTAGTCAGCCCGGTGGGCAGCGATGTGGATACCGCCTGGGAGAACCTGACCAAAGGCTTCAACGGCATCGGCCCGATCACCTATTTCGATACCACCGGCTACAAAGCCACCCTGGCGGCCCAGGTCCGGGACTTTGACCCGGCCGCTTATCTGGACCGAAGCCAGATCCTGCGCAGCGACAGATTCGCCCAGTACGCCATCGGCGCCGCCGTCCAGGCGGTGGAGGAGAGCGGCGTGATCGGCACCCTGGCCCCGGAGCGGGTGGGGGTGTACTTCGGTTCCGGCATCGGCGGCCTGAGCACCCTGTCCGATCAGATCGGCATCCTGGACCGGCGGGGACCGCACCGGGTGTCCCCGCTGTGCGTGCCTATGATGATCGCCAACATGGCGGCGGGCATGATCGCCATCCGCTATGACTGCCAGGGGGCGGCCCTGCCTGCCGTCACCGCCTGCGCCTCCGGCTCCAACGCCATCGGCGAGGCGGTCCGGGCGATCCGCCACGGCTATGCCGACGCCATGATCACCGGCGGCAGCGAAGCCTCCATCGTCCCGGTGGGGATCGCCGGGTTCGTGAACATGAAGGCCCTGTCCGTATCCGCCGACCCCAACGCCGCGTCCCTGCCCTTCGACGCCCGGCGGGCCGGGTTCGTGATCGGCGAGGGCGCCGCCGCCCTGGTGCTGGAGGAGTACGAACACGCCAAGGCCCGGGGCGCCAAGATCTACGGCGAGGTGGTGGGCTACGGCTCCACCTGCGACGCCTATCACATCACCGCCCCCCGGCCCGAACCGATCGGCTCCACCCGGGCGATCGAGCAGGCCCTGCGGGAGGCCGGGTATACCGATGCCGACCGGGTCTACATCAACGCCCACGGCACCGGCACCCCCCTCAACGACGTGGGGGAGACCCAGGCGATCAAGAACGCCCTGGGGACCGACGCCGCCGGCAAGGCCCTGATCAGCTCCACCAAGTCCATGACCGGCCATATGCTGGGGGCCGCCGGGGCGATCGAGGCGCTGGTGTGCCTGAAGGTCCTGCAGACCGGCATCGTGCCTCCCACGATCAACCTGCTGGAGCCGGACCCGGCCTGCGACCTGAACTATGTGCCCAACCAGGCGGTGGAAGCGTCCATCGACCTGTGCGTCTCCAACTCTCTGGGCTTCGGAGGACACAACGCCTCCCTGGCCTTCCGAAAGGTGTAAGCCATGAACGAGATCGATATCCGCAAATACGCCCAGCTCATGCAGGAGCTGAATCTGACCAAGCTGGAGTTCTCCGTGCCGGAGCAGACCGTCCGGCTGGAGCGGGCCGCCGAGGCCGCCGCCGTTCAGCCCGTACCGGCCCAGGCCGCCGAAGCGCCTGCCGCCCCCGCCGCCGCTGACGGCCATATCAGCGTCACTTCCCCCATGGTGGGACTGTTCTACGCCGCCCCGGCGGAGAGCGCCGAGCCTTATGTGTCCCTGGGGGACCGGGTGAAGAAGGGCCAGACCCTGTGCATCCTGGAAGCCATGAAGCTGATGAATGAGATCTGCGCCGAGGAGGACGGGGTGATCGCCAAGATCTGCGTCACCAACGGCCAGATGGTGGACTACGGCACCGAGCTGTTCCAGATCCGGAGGGACGTATGACCAAAGACCAGATCATGCAGATCCTGCCCCACCGGGACCCTATGCTCCTGATCGAGGACGCTTCCCTGGATGGGGAATGGGGGGTGGGCCACTACCAGGTCCGGGGGGACGAGTGGTTCCTCCAGGGCCATTTCCCCGGCAAGCCGATCGTGCCGGGGGTGATCTTATGCGAGATGCTGGCCCAGTCCGCCTGCGTCCTTCTGAAGGACCTGCTGGAGCCGGGGAAACTGCCGGTGTACACCGGGCTGGACCAGGTGAAGTTCCGCTCCCCGGTGCTGCCGGGGGATCTGGTGACCACCCGGTGCAAGATCAAGCGTGCCAAGCATCCATTTTATTTTGCCGAAGGCAGCGTGCTGGTGGGGGACCGGGTATGTGTCACCGCCAACTTCTCCTTCGCCATCACAGGAGCGTAGATCATGTTTTCTAAGATCTTGATCGCCAACCGGGGAGAGATCGCGGTGCGGATCATCCGGGCCTGCAAGGAGATGGGGGTGGCCACCGTGGCCGTCTTCTCCCAGGCAGACCGTGCCGCCCTGCATGTGGCCCTGGCAGACGAGTGCGTTTGCATCGGCGGCCCGGAGCCGTCGGAGAGCTATCTCAACGAGGAACGGATCGTCAGCGCCGCCCTGCTCTCCGGCGCCCAGGCCATCCACCCGGGCTACGGCTTTTTGTCGGAGAACGCCCATTTCGCCCGGCTGTGCCGGAAGAACGGCCTGGCCTTCATCGGCCCGGAGCCGGAGCGGATGGAGCGGCTCAGCGACAAGGCCGCCTTGAAGGCCCTGATCGGCAACACCGGGCTGACCCCGATCCCCGGCACCGGGGCCTTGGCCTCCCTGGAGGAGGCCGGAGCCGCCGCCCGGGCCATCGGATACCCGGTGATGCTCAAAGCCTGCGCCGGCGGCGGCGGCCGGGGGATCCGGAAGATCGACCAGGAGGAGGAGCTGGCTGAGAGCTGGCACCAGGCCCGGGCCGAGGCCCTCAGCGCCTTCGGCGACGGCGCTCTTTACCTGGAAAAGTATATCGCCCCCGCCCGCCATGTGGAACTGCAGATCCTGGCGGACGAGGCGGGGAACGTGGTCTGCCTGGGGGAGCGGGACTGCTCCGTCCAGCGGCGGAACCAGAAGCTGCTGGAGGAGACCCCCTCCCCCGGCGTGTCCCCGTCCCAGCGGGAGAAGATCATCGCCCTGGCGATCGACGCGGTGAAGACCATCGGCTATGTAGGGGCAGGGACCTTGGAGTTCCTGCTGGACCGGGCGGGGAACTTCTGGTTCATGGAGATGAACGTCCGGCTCCAGGTGGAGCACTGCGTCACGGAGATGCTCACCGGGATCGACCTGGTGAAGTGGCAGATCCGGATCGCCGCCGGGGTGCCTTTGAGTTTTACCCAGCAGGAGATCTCCATGGACGGCTGCGCCATCGAGTGCCGGATCAACGCCCTGAGCTGCGGCCGGCTGGAGATGCTCCACGTCCCCGGCGGCCCCTCGGTGCGCTTTGACACCAGCCTGATCGCCGGGACCCAGATCTGGCCCTACTACGACCCCTTGCTGGGCAAGCTGATCGTCTTTGCCAAGACCCGGGAGGAGACCCTGCGAAAGCTCCGGGCGGCCTTGTGCGAGCTGCAGATCCAGGGGATCGACACCAACATCGAAGAGCAGCTCCGTTCCATCGCCGACACACGGTTCCGCACCGGCGATTACGACCTGACATTTATGGGAAGCAGGTGAGTATATTTGGCCTTTTTGAATTTTCTCAAACCGAAAAACCAGCTGGAAGAAGGGGGCCGCACCGCCGCCCCGGTCCAGGAGGACCCGGGCGAGCCGGAAAAGCTCTGCCCCAACTGCCGCAGGAGCATCCCGGTGAGCCGGCTGTGGGCGGACCACCTGGTGTGCGCCTGCGGCCACCACTTTCGGATGAACGCCCGGCAGCGGATCGCCCTGGTGGCGGACAAAGGCTCCTTCCGGGAGCTGTTCGCCACGGTCCGGGGCGGGGACCCGCTGCTGTTCCCCGGCTACCCGGAGAAAGCCCAGACCGCCCGGAACGCCAGCGGCGAGCAGGAAGCGGTGATCTGCGGCACCGCCCTGATCGAGGGCCGGAAGACCTGCCTGTTCGTTATGGAGCCGGGGTTCATGATGGGCTCCATGGGCAGCGCCGTAGGCGAGAAGATCGCCCGGCTGTTCGAGTACGCCCTGGATCGGCGGCTGCCGGTGATCGGCTACACCGTATCCGGCGGCGCCCGGATGCAGGAGGGACTGCTGTCGCTGATGCAGATGGCCAAGACCAGCGCCGCGGTGAAGCGCCACTGCGACGCGGGACTGCTGTATATCGCCGTGCTCACGGACCCTACCACCGGCGGCGTCACCGCCAGCTTTGCCATGGAGGCGGACATTCTGCTGGCTGAGCCGGGGGCCACCATCGGCTTTGCCGGGGCCAGGGTGGTGGAGCAGACCACCAGAAAGGCCCTGCCCAAAGGGTTCCAGACCGCGGAATTCCTGCTGGAGCATGGCTTTATCGACCAGATCGCGCCCCGGGGCGGCCAGACCGCCCTGCTGGGAGAGCTGTTAAGATTGCATATAGGAGGCTAGTATGAGCGGACCTACACCCTACGAAGCCGTGAAGCTGGCCCGGGACAACGGCCGGCCCACCGGGCTGGACTATATCCACAACGTGTTCCAGGGCTTCCTGGAATTCCACGGCGACCGCCGCTACTCAGATGACCCGGCGGTGGTCGGCGGCGTGGCCTGGCTGGGCAGCCAGCCGGTCACCGTGATCGCCACGGAAAAAGGCCACACCGCCAAGGACCGCAGCCGCCGCAACTTCGGCGCTCCCCACCCGGAGGGCTATCGCAAGGCGCTGCGGCTGATGAAGCAGGCGGAGAAATTCGGCCGGCCGGTGATCTGCTTCGTGGACACCTCCGGCGCGTACTGCGGCATCGGCGCGGAGGAGCGGGGCCAGGGCCAGGCCATCGCCGAGAACCTGATGGAGCTGAGCACCCTGTGCGTGCCGGTGATCAGCGTGCTGATCGGAGAAGGCGGCAGCGGCGGAGCGTTGGCCCTGGCCCTGGCGGACCGGGTCTGGATGCTGGAGAACGCGGTGTATTCCGTGATCTCCCCGGAAGGATGCGCCAGCATCCTGTGGAAGGACGCGTCCAAGGCCGAGACCGCCGCCGCCAGCCTGAAGCTCACCGCCCGGGACGCCCGGCGTCTGGGGGTGGTGGAGAAGGTCCTGAGCGAACAGAACCTGGGCAAGCCTGCCTTTTACCGGGGCCTGGGCAATCTGCTGCGCCGGGAGCTGGAAGCGCTGAGCGCCGATCCTGAGCTGATCGGCAAGCGCTACGCCCGGTTCCGGGCCTTCGGCACCAATACCTTGAAGGAGCAGCCATGAGCATCTACGAAAACTATCTCCATGAGATCCGGGACAGCCAGGGACGGCTGGAACGGGTGGAACTGGACTATCCCCAGGATTTCAACTTCGCCTATGACGTGGTGGACCGGCTGGCCTGCCAGTCCCCGGACAAGACCGCCCTGGTCTGGTGCGATACGGAGGGCCGGGAGGCGGTGTTCACCTTCTGGGACGTTGCCCGGGAAAGCGCCCGGATGGCCAATGTTTTCTCCGCCGCCGGTCTGAAAAAGGGGGACCGGGTCATGCTGGTGCTCAAGCGCCACTATGAATACTGGTTCGCGGTGATCGCCCTGCACAAGCTGGGGGTGGTGGCCATCCCCGCCACCCATATGCTCACCACCCAGGACCTGACCTACCGGCTCCAGGCCGCCCAGGTCCGGGGCATCGTGTGTACCACCCACAACGCGGTGCCGGAGAAGATCCGGGAGGCGGTGGCCCAGACAGGGCAGGAGCCGCTGCTGTGGACCGTCCGGGAGGACCGGGCGGGCTTCCGAAATCTGACGCGGGAGCTGTCGGCAGCGCCGGCTACCATGGCACGGGTGGGGACCTGTGTCACCGACCCCATGCTCCTGTACTTCACCTCCGGCACCACCGGCTACCCCAAAGGGGTGATCCACGACTTTTCCTATCCCCTGGCCCACATCGTCACCGCCAAGTACTGGCAGGGCGCCGAAGAGGACGGGCTGCACTTCACCGTGGCGGAGACCGGCTGGGCCAAAGCCTCCTGGGGCAAGCTCTACGGCCAGTGGCTGTTGGGCAGCGCGGTGATGGTCTACGATTTCGACAATTTCGACCCCAAGCAACTGTGTGCCGTGATCCGTCGCTACGGCGTCACCTCCTTCTGCGCCCCGCCTACGGTGTACCGCTACCTGGTCCGCAAGGGGATCGAGGATATGCCCACCCTGCGCCACGCCTCCACCGCCGGTGAGATGCTGGCGCCGGAGGTGTTCCGAAAGTTCCGGGAGCGCACCGGCCTTTCCCTTCGGGAGGGCTACGGCCAGACCGAGACCACCTTGCTCATGGCCAATCTCCTGGCGGACGACCCGGTGGAAGGATCCATGGGCCGCCCCTCTCCCCTGTATCAGATCGAGCTGCGGGACAAGGACGGCCGGCCCACCCCCCAGGGCCAGATCGGCGAGGTGGTGGTGGTCCCCCGGGACGGCCGGAAGCCGGTAGGGATCTTCAGCGCCTATCTCGACCAGCCGGAGCAGTATGCCCGGGCCTGGCGGGACGGGGCCTACCACACCGGCGACAGCGCCTACCGGGACGAACAGGGGCATTACTGGTTCCACGGCCGGTTCGATGACATCATCAAGACCGGTGGCTACCGGGTAGGGCCTTATGAAGTGGAGAACGTGCTGATGGAGCACCCCAGCGTGGTGGAGTGCAGCGTGATCGGGGTGCCGGACCCCCTCCGGGGCCAGGCGATCAAGGCGTTCGTGGTGCTCTGCCAGGACACGGGACCCTCCCCGGAGCTGGAAAAGGAGATCAAAGACTTCTGCAACGGCCGCCTGGCGGAGTATAAATGGATCCGTCTGGTGGAGTTCGTCCGGGAGATGCCCAAGACCATCAGCGGCAAGATCCGCAAGACCGAACTGCGGGGCCGTCTGCCCCATCCCTGCGCCCACTGATCCGTTGACGCAGGCCCCTCCATGTGGTATGATACGGGAAAAAGCATGGAGGGAACATATGGATCGGATACTTGGAGACCTGGCGCAGATCCCGGAACAGTATGTCTGCGGCTTCCATCAATATGCGCTCACCCCTGCCATACGGCTGGCTTATGTCAGCGACAGTCTGCTGTCCCTGCTGGGGATCGGCCGGGCGGACCTGGGCCAAGGCCCGGACCCCTATCTGTCCTTCGTCCATCCGGCGGACCAGGCAAGCTACGACGCCTTTCTGGCGGAGCTTTCCCAAGGCCCTCAGGAGCGGACCGCCGACTACCGGCTGGTGCGCCGGGACGGCACGGTGCTCCACATCCGCGATCGGTCCACCACCAGCCGCCTGGCGGACGGCACCCTGGTGAGCAGCTCGTGCCTGACAGACATCACCGATCTGAAAACAGAAAATCAGGAGCTGAGCGCCCTGAACCAGACCGTTCCCTGCGGCATCCTGAAATACACCTACGCGCCTCAGCCCCAGGTGACCTACATCAACCGGCAGATGCGCCGGATCATGGGCCTGCCGGAGGAGGGGCAGATCCCTGCCGTCTACCAAGGCAGTCTGTATCTCATGATCCCCCCGGAGCAGCGGCCGTCCTTCGCCCGGTATATCGACCGGGTCTACCACGCCGACGCCCCGATCGCCGGCGAGCTGACGGTCCTTCGGGCGGACGGCTCCAAGGCCCAGCTCTTCGGCTGGGCCACCAAATGCCTGGACGCCCAGGGCCGGGAGGAGATCCAAAGCGTGTGCATGGACGTGACCGACCGGACCCGGCGCAAAAAAGAGGCCCAGACCCGGCGGTATCTGGACGCTTTGACGGAGGTATACGACCTGATCATCGGCTGCGACGCCGCCGCCGGGACCCTGACCTTCCTGAGCGGCAAATGTCTTCCCGGCTTCCGCCAGCTGGAGGGCCTGGCCATGCGCTGGGACCAGGCGCTGGAAAAGTGGCTCTCGGAAGCGGTGGCGCCGGAGGACCGGCCCCGGCTGCGGGCCTTTTTCCAGGCCCTGGCTCACCCTCCTGCCCCGTCCCAGGCGCCGCCCCGGATCGATTTCCAGGGCCTGGCGGACGGACGGACGGCCTGCTATACCGGCATCTACCTTCGGCTGGACGAGCCGGTGGGCTGGTTCTGCTGCCGCCAGCTCACCGCCCAGGCGGAGGCCGAACAGCTTCGCACCGAGAACACCGCTCTGAAAGAGGACCTGCAGCAGCTGGTGATGTGCTTCACCGACGGTCTGGCGGCGTTCATGGTCCGGGGCAATATGGTCACCCCCCTCTACGCCAGCGACAACGTCTGTGAGTTCTTCGGGATCTCCAAGGACCAGTGGCTGACCATGATGCGTACCGGCACCCCGATCCGGGACTTTGTGGCCCGAAGCGAAGGGTCCTACGGCGACTTTGCCGAACTGCTCCAGACTGGGGAACGGGAGTTCACCTACTTCGACCTGCACACCGAGACCGAGCGGCGGATCCGGGCGATCTGCTCTCCCAAAGAGCCGGTGGACGGGGCGGCCCGGTACATCATGCTCTACAAGGTGGACGAGCAGGACCCGCCGGTCCAGGCCCCCTCCCCGGACCCGGTGATCATTCGCACCTTCGGCTACTTCGATGTGTTCGTAGGGGAAAAGCCCATCGCCTTCCGAAACAAAAAGTCCAAGGAACTGCTGGCCCTGCTGGTGGACCGGCGGGGAGGCTACGTCACCTCCGAGGAGGCGATCTCGGTGCTGTGGGAGGATGAACCGGCCAGCCCGGTGACCCTGGCCCGGTACCGAAAGGTGGCCCTGCGGCTGAAGAACATCCTGGAAGAATACGGCATCACCCACATCGTCGAGTCCGTGGACGGCAAGCGCCGGCTGGTGCCGGGCAGCGTCCGCTGCGACCTGTATGAATACCTCAGCGGCAAGGACCCCCAGCTCTTTAAAGGCAATTACCTGTCCAACTACAGCTGGGGCGAGACCACCCTGGCAGAGCTTACCGGCCAGCTTTTGGGTTGAAAGCCCAATAAAAAGTCCGCCTTTGTTCCAGACCTCGGAACAAAGGCGGACTTTTTGCGCCGCGCGC
>CALXFQ010000033.1 GCA_944387625.1 uncultured Oscillospiraceae bacterium
AAGTGGGTGGTACAAAAAGGGGAAGTGGGTGGTACAAGGGGGCAGGGGGCGAAAAAATGGCGGATCGGGCGATCCGCCATTTAACTTCAGATCTGCCGCAGGCAGCGTTGGGTGAGGGCGCGCAGGGGGCGGAAGAGGACCAGGGCCAGGCAGAAGTTGCCGGCACAATGGAGCAGGTCGAAGGGGATCCCGCTGATCCATTTGGCCACGGCGTAGCCCCAGCCGCCGATCACCAGGTCCACCGGGGCGCACAGAGCGCCGAAGGCCAGGCCGAAGGTCCCGGACAGCAGCGCCCAGGCCAGGGGATGCTCCATCCGCCGCAGCGCCCAGGCCGCCAGGCACAGGATCGGCCAGATGTACAGGTAGTTGATGTTCCACAGCCCCGGGCCATAGAACAAGATCTCCGCCGCCACATAGGCGTAGGTGGGGAAAAGCCCCTTCAGTCCGAAGACCGCCCCGAACACCATCACCATCAGGCTCACCGGCTCGATGTTGGGCAGGGGGCTCATGACCACCTTGGCGCCGAAGGTCAGTCCGGCCAGCATCCCGAACAGGGCGATCTGCCGGACCGTCAGGCGCTTATCCAACGGTGTATACCAGCTGGTACTCGCCGCCGTCGGTGACCGGGATCGAGTCGATGCCCACGGTGGACGCCTCGTCCCCGATCAGGATCTGCCACCAGCCCTGGTCCACGGTGTAGTCCGCCTTCTCTCCGTCCACGGTATGGATCATCATGCCGTACTCCGAGTCGTCGCCCTGGATCAGGCCCTCGGCGGTGAGCACCGGGCCAAGATATTCCTCGTTGGTCTTGTAGGTGAAGACCTTCTCAGAACCGTCCTTGTGGACCACGGTGACGGTGATGGACTTGCTGCCCTCCTGGGTCTCGGGCCGGGTAAACCACCAGAGGCCCGCCATCAGGGCGGCCACCAGCACCACGGCCAGTACAGCGATCGCGATCTTTTTGTTTTTCATGTGTTTGTTCCTCCCTGTCAAAAAAGATCCGGCCGCGGCGTCAGGAAATGACGCCGCGGCCGATTTTCCGCGACATACACACCGCGTGAGCCGCACGGTGGTGGAAAGCTGCTCCGTAGGTCTTCTGACTCATGCGTCCAGGGCCGTGGCCCAACACAGCGCTCTGCCTTCCCGGTTGCCCAGTGACCGGCTTTCGCCGAAAGAGCGCCGCTTCGCATATACAGCGGCGGTACCGTCCGGGGATCGCACCCGGTTATCTTGTTCAGCAGGAGAGGTTCAGCGCCCCGCCTGCCACGAAACAGTTCACATTGTCAAAAAAAATAATAGCACGTTCCGGGCCGATCGTCAAGCCTCAACAGCAGGGACCGGGGACGCCGCAGCACAGGTTCATGCACCAGCACAGCATCAGGTTGGTGCAGGGGTCCGACCGGTTGGGATAGCCCTGGTACTGGCCTGCCTGCTGACGGTAGACCGTGCCGCCGTGCTCCATCCGCTCCAGGGCGTCCAGGTAGGCGCGGTTGTCCGGCGCCAGGCTCACCGCCCGGCGCATATGCTCCAGGGCCAGGGCCTGGTCCCCCAGACCGTGGTGGGCCAGGGCGCTGAGGTAGTACCAGTTGGCGTTGCGGTCGCTGGCGTTGTCCAGCACGTTCACCGCCTCCCGATACCGGCGGTAGCGGATGTACTGGTAGGCCGCCTTCTGATAACGGTCCGCGTCCGCCTGGGCGGAGCGCTCCTGTTGGAAGGGGTCGTAGCTGCCGCTGTCCCGGTTTTGGATCTGCTCGTAGGCGGCGTTGATCCGCTGCATCTGCCGGGCGGCTTCCTCGTCCCCCGGATTCAGATCCGGATGGTATTTCTTGGCCAGCTTTCGGTAGGCCCGCTTGACTTCCTCGTCGGAAGCGCCGGGCTCCAGGCCCAGGACCTTATAAGGGTCTTCGGTCATTTGTTTTCCTCCTTCGCGTTGCGCGCCCGCAGGCTCACCCATACGCCGCTGTACAGGATATTGTCCAGGATCTGTTTGTCCCGGACCAGGGGCAGCTTCTCATATTCCCAGGTGCACCGGCCCATGGCCATCACCAGATATTCCTCCCAAAGCTGGGGATCGTCCGGGGGCAGGGGATTGTAGCGGCCCTCTTTTTTGTCTTCTTCATAGTCACAGATCGCGTCGGCCAGGTAGATGAACCGGCCTAAGTAGAAGCCCACCTGCTCCAGCCGGGGGGACCACAGGTCCTCCTTCCACACCAGCAGCTGGGCCATGAGCCGGCCAAAGGCGTTGGCGCAGCGGTCCGGCTCCCGGCAGTCCTCCTTCTCCAGGGCGGAGAGGGTCTGGATGCTCTCCCGGATCGCCTGGCATTGGCGGCTATAGCGCTCCTGCAAAGGCGCCATCCGCCGCCGCAGGGCTTTGGCCATGGCCCAGGCGCTGGCCTTGCGGTCGTCGTGCCAGTCGTCCAGGCATTTGTAGTAGGCCAGGGCCACGTTCATATCCGCGGCGTAGCGGATCGCTTCATTGTCCAGCCAGGGCTTGGGCCGGATCGGGTGGAGCATACAGGCCCGGTCCCCGCCGCTCTCCGCCGGCTCATACAGGCTCATGTGGAGCAGGGCCAGGAAGGCCATGTCGTAGCGCAGGCCCAGCCGGGCCAGCTGGGAGTGCTGGCGGGAGATCCGGCGGCAGATGCCACAATACACCGCCCCATAGCGGCGGCGGTCCTCTTCGGACAGCTCGGACAAGCTGGCGGTGACGTAGCCAAACATTTTTTCCCTTTCTGGCCATGATACCGGGCCTTTGTGAACGGTGGGTAAAATTTTTTGATCTTTACGTTAAATTTTTGTGAAGGCCCTCCTGGAGGAACCGATTCAGCGCCGCGCCGTAGAACACGATGCACACACAAAAGTACAGCCACACCATGGCCAGGGCCACGGCGTACACCGAGCCGTAGATGTTGGAGTAGTTGGGAAAGTAGGCCACGTACAAGGAGAAGACCTTGGAGTAGCCGATCCAGCCCAGGCTGGCCAGCACCGCGCCAGGCAGGCACCGCAGCGGATGGCTGCGGCGGCTGGGCACATAGGCGTACAAAATGGTGAACACCAGCACCTGCAGCGCCAGCAGCAGGGCGAACCGCAGGTCCAGCACGCTCATGATGAACTGGAGGGCCGGGTCCGTGGCCATTTGCAGAAAGTCCAAGATCGCGGTGCCGAACACATAGCCCACCAAAGTCAGCAGCAGCAGCATCAGGAACACCCCGGTGTACATCATGCAGATCCAGCGGGTCCTGAGATAGCCCCGGTGCTCCTTCACGCCGTACACCGCGTTCAGGCCCCGCATCAGGCCCAGAAACCCCCGGCTGGCGGACCACAGCGCCACCACCGCCGAGACCGACACCATCACCAAAGAGCTGTTGTCATAGGCCCCGATGACGATCTTCTGGGCCATGGGCATGAACGGGTCGGGCACAAAGGCGGAGATGAAGGCCAGAAGATCCTCCGGCCCCAGGGTGGTGAAGTTCAGGATGGCGAACAAGATCACCAGGATCGGGAACACGGCCAGGGTGATATAGAAGGAGGTGTAGGCCCCATGGATCGAAATGTCCATCGGCTGTAAAAAAGCGCTGATCTGGCGGTACCAGCCCACAAGTTTTTGGGGTTTGCGCGCTGACATGGTCATCCCCCCTGGAAAAAGATGGATAAACGGTCCGCTGCCCGGGCAGCGGACCGTCGCTTCAGCTTATTCAGCGCTGATCAGGTAATAGTACACCGGCTGGCCGCCGTTGATCAGATTCACATCGGCGTCCGGGCAGATGGAGACGAACAGGTCCGCTGCCTTCTGGGCGTGCTTCTCCTTCACATCCGCACCATAGTAGATGGTGATGTACTCCCGTCCATCGTCCCGGACCTTCTGGGCCAGGGACTTGAGCAGTACCCGGATGTCCTGGCTGGTGCCGAAGAGCTGGCTGCCGTAAAGGGCCAGGTAATCTCCCTCGTGGATATCGTAGCCGTCGAAATCGGAGTTCCGGGCGGCGTAGGTGATCTGCATGGTGTCCACCGTGGGCAGCGCGTCGGTCAGGGCCTGGGTGTTGCTCTCCAGGGTCCCGTCCGGGTCGAAGCTGAGCATGGCGGTGATGCCCTGGGGCACGGTCTTACTGGGGATCACCACCACGTTCTTCGGGGTCAGGGCGTCCACCTGCTCGGCGGCCATGATGATGTTCTTGTTGTTGGGCAGGACGAACACCGTTTCCGCCGGGACCTTATTCACCGCCTCCAGGATGTCCTGGGTGCTGGGGTTCATGGTCTGGCCGCCGGAGATGATCCCGTCCACCCCCAGATTGGTGAACACATCGGCGATGCCGTTGCCCACGCACACGGACACCACGCCGAAAGCCTTCTCCGGCTCGGCGATCTTGGGGGCCAGCTCCTGCTCGGAGAGGACCTTCTCGGTGTGCTGCAGGCGCATATTCTCGATCTTCACGGTGACGAAGGAGCCGTACTCGATCGCTTCGTGAAGGGCCTTGCCCGGGTCGTTGGTGTGGACGTGGACCTTGATGATCTCCTCATCGTCCACCAGCACCAGGCTGTCGCCCAGGCTGGACAGGAACTGCCGGAGCTCCTCCGGGTCCCGGTCGTTCTCCCGGGAGATGATGAACTCGGTGCAGTAGGTGAAGGTGATGTCCTCGGTGTCGAAGTCGGAGAAATCCGCCTGCTCCTTCACCGGCCGGTCCGCGCCGGTGTCGGGGGCGACGATGTCCTCCCCCCGCAGGGCGCTGAGCATGGCCTCCAGGGCCACCAGCCAGCCTTTGCCGCCGGCATCCACTACCCCGGCCTTTTTCAGCACCGGGTTCATGTCCGTGGTGGCCGCCAGAGCCTTTTTGGCCTCTTCGATCGCCGCCTCGTGGACGGACTCAAAGTAATTGTTCTCGCCGGCGGCACGCTGGGCGCTGGCGGCGGCCAGCCGGGCCACGGTGAGGATGGTGCCTTCCGCCGGCTTCATCACCGCCTTATAGGCGGCGTCCACGCCCTCCTGGAGGGCGGCGGCCCACAGCACGCCGTCGCACACGCTGACGCCCTTGAGCCGCTTGGAGATGCCCCGGAACAGCAGGGACAAGATCACGCCGGAGTTGCCCCGGGCGCCCCGGAGCATGGCCGAGGCGGCGGCGGCAGCGGCCTTGTCCAGGGAAGGGTCTTCCAGCTTCCGCAGGTCCGAGGCGGCGGCGTTGATGGTCATGGACATATTGGTGCCGGTGTCCCCGTCGGGCACCGGGAAAACGTTCAGTTCGTTCAGAGCCTGCTTGTTCCACTCGATCGCGGCGGCGGCGCTGATGATCAGCCGGCGCAGATCGCCGCCGTTGATAGTCTGTCTCAATTTCCCATACCTCCTGCTGTGTTAGCCGATCATCATGGAATCGACGTATACGTTCACGCTCCGCACCGGGGTGCCGGTGTACTTGTTCACCACATACCGGACCTCGGAGATGATGGAGCTGCCCACGGCGGACAGGTTCACGCCGCTGTCCACCATGATGTGCAGGTCGATGGAGATGGAGCCGTCTTCATGGAATTCGATCCGCACGCCTTTGGCCATGGACTCCCGGCGCAGCAGATGGTACACCCCGTCCGCCACGGACCGGGCGGCCATGCCCTTGACACCGAAGCAGTTGGAAGCGGCGGTGCCGGCGATATCGGTATAGACCCCGGTGCTGACGCACACGGTGCCGTTGTCAGTCTGATGACAGATCATAGTTTACCTCCTTGGGCAGGCGGGTCAGACCATGCTCTTTTCCCAGCAGTCGGGAGCGGTCAGACCCATCATCTTCACCACGGTGGGGGCCACATTGGCCAGGCCGTACCGGCCGTCCAGGATGGTCCAGTCGTGGTCCTTGTCGTAGATGATGAAAGGCACCGGGTTCAAAGAGTGGGCGGTGCGCACCGAGGTCTTGCCCTTCTTGGTCTCGGTCATCTGGTCGGCGTTGCCGTGGTCGGCGGTGATCAGCACGGTGTAGCCGTACTGATCCGCGGCGTCGATGATCGCCTTCAGGCCCCGGTCCACGCACTCCATGCCGTAGACCACGGCGTCCATCACGCCGGTGTGGCCCACCATGTCGCCGTTGGGGTAGTTGCAGCGCAGGAACTGGAACTTGCCGGAGGCCATGGCCTGCACCATCTTCTCGGTGATCTCCTTGGACTTCATGGCCGGGGCCTGCTCGAAGGGGACCACGTCGGAGGGGATCTCCTCGTAGACTTCCAGCTCCTCACAGACCTTGCCGGAGCGGTTGCCGTTCCAGAAGTAGGTCACATGGCCGTACTTCTGGGTCTCGGACAGGGCGTACTCGTGGATGCCGGCGGCGCAGAGCACCTCGGTCAGGGTGTTGGTGATCACCGGGGGCTGGACCAGGTAATGCTCGGGGATATTCAGGTCCCCGTCGTACTGGAGCATACCGGCGAACTTGACCCCGGTGTAGCCGGGCCGGTCGAATTTGTCGAAGTCCTTCCGGTCGAAGGCCAGGGAGATCTCCTGGGCCCGGTCGCCCCGGAAGTTGAACAAGATCACGCTGTCGCCGTTGGCGATCGGGGCTACAGGCGCGCCGTCCCGGGCCACCACGAAGGCAGGCAGGTCCTGGTCGATGCAGCCGGTCTCCGCCCGGTACGTTTCGATCGCCGCCTTGGCGGAGGGGAACATCCGGCCCAGGCCCTGGACATGGGTCCGCCAGCCCTGCTCCACCATGCCCCAGTTGGCTTCATAGCGGTCCATGGTGATCTGCATCCGGCCGCCGCCGGAGGCGATGGCGTAGTCCCGGCCTTCGGTGTTCAGCTCCTTGAGCACGTTCTCCAGCTGCTCCACATACTCCAGCGCGGAGGTGGCAGGCACGTCCCGGCCGTCCAGCAGGATGTGGCAGTAGCACTTGGCCACCCCGGCGGCGTGGGCCTCTTTCAGCAGGGCGATCAGGTGGGAGATGTTGGAGTGGACATTGCCGTCGCTGAGCAGGCCCATAAAGTGCAGGGCGTGGCCGGCCTTGGCGTTGTCGATCAGGTCCAGCCAGGTGGCGGAGCGGAACAGGGCGCCGTTTTCGATGGACTCGCCTACCAGCTTAGCGCCTTGAGAGTAGACCTGGCCGCAGCCCAGGGCGTTGTGGCCCACTTCGGAGTTGCCCATGTCCTCATCGGAGGGCAGACCGACGGCGGTGCCGTGGGCTTTCAGATAAGTATGGGGGCAGGTGGCAAGAAGATGGTCCAGGGTGGGGGTGTTGGCCACGGCCACCGCGTCGCCGCTGCCGCCGTCGCCCTTGCCCACACCGTCCATGATGACTAATACGATGGGTTTTTCCATATTTGTTGACCTCCAGATCCGATGCCGATCGGTGTATTTTCAGTCTGCATGATTTTGGTCTTACTATTTTACATCATATTAACAAAAGTTACAACCCATTTTTGAAACTTTTTTGGATCTTCACGAAAAGGCTGGGAAGAAAAGGGCCGGTTTCGGCACTTTTCCCCGGAGGTCTGAAAGATCGGGGGCTGAAGATCAGTTGATGGTGCCTCTGGCCCGGCGGAACAAGATGCCGATCCGGTCCCGGAGGGCTTCCGCCTCCGGGGTCTCGGCGGTGCCGGACCGGTCGATCCAGGCGGCCGCCGCTTCCTGGGCCTGGCGGAGGGTCTGCATATCCAGGCTCAGGTCCGCCACCCGGAAGGCCGGCAGGCCGGACTGCCGGGAACCGAAAAAGTCCCCGGGGCCACGGAGCTTCAGGTCCTCCTCCGCGATCTGGAAGCCGTCGTTGGTGGCGCACAGGGCCTTCAGCCGCTGGATGGTCTGGCCGTCCCGGCTCCTGGTGATGAGGATGCAGTAGCTTTTGTGCTGTCCCCGGCCCACCCGGCCCCGAAGCTGGTGGAGCTGGGACAGGCCGAACCGGTCCGCGTCCTCGATCACCATCAGCGTGGCGTTGGGCACGTCCACCCCCACCTCGATCACCGTGGTGGCGACCAGGATGTCCGCCTCGCCGGCGGCGAAGGAGGCCATGATCTGCTCTTTCTGCTGGCCCTTCATCTGGCCGTGGAGCAGGGCGACCCGCAGGTCCGGGAACACGGTCTGCCGGAGGGTATCGGCCCAGACCTCCGCCGAGCGGATGTCCAGCCCGTCGGTCTGCTCCACCGCCGGGCAGACCACGAAGCACTGGCGGCCCGCCGCCACCTGCTTGCGGATGAAGGCGTTGATCCGCGCCCGGTAGCGCTCGTCTACCAGGAAGGTGTCCACCTTCTGCCGCCCGGGGGGCAGCTCGTCCAGGACCGACACGTCCAGGTCCCCGTACATGATCAGCGCCAGGGTCCGGGGGATCGGGGTGGCGGACATGACCAGCATATGAGGGTCAGCGCCCTTGGCCAGAAGACGGCTGCGCTGGGCCACGCCGAACCGGTGCTGTTCGTCGGCGATCACCAGGCCCAAACGGTGGAACACGGTGGTGTCGGTGATCAGGGCATGGGTGCCTACCACCAGATCCGTCCGCCCTTCGGCGATCTGCTGGCGGAGGGCTTTTTTCTGCTTGTCGGTCATGGAGCCGGTGAGCAGGGACACCTGCAGGCCCAGGGGCTGGAAGAGCCGGGACAGGGACTGGAAGTGCTGCTCGGCCAGGATCTCGGTGGGGGCCATCAGCGCCGCCTGGCGGCCGTTCCGGGCGGCCAGGTACGCCGCCGCCGCCGCCACCATGGTCTTGCCGCTGCCCACGTCGCCTTGCACCAGCCGCTCCATAGGCACGCCCCGCTCCATATCGGCCCGGATCTGTCCGATCGCCCGGTCCTGGGCGGCGGTGAGCCGGAAGGGCAGGGCCTGGTAAAAGGCCGTCAGGTCCGTGTGGGTGTAAGGGGCGGTCTTTTTGCGGGCGCGGTCGGCCCGCATCAGGGCCAGGCCCGCGGAGAAGACGAAGAACTCCTCGAACACCAGCCGCCGGAGGGCTTCCCGGGCCTCCTCCCGGGAGGCGGGGCGATGGATCGCCTGGTAGGCCCGGCAGGCGGGCAGGAGCCGGTAGCTTTCCAGCACTTCCCGGGGCAGGACCTCCGCCGGAGGATCGCACACGGCCAGGGCCTGGTCCACCGCCCGGAGGACGGCGGCGTTGTTCAGCCCGGCGGTGAGGGCGTACACCGGCAAGATCCGCCGGGTGATCACCGGCGGCGCGTCCACCTCCTCGAACACCGGGTTGGTCATGCCATAGCCCATGTAGTCCCCGGACAGGGCGCCGCAGAAGATGTATTCCCGGCCGTAGACCAGCCGCTGGGCGGCGGTGCGGTTATTAAAGAAGGTCAGGTCCAGCCGGCCGGTGTGGTCCGCCACCCGGACCTTGGTCAGGTCCAGGCCCTTGCGGATGTGGTGGCTCCGGGGGGTGGTCATCACCGTGGCCCGGAAGCAGCAGCTTTGCCCCACCTCCAGCTGGGCGATGGTCACCAGCTTCGACCGATCCTCATAGCCCCGGGGAAAATGGCAGATCAGGTCCTGCAGGGTATAGATCCCCAGCTTTTCAAAAAGCTTGGCCTTGGCTGGGCCGATCCCTTTCAATATGGTGATCTTATCCGATAGGCTGGCCAACGCCCGTCCCTCCTTTCTTGGACTACATTATGAAAAAACTCCCTCCGAGAAACGGGAGGGAGATATTTTCAGAGATCGACTCAGGCCAGCTGGTTCAGCTTCAGGGTCAGGCTGCTCTTCTTGCGGGCAGCGTTGTTCTTGTGCAGAAGACCCTTGTTCACAGCCTGGTCCACCGCCTTGACGGCAGCCGTGTAGGCGGCCTGGGCAGCGTCCTTGTCGCCGGAGACCAGCGCGGCGTCGTACTTCTTCAGCACGGTCTTCAGCGCGGACTTGTTGGCCTTGTTCTTCTCGTAAGCGATCTTGGAAGAAAGGACATCCTTCTTAGAGGACTTGATATTGGGCATATTCACACCTCCTGTTCTCAAACGTTCATACAGTTAAGGATTATAACGAAGTTTTGGGAGAAAATCAATACCTTATTAAAAAATTTTTTGGGGCCGGAAGGACCGGGCCGCCAGGGGCGGGACGGCAGGCTGTCAAGCCCTTTTTTTCCGCCGGTCCGGCCCGGTGTTGGCATATCCCAACAGATCACAAAAAGTTCATATTTTGTCGAAAGCAGGGGAAAGTTGTTATGTTTACTTGAAGGTGGTTATGTCACCCATTTCCACAGCCGGGGCGGCCTGTGGAAAAACTTGTGGAGATTGTGGAAAAGTTTTGGTTTTCCACAGTTATCCGGCACGATCCCTACATCCATCCGGGGCTGTGGCGGGGGCAGGGCCGGACCGGCGGCAGGGGGCCATGTGGTAGACAGCGTATTACGTCACCATGTCAACCGTCTGCCGCCAGGGTCCAAAGGGCCGGGGAATGTTTCGGTTCTTATAGATCTTCCCGGGAGGGGCAGGGCCGGGGCGGCGGATCGGGCCGGATTTTTTGTGAAAACTCCCCAAAGCGCCGAAAGGTATGTTCCCCCGCCCGGTGGAGATAATGGTACCACCGGAACAAGGAGTGATACCATGCAGGGAAAAGTAGAGATCTGCGGGATCAACACCGCGCAGCTGAAGACCTTGACCCATGAGCAGATGGACGTGCTGCTGCCCCTGGCCAAGGCCGGGGACAGCAAGGCCCGGCAGACCCTGATCGAAGGGAACCTGCGGCTGGTGCTGAGCGTGATCGGACGGTTCGAGAAGCGGGGAGAAAGCCCGGATGACCTGTTCCAGGTGGGGTGCATCGGCCTGATGAAGGCGATCGCCAACTTCGACCCGGACAAGCAGGTGCGCTTCTCCACCTACGGCGTGCCGATGATCGCCGGGGAGGTCCGGCGGTACCTCCGGGACAACAGCCCGATCCGGGTGTCCCGGAGCCTGCGGGACCTGGCCTACCGGGTGCTGCAGTGCAAGGAAGCCCTGGTGCTCCGGCTGGGCCGGGAGCCGAACCTGGAGGAGATCGCCCGGGAGCTGGCCCTGCCGGTCCGGGAGGTGAGCCAGGCCCTGGACGCGGTGTGCGCCCCGGTGAGCCTGTACGACCCGGTGTACGCCGACGGAGGCGACCCTCTGACGGTGATGGACCAGGTCCGGGACGAGCGGAGCACCGAGGGGGACTGGATGGAGCGGATCGCTTTGCGGAACGCCTTTCAGTCCCTGGGGGACCGGGAACGGCAGATCCTCTCCCTTCGGTTCGTAGGCGGCAAGACCCAGATGGAGGTGGCCCAGGTCCTGGGGATCTCCCAGGCCCAGGTGTCCCGGCTGGAGAAGGGGGCCATCGCCGCTTTGCGCAAAGGGGTATCGGTGAGCTGAGGCATATCCGGCCCCGGCGGGGCATAGCCTTCCTACGAAGGAGGGATCGTATGCTGTTTTCCGAGCTGCGGTGCAAGGAAGTGATCTGCGTCAACGACGGACAGCGGCTGGGCTATGTGTCGGACCTGGCGGTGGACGTGCCGGAGGGCCGGGTGACCCACATCCTGGTCCCCGGCCCTTGCCGGTTTTTCGGGATCTTCGGCCGCCGGGACGATTTCCGGATCGCCTGGAACTGCATCCGCCGGATCGGGCCGGACATCATCTTGGTGGACGTGAAGCCCTGCGACTGCCGGGTGCCCCGGGGCAAGCCCGGGTGGGGACTGTAGCTTTCCGAATATTTTTCCGATATTTTCAAAATTTTTCTGAAAAAACACTTGCAAAACCCAGCGTCTTTCGCTATAATTGACCGGCATGGGCAGACCCCATGACATCAAACACCACACACCCGGTGATCGGGCCTCCCAGTGTCTTGCGGGACGGGGGCTTCGAGATGATCGGGGTGGAGGAAAAAACAAAAGGAGAATATCAAAAATGGCTGTCGTATCTATGAAGCAACTGTTGGAGGCCGGTGTCCACTTCGGCCACCAGACCCGCCGCTGGAACCCCAAGATGGCGCCCTACATCTACACCGAGCGGAACGGGATCTACATCATCGATCTGCAGAAGACGGTGAAGAAGCTGGAAGAGGCGTACAACTTCGTCCGTGAGACCGCCGCCAACGGCGGCAACATCCTGTTCGTGGGCACCAAGAAGCAGGCCCAGGACGCCATCAAGGAAGAGGCTGCCCGCTGCGGCGGTTACTATGTCAACGCCCGGTGGCTGGGCGGTATGCTCACCAACTTCCGCACCATGCGGACCCGGATCGACCGGCTGGCCCAGCTGCGGAAGATGGAGGCCGACGGCACCTTCGCCATGCTGCCCAAGAAGGAAGTCATCAAGCACCAGGCCGAGATCGAGAAGCTGGAGAAGTACCTGGGCGGCGTCAAGGAGATGAAGAAGATCCCCGCGGCGCTGTTCATCGTCGATCCCCGGAAGGAGCGCAACGCCATCGCCGAGGCCCGGAAGCTGAACATCCCCATCGTGGCCATCGTGGACACCAACTGCGATCCCGACGAGATCGACTACGTGATCCCCGGCAACGATGACGCCATCCGCGCCATCCGCCTGATCGCCGCCACCATGGCCAACGCCGCCATCGAGGGCCGTCAGGGCGAGGACGCCGCTGCCCAGGCCGAGGCCGAGGGCGAGAGCGCCGCTGAGTGATCGTTCCGATAGATACCCCATCACAATAGGAGGAGATAACAATGGCTTTTACCGCACAGGACGTGAAGAAGCTCCGTGAGATGACCAACGTGGGCATGATGGACTGCAAGAAGGCCCTTCAGGCCACCGACGGCGATATGGACAAGGCCGTGGACTGGCTCCGGGAAAAGGGCCTGGCCAAGGCCGCCAAGAAGGCGGACCGGATCGCCGCCGAGGGCGTGGCCTACGCCACCGTGGTGGACGGCGTGGGCGTGGTGATCGAGGTCAATTCCGAGACCGACTTCGCCGCCAAGACCGAGGCCTTCCTGACCCTGGTCCACGATCTGGCCGCCGTGGTGGCCCAGCAGGATCCGGCTGACGTGGAGGCCCTGAAGGCCTGCACCTATCCCGGCACCGCCCTGACCGTCACCGAGATCATGCAGGAGAAGGTCATGTCCATCGGCGAGAATATGCAGATCCGCCGGTTCACCCGGTTCCCCAACAACACCTCCGTGGCCTATGTCCACATGGGCGGCACCCACGGCGTGCTGGTGAACCTGGCTGTGGAAGGCGACATCGACGTTACCGAGGTGGGCAAGAACGTGGCGATGCAGATCGCCGCCATGAGCCCCAAGTACTGGGATAAGTCCATGGTGCCCCAGGCGGACGTGGATCATGAGCTCCAGGTCCAGGTGGCCCTGATGGACAACGATCCCAAGATGGCCGGCAAGCCTGCCAACATCAAGGAGAAGATCGCCGCCGGCAAGATCAACGCCTTCTACAAGGAGAGCTGCCTGCTGCAGCAGGACTTCGTCCGTTCCGACCTGTTCCAGGGCAGCGTGGAGGGCTACATCGCCGACGCCGCCAAGAAGCTGGGCGGCAAGATCACCTTCGTGGACGCCGCGCACTACGTCAAGGGCGAGGGCATCGAGAAGAAGGTGGACGACTTCGCCGCCGAGGTGGCCGCTCAGGTCGCCAACGCCGGCAAGTAAGCATACAAATTTGGCGGAGCTGCCCAGGGCGGCTCCGCCTTTCTTTATCCTTTGGAGGATCGGATATGGAAGAGGTATTTTTCACCGGCTACTGCCGGGCGCTGGATCAGAGCCGGATCGTGGAGGCGGAGATGGAAGACGGGGCGCTCCAGTATGTGGACTGCGGCTTTGGCGGCTGTCCTTACGAAGACAACTGCCCGATCGCCCACCAGCTCCGGGAAGCGG
>CALXFQ010000034.1 GCA_944387625.1 uncultured Oscillospiraceae bacterium
GTGGGCGGATGACGGGGCGTGGGCGGAAGGGTGGGGCGTGGGCGGAAGGGGACGAAAAGACCGTGCCGGGGCGGTGGCTCCGGCACGGTGGGTCTTGTGGTGGGTATTACGTTGGGGTTTATGGGCGGTATGGTGCCGCGGGGGGGTTTTACAGGTCCTTGCTCTTGGTGGCGATCTGGAGCAGGGCTTTGGACAGGAACTGGTCCAGGGGCATGGCGCCCAGGTCCTCGCCGGCGCGGGTACGGACGGACACGGTGCCGTTTTCCATGTCCCGGTCGCCGACTACCAGCATATAGGGGATCTTCTGGACCTGGGCCTCCCGGATCTTGTAGCCCAGCTTCTCGCTGCGGCAGTCCACTTCGCTGCGGATGCCGGCGGCGGTGAGCCGGTCGTTCAGCTCCCGGGCGTAGTCGTGGGCGCGGTCGGTGATCGGCAGGACCTTCACCTGGGTGGGCATCATCCACAGGGGCAGGGCGCCGGCGTACCGCTCGATCAGGTAGGCCAGGGTCCGTTCATAACAGCCAAGGCTGGTGCGGTGGATGATATAGGGCCGGCGCTTCTTGCCGTCCACATCGGTGTACTCCATGTCGAACTGCTCCGCCAGGAGCTGGTCCACCTGGATGGTGACGATGGTGTCCTCCTTGCCGAACACGTTCTTATACTGGATATCCAGCTTGGGGCCGTAGAAGGCGGCCTCGTCGATGCCGATGGTGTAGTTGACGTTCAGATCGTCCAGGATCTTGCCCATGATGGACTGGGCCTCGTCCCACTGCTCCGGGGTGCCGATATACTTGGTGCCGGCTTTGGCCGGGTCCCACTGGCTGAAGCGGAAGGTGCAGTCCTCCAGCATCCCCACCGTGTCCAGGCAGTACTTGGCCAGCTCCAGACAGCCCCGGAACTCGTCCTCCAACTGCTCGGGACGGAGGATCAGATGGCCCTCGGAGATGGTGAACTGCCGGACCCGGATCAGGCCGTGCATCTCCCCGGAGTCCTCGTTGCGGAACAGGGTGGAGGTCTCTCCCAGGCGCATGGGCAGGTCCCGGTAAGACCGCGCCCGGTTCAGGAACACCTGGTACTGGAACGGACAGGTCATGGGCCGCAGAGCGAAGCACTCCTTGCTCTGGTCATGAGGGTCCCCCAGGACGAACATCCCGTCCAGGTAGTGGTCCCAGTGGCCGGAGATCTTATACAGGTCGGACTTGGCCATAAGGGGGGTCTTGGTCAGCTGATAGCCGCGCTTTTGCTCCTCGTCCTCGATCCAGCGCTGGAGCAGCTGGATCACCCGGGCGCCCTTGGGCAGCAGGATCGGCAGGCCCTGGCCGATCACGTCCACGGTGGTGAAGTATTCCAGCTCCCGGCCCAGCTTGTTGTGGTCCCGCTTCAGCGCCTCCTCCTGCTTACGCAGGTACTCGTCCAGCTCGTCCTTGCTGGGGAAGGCCACGCCGTAGATCCGCTGGAGCATCTTCCGGCTGGAATCTCCCCGCCAGTAAGCGCCGCAGCACTGGGTCAGCTTGAAGCCGTTGTGCTTGACCCGGCCGGTGTGGTCCAGGTGGGGACCGGCGCACAGGTCGGTAAAGTCCTCCTGGGTGTAGAAGCTGATCGGCTCGTCCTCCGGCAGGTCCCGGATCAGCTCCTCCTTATAAGGCTCGTTCTGGGCTTCGGCCCAGGCCAGGGCCTCCTGCCGGGGCTTCTCGCCGCGCTCGATCCGGATCCGCTGTTTGCAGATCTTCTTCATCTCCCCCTCGATCTGGGACAGATGCTCCGGGGTGAAGGAGAAGGGGGCATCGAAGTCGTAGTACCAGCCATTTTCGATGGCCGGGCCGATCGCCAGACGCACCTCCGGCCACAGCCGCTTTACGGCCTGGGCCATGATGTGGGAGCAGGTGTGCCAGTAGGTGTGGCGGTACTGAGGGTCTTCAAAGGTGTACAGTTTTTCTTCGGACATGGTGTGTTCCCTCCTTGATATATGGGGCGCGGACAAAAAGATCCCACCCCTGATCGATCAGGGGTGGGATACGAAAACGGCTCGTATTCCACGGTTCCACCCTGGTTGCGGTTTACATAATATAACCGCCACTCATTGGCCGCTGTAACGGGCGGTCCCGGTATGGCATTTCCGCGCATACGGCTCGGAAGTGGTACGCTTTGGCGGTGGTATAAGGCCCTTGCACCGGTGGTCGGGCCTCTCTCTGGATATCCTGCCGAAGCGCTTGTCTTCGTCACTGCCTTTATATAGTGTGAACATATCACAGATTTTATCGGGTGTCAAGGGGCATTTCCGGCGTTTTGGCAGAAAAGATCCGCCCTGCCGGTCCGGGGGCCGGCGGGGCGGGAAAATGGAAATGTTATGTCTACCAATTGTAACGAGAAACACAACAGATCCTGGTGCATATTCACGGAAAGGGGCATATATTGGGTGTGTGTTTACATAAAAATATACAATGATTTTTGAAAAAAGTTTTGTCAAAAAGTGAATTTGGAGGAAAAGACTTGACTTTTTTGATTTAAATGTTATAATGCTTTCGTTCATGCATCCGTAGATGCAAAATGTAACCAAGCTGTAACCGTCGTAACAGACGACCTTTTCCTTATTCTCATGACGAAAGGAGATGCTGATCGAATATGGAACTGCTGCTTGCGTATTTCAAAAATAAGACCCTGGCACTGCGTACCGCCGCGATCGCCGCGGTGGCGATCGCCGCCCTGACGGTGCTGAGCCAGACGGCTTTTGCCAAGACTTCCTATGTGATCGATGACGGCGGGCAGGTGTTTTATCACACCTCTTACGCCTCCGACCCGGTGGATGTGCTCACCGAGGTGGGGGTGGATGTGGACGAGAACGACCGCATCCAGACCACCCGGGGCGCGGACACGGACCGGATCACCGTCATTCGGGGCATGGAGGTCACCGTGGTGGACCGGGGCGTGACCCGGACCCTGGTGTCCTACGGAGAGACCCTGTCGGAGCTGCTCAACAGCAACGGCATCGCTCTCAACGAAAACTCCTCCGTGGACCTGCCTCTGCAGACCACCACCTTCGACGGGATGGTGGCGGTGGTGAAGGATACCGTGACCTCCACCGATACATACACCGAGGTCATCCCCTATGAGGTGATCTACCGGGAGACCTCGGCGCTGGCTGAGGGCACCCAGGTGGTGCTGGTCCAGGGCCAGGACGGGGAGCAGGTGTGCACCGCCGAATGTACCTATGTCAACGGCCTGGAAGAGCGCCGGAACGTGCTGTCCTGCCAGGTCGTCCGGGAGCCGGTGGCCCAGGTGGTGGCGGTAGGCACCGGCGACGGCACCGCCACCCAGAAGGCCCCGCTGATCGGGGACGGGGTGATCGTCACCGGGGAGGGGGACGTGCTCACCTTCACCCATCGGGAGACCTTCCTGGCCACCGCCTACAGCCGCAGCTGTGAGGGCGGTCAGGTCACCGCCACCGGCACCGTCACCCGGGTGGGGGCGATCGCCGTGGATCCTGACGTGATCCCCTACGGCACCCGGATGTTCATCGTGACCAAGGACGGCCAGTACATCTACGGCGTGGCCACCGCCGAGGACTGCGGCGGCTCGATCCAGGGCCACCGGGTGGACCTGTTCTACGAGTCCAAGGAGTACTGCCTGGAGTTTGGTATGCGGTACGTGGATATCTACTTCCTGGGCTGATCAATTTGAAGATTGCAAAACCGCCTTTCCGCTGGTATAATGACTGCGGAAAGGCGGTTTTTCTATGATCGACGTAACGGATATACAAGTGATGAAGCCCTTGCTGGCTCAGCACGGCTTTCATTTTTCCAAGGCCAAGGGCCAGAACTTCCTCACCGCCCGGTGGGTGCCGGAGCGGATCGCCCGGGAGGCCGGGGTGGACCGGCAGACCGGGGTGCTGGAGATCGGGCCGGGGATCGGTCCGCTGACCCAGCAGCTGGGACTGCTGGCCGGGAAGGTCTGCGCCGTGGAGCTGGACCGGCGGCTCCAGCCGATCCTGGAGCAGACCCTGGCGGGACTGGACCAGGTGGAGGTGTTGTGGGGGGATGTGCTGAAGATGGATGTGGCGGCCCTGGTGGGCGAGAAGTTCCAGGGACTGCGGCCTGTGGCCTGCGCCAACCTTCCTTATTATATCACCACCCCGATCCTCACCGCCCTGCTGGAGGCCGGGTGCTTTCAGTCGGTGACGGTGATGGTCCAGAAAGAGGTGGCGCAGCGGATCGCCGCCGCCCCGGGGACGGCGGAGTACGGGGCTTTCTCCGTGTTCTGCCAGTATCACGCGGAGCCGAAGAGGCTGTTCGATGTGCCGCCTGGCTGTTTCCTGCCCCAGCCCAAAGTCACCTCCGCGGTGGTGTGCCTGCAGGTCCGGCAGGACCGGCCCTGGCAGATCCTGGACGAGCAGGTGTTCTTCCGCGCCGTAAGGGCCGCCTTCGCCATGCGGCGCAAAAAGCTGAGCAACGGTCTGGCCGCCGGGTTCCCGGAACTGGGAAAGACCGGCGCTGCCCAGGTATTGGAAAACTGCGGCTTCCCGGAGAACGTCCGGGGAGAAACGCTGGGCATCGAAGAGTTTGCCCAGATCGCCAATGAGATCGTAAGGAGAAAGAGATGATCGAATTTTTACTGCTGGATCTGGATGACACGATCCTGGATTTTAAAAAGGCGGAGAAGATCGCCCTGGAAAAGACCCTCCGGCATTTCGGCATAGAGCCTACGGACCAGGTGTGCCGCCGGTACAGCCAGATCAACAAGGACCATTGGCGGATGCTGGAGCGGAAGGAACTGACCCGGCCCCAGGTGCTCCGGGGGCGGTTCCAGGTGCTTTTTCAGGAGCTGGGGGTCCAGGCCGATCCCCAGGTCTGCTCGGATCTGTACACGGAGGACCTGGCGGTGGGCCACTACTTCCTGCCCGGCGCCAGGGAGGCGGTGGAGCGGCTGTCCCAAAAATACCGGCTGAGCCTGGTGAGCAACGGCAACGCCAAGGTCCAGGCCGGCCGGCTGGACAGCGCCGGGATCCGGCCCTTTTTCGAGAAGATCTTCATCTCCCAGGAGCTGGGGGCGGACAAGCCGGACCCGGTGTTTTTTGAGCGGGCCTTCGCCCAGATCCCGGGCTTTCGGAAGGACCGGGCCATGATCGCAGGCGACAGCCTGACCTCCGACATCCTGGGCGGGAAGAACGCCGGGATCGCCACCTGCTGGGTGGCGCCCCAGGACATAGATCCGGGGGATATCCGCCCGGATCATCGGATCGAGCGGCTGTCCCAGCTGGAGGGGGTTTTGGAGGGACTATGAGATACATCGATATGGAACACGATCCCCGGCAGACCCACTACGCTTACTTTAAGTCCCTGGCCTATCCCTATGTAGGGGTGACGGCCAATGTGGATGTGACCGGGCCTGTGGCATACGCCAAGGCCCGGGGCGGATCCACCTTCCTGGCCTGCTTGTGGGTGGCGGTCCGGGCCGCCAATCAGGTGCCCCAGCTCCGCCAGCGGATCGCGGGGGACCGGGTGGTGGAGTATGACTACTGCCAGAGCGCCCACACCGTGGCCATGCCGGACCACACCTTCTGCAACTGCCGCACCGACAGCCGTCTGCCTTTGGACGAGTTTCTGGTCCATGGGAAACAGCGGCAGTGTGAGGCCATGGGCCAGCATGGGTTCCTGGCCACCCAGGAGGATGAAACGAGCCTGATCTTCGTGTCCTGCGTGCCTTGGATCGAGTTCACCCAGGTGATCCAGCCCGCCCCGATCCCTGCCGACTCCAATCCCCGGATCGTGATGGGCAAGTACATCCCCCAGGGGGAGCGTACGCTGATGCCTCTGCACATCCAGTGCAACCACGCCCTGGTGGACGGATATCATCTGGGCCGGTTTTACGCCGCTTTCGAGGAGCTGTGCCAGGGCCTCATAGGACCACCGGCACAGGGTGGGTGATGGCCATGGCGTCCGGGGCCACCTGGCACGCCATGGCCAGGATCTTCACCCCGGCTTCGGCGGCCTCCCGGAGGGCCTTGCCGAAGGCCGGGTCCGTTTCGTCGTTGGGGCGGAAGGAGGTCACCTCCGCCATCTGGATCACGAACAGCACATAAGCGCCGAAGCCCGCCTGGGCCAGGGCCGTCAGGCCCTTCAGATGCTTCACCCCCCGCTGGGTGGGCGCGTCGGGAAAGGCGCATATACCGTCCTGCTCCAAGGTCACCCCTTTGACCTCCAGGAAGCAGGGCGTTCCGTCTTTTTGGAAGGAAAAATCGTACCGGGACGAGCCGTGGACCGTTTCCGGCCGCAGGTCTTCGATCCGGCCCAGGCCGCCGGCGCAGAGCCATTCCCTGGCGGCGGCGTTGGGAGCCTGGGCGTCCATGTTGATCAGCCGGGCGCCCTTCTCCACGGCGATCAGGTCGTAAAGGGTCTTTCTGTTGGGGTTTTGGGCCTGCTGGCACCAGACTTTGGCCCCGGGGATCAGCAGTTCCCGGCACCGCCCGGTGTTCTTCACATGGCATACCAGATCCTGGCCGCCGATCGTTATATGGGCGGTGAACCGGTCAGGCCGGGCCAGAAAAATGCCTGGGACCATGTTTTCGTAGCGCATAGAGCCACCTCCGAAAGAAAACTGGGGCCATCATACCAAAGCCGTCGGGGCTTGTCGAGGGGTTTGGGCGATCTTGCCAAAGATTTTTTGATAAATTGTACAACACACCAAAAAAAGATTGCCGGTTTTTTATTGGATTGTAAAAAAACTGGAAATATGTTATAGTATTGACTGAAAAACAATGGCCGGGAACGGCCGCGGAAATGATGGAAGGGAGGTCTGAGAGTTCCCCGTTTTTTTATGATGGCCGGAGCCTGCTGGGCGCCGGCCAAATGGGCGGACATCCGCCGATCCACACACCCGATCAGAAGAAAGGAAGGCTTCTATGAGAAAAGATCACAAGCGTCTGCTGTGCCTGGTGCTGACAGCGGTGATGGTGCTGGGCATGGTCCCCGCTGTTACCGCCGCCGAGTATCAAGGCGCGGAAGTGTACGATCATGTGCTGGATACATATGAGGAGAATTACCAGGGCACCATCTCCTTCAACGCCGACGGCACCGCCAAGCTCACCGGCGAGGAGTGGTACGACCAGCCGGAGATCATTGGCATCAACCGGGAGCGGGCCAAGAGCCAGTTCTACTCTTATCACTCCGTCCAGGCCGCCCTGGACGCGGAAAAGAGCGCCATGGACGACATCGGCCCCGAATCTTCCGAATACTATCAGCTCCTCTCCCGGAAGGACTGGGACTTTGCCCTGGTCGAGACCCCGGCAGAGGCCCGTGAGAAAGACGCTGAGTACCTTCTTGACCCGAACTACGACGGTGAGGGCTTCCAGAAGGAATACGTCCCCCAGGCCTGGCAGACCTACCGCAATGAGGACGGCACCTTCAAGTATTTTGATGAGCCGATCTACATCAACCAGGTCTTCCCCTGGGTGCAGTGGGAACAGCCCAACTACTCCGATCCCGCCGCCCCCACGGTGTACAACCCGGTAGGCTACTACCGCACCAGCTTCACCACGCCGACCAACTGGGACGGCCGGGAGATCTTCATCTCCCTGCAGAGCGTGGAGAGCGCCTACTATCTGTACATCAACGGCAAGGCCGTGGGCTACTCCACCGACAGCTACTCCGCCCATGACTTCAACATCACCGACTACCTGAACCCTGCCGGTGAGGAGAACGTGCTGACCATGAAGGTCTTCCGCTGGTCCATCGCCAGCTGGGTGGAGAACCAGGACTACATCCGGGAGAGCGGCATCTACCGGGATGTGTACCTGTACGCCAAGGACGAGGTGGAGATCCGGGACTTCTTCTTTAAGACCGCCTTCGAGGACCGCACCTCCGAGGACTCCGACGTGGACGTCACCGTGGAGACCGACATCCGCGGCCTGCACAACGTTTCCGATGGCACCTATACCCTGAAGACCTACATCGTGGACAACGACGGCAACACCGTTGCCGCCGCTGAGGATCAGACCGTGACCATCGGCGCTTCCGCCGGGAAGACCGCCGCCCAGGTCCTCTCTGACAAGGGCACCACGGTGACCACCACCATGACCGTGACCAACCCGGACAAGTGGTTCCCCGACAGCCCCAACCTGTACAGCCTGGTGCTGGAGCTGAGCAAGGGCGACCAGGTCCTGGAGGCCGTGGTGGAGCGCGTGGGCTTCCGTGAGATCTACAAGGTGGACATCAACGATGCCGGCCAGGAGCAGATGCAGATCACCGGCCGCCAGATGGTCCTGCGGGGCGTGAACCGCCACGACGCCGACACCGAGACCGGCCGTGCCCTGACCTACGAGGACTACCTGACCGATCTGCTGCTGATGAAGCAGAACAACCTGAACGCCGTGCGTACCTCCCACTACCCCAACGACCGGGTGCTCTATGACCTGGCCGACGAGCTGGGCATCTACGTCTGCGCCGAGGCCAACGTGGAGAGCCACCGTGCCGCCACCCAGGGCATCAAGGTGCCCAGCGGTACCGGCAGCGGCCTGCCTGAGTGGGTGCCTACCATCCTGGACCGGGTGGCCACCAACCTGGAGATGTACAAGAACAATCCCTCCGTGGTGATCTGGTCCCTGGGCAACGAGGCCACCTACAGCTACAACGCCCTGAACGACGACTACTCCTTCTGGGTGGCTTCCATGTATCTGCTGGCCCGGGACCCCAGCCGTCTGCGGAAGTACGAGCGTGAGAGCGACGGCTACTACGGCCACTCCTACACCAAGGCCGAAGGCGCCGATCCCTGGAGCGTGGACGTGCGGAAGAACAACATCGTGGACGTCCAGTCCACCCAGTACGCCCTGCCCAACTACGCCGAGAGCTACAGCGGCCAGATGCCCTTCATCCATTCCGAGTACAACCATGCCATGGGCCAGGCCTACGGCAACGCCAAGGATCACTGGGACGCGATCCGTTCCAATGACGCGGCCAACGGCGGCTTCATCTGGGACTACATCGACCAGGGCATCCGCACCGTCCGGATCGACGAGGACGGCAATGTGAGCGAGTTCATCGGCTACGGCGGCGACTGGATCGACACCGTGCAGAACGATGACGCCTTCACCGGCAACGGTCTGCTCTTCTCCGACCGGACCGAAAGCCCCAAGATGGCGGAGGCCAAGAAGGTCCACCAGCAGGTGAGCTTCTACATGGAGGACCTGACCGCTCAGCCCGGTGAGAATGTCACCGTGGTGGTGGTCAACGAGTTCGAGTCCACCGACCTGAGCAACTATGAGATCACCTGGACCCTGACCCAGGACGGTCTTACCGAGATCGCCTCCGGCACGCTGGACATCTCCACCGGCCACCTGATCGGCAAGGAGCTGCAGAGCGCTGCCAACACCGAGCTGGTGAACATCCAGATCCCCGCGGACCTGGAGGCCCAGGCAGGCAGCGACTATCTGCTGGACTTCTCCGTGAAGCTGAAGACCGCCACCAACTGGGCCGAGGCCGGTCACGAGATCGCCTATGAGCAGTTCGAGCTGTCCTTCGACAACGCGGCGGACCGGGAAGCCATGAACACCAGCAAGGCTTTCGAGAGCATCAAGAAGTCCGGCGACGAGATGACCCTCACCGGCACCACCGATGACGGCCTGCCCTTCGAGATCACCCTGAACACGGCTCTTGGCACCATCCAGACCTATGAGCTCAACGGCGAGGTGGTCATGTCCGCCGGTCCTGAGCAGAGCTACTACCGGGCCCAGACCTACAACGACACCACCGTGGCCTACATCGGCGCTTTGAAGAACGCCGGCGATCCGGAGAACATGGACGATGTCACCGCCTCGGCCAGCGTCAGCGAGGACGACACCAAGGTGATGATGGCCATGAGCGGCACCATGACCGTGGCGGCCACCTCCCTGATGGCCTACCAGATCTACGGCAATGGTGAGATCGTGGTGCTGTCCCAGTTCATCCCCAACGAGAACTTCGCCCCCAGCGGTCTGCCTAAGATCGGCTCCCGGCTGGAGATCAACGGCGACTACGACAACCTGACCTACTACGGCCGTGGTCCCCAGGAGACCTATGTGGACCGGAAGAGCGGCGCCCGGGTGGGCGTGTACACCGAGACCGTGTACGATCCCAACGATCCCATGGGCGAAGACTCCAACTGGATCGGCAAGAAGATGACCAAGCCCCAGGAGAACGGCAACCACACCGACGTTCGGTGGACGGCCCTGACCAATGACGCCGGCATCGGCCTGATGGTCAGCTCCGACGACCTGGTCCAGATGTCCGCCGTCCACTACACCGCCGAGGAGCTCAACAGCGGTACCTACAACAGCGAAACTTACGGCCATCCCTATGAGGTGGTCCATCGTGAGCAGATCGTGTGGAGCATCGACCTGCACCAGCACGGCGTGGCGGACACCGCCTTCATGGGCCACATTCCGCTGGACGGCTACCGCTTCGCCACCGATAAGAGCTACTCCTACTCCTATCGGATCACCCCCATCCAGACCAGTGATGCTGAGACCCTGATGGAAAAGAGCAACCAGTCTTACGAGGTGCCCACCTCCTCTTATCCCATCACCGGGATCTCCATCAACGGCACTCCCGTGTCCGGCTTTGACGTGAACAGCTCCACCGGCGCCAGCTACACCCTGGGTGCCGAGGAGAACATCACCGCCGAGTCCGTCACCGTGGAGGGCACCACCGACTTTACCGTCACCTTCAACGAGGACGGCACCATGACCGTGGCGGCCCTGAACAACTACGGTCAGGAGTACGCCTACGTGATCCAGCTGGCCCGGGAGGGCAACGCCCTGCCCAACACCGTGTTCGGCAACACCAAGGTGGATAACTACTATAACGGTCAGGATTCCTCCAAGATGATCGACGGCAACACCGGCACCATCTGGCACTCCAACTGGAGCATCACCACCCCCATGAGCGATCTGTGGTTCATGGTGGAGCTGAACGAGGCCACCGATATCAACGGCGTCATGTACCTGCCCCGGACCGACAGCAACAACTTCAACGGCGCGTTTGGGGAGCATGAGATCTATGTCAGCGACAAGTCCATTACCGAGCTTGGCCCGGACAGCGCCGACTGGAAGTTGGTCGGCACCGGGACCTGGGCCAAGGGCAGCGGCTGGAAGAGCACGGCCCTGCCGGAAGTGGTCAATGCCAAGAGCATCATGATCAAGCCCGTGACCACCTATGGCGACACCGAGAACGCCTGGGGCTCCTGCGCCGAGTTCCGGGTCACCACCGGCACCGAAGTGGTGGATCCCACCGTGGAGCTGGAGGAGAGCTACACCTACAATGGTGAGCCTGTCTGCCCCGATCCGGTGGTCACCGTGGACGGTATGCGGCTGATCCGCGGCGTGGACTACACCGTGACCTACGCCGACAATGAAGGCCCCAGCGGCACCGGCAAGCTGACCGTTAACTTCAAGGGCGCTTTCTATGGAGAGGCTGTTGAGAAGACCTTCTCCATCGTGGAAGGTGAGAAATACACCGTGAACGTGGTCGGCGGCACCGCCGACATGACCGAGGCCTACGCCGGTCAGATCGTGACCATCACCGCAGGCGAGCCTGCCGAGAACACCATGTTCGACCACTGGGCCGGCACGGTGGACTTTGACGACGAAAGCCAGAGCACCACCACCTTCGTCATGCCGGCGGCGGATGTCACCGTCACCGCCGAGTATGTGGAAGCCTACTGGGTCACCGTGGTAGGCGGCTATCTGGACGAGGAGGGGACCATCACCTCCATGCAGGTCAAGCCCGGAACGACCCTGACATTGTACGCCGATATCCCTGAGGGCCAGCTCTTTGAGATCTGGAACAACGACGGCGAAGGCAACTACGTGGTGGACCAGGCCCGCAACCCGGCCCTGACGCATCCGTTGCCTGCCCGGGACATCACCTTCACCGCCAGCTTCAAGAACGATCCGGAGTTCTTCAAGGTCCTGGACGAGCTGCCGGACCATGCCTACATGGACTACCCCTTCAACGCCCCCGGCAAGCTGCTGGTGAACCTGGGCGGCGAGGAAGTCTACGGCAACGTGGTCTGGAACGCTGAGGACCTGGCCGAGATCCGGGCCGGCGAGCTGCTGGACGTGATCACCCTCCGGGGCACCGTGGCCGGTCACGAGATCGAGACCGAGGTCACCGTGGTGCCTAAGCTGGTATACTTCCTGGATCAGGGCGCGGAGCGCTTCGACAATGAGAAGCTTCTGACCATCCTGAAGTACAACCAGATCCTCAACGGTACCGCCACCGACGGCGCTTACTCCGCGGAGACCGGCTGGGGCTACACCAACCCGGAGCACGAAGTGGAGAGCCACGCCGACTACGGCACGGACATCTACAGCACCATCCTGTGTATGACCGATAGCAAGGGCGAGAGCGAAGATGGCCGGGGCAAGCCGCTGGTCTACCAGTTCGACAACCTGGAGGCCGGTAAGGCGTACACCGTCTACATCGGCTACAAGAACATCTGGTATCAGACCACCTATCAGCGCAACGCCACCATCGAGCTGATCGTGAACGGCCAGGTGATCGCCACCATCGACAAGAACCTGAACGTCCAGGAAGGCACCTATTTTGCGCTCAGCGGCGTGATGCCCGAGGGCCAGACCTCTCTGACCGTGAAGCTGACCCCCAAGGAGAACAACAACGCCAACAACGACGTGCTGGTGAGCTTCATGGCGATCGTGGAGGACGCTCCTGAGACCCACACCGTCACCTTTGAAGGCGCGGACGTGGAGGCCCAGGATGTGGCCCATGGCGATCAGGCTGTCCAGCCTGCCGATCCTGAGAAGGATGGCTATGTCTTCGACGGCTGGTACACCGACGCGGCCTGCACCACTGTCTACGACTTCAGCGCCCCTGTCACCCAGGATATGATCCTGTACGCCAAGTGGACCGAGAAAGAGGAGCCGGTGTACCACACCGTCACCATCGACGGCGAGGCCATCCAGGTGCTGGACGGCCAGACCGTTACCAAGCCCGCCGATCCTGTGAAGGAAGGCTACAAGTTCCTGGGCTGGTACGTTGGCGACGAGCAGTACGACTTTGCTCAGCCTGTCCACGGCGACATCACCATCGTGTCCAAGTGGGAGAAGGTGGAGGAGCCCTCTGAGCCCAGCGAGCCCTCTGAGTCCACGGAGCCCTCTGAGGGCACCGATCCCACCGATCCCACCGTCCCTGGCACCAGCGATCTGGATCTGATCCCTGTGCTGATCCTGGCGCTCCTGGCGGCCGCCACCACCACCGTGCTGGTGCTGCGCAAGCGTTCCTGGATCAAGTAAGCGCCCCCTGCAACAAAAGGCCACGGCGAAAGCCGTGGCCTTTTTGCGTGATGGGGGACAGCACTCTTGGCGTTCTCAGAGGGGAGGCAAGGGGGTGGTGCGATGTTGGGAGTAGGTACAAGCGCTCCGACCTTCTGCCAGGTCACTTGGCTCTCCCTAT
>CALXFQ010000035.1 GCA_944387625.1 uncultured Oscillospiraceae bacterium
GTAATAGCCGGTCTTCCCGGTGGACAGGGCCTTGTTGTACGCCGGGGCCCAGATGACCACCTTGTCGCCGTCCTTGATCGGGGCGGCGGGGGTCGGTTCCGGGTCGGTGGTGCCACCATCGGTCAGCTTCCAGAACTCCAGGGTCTGGCCCGCGATGTTGGCATGGATGCTGGTGTAGCATCTCCAGTCCGTCGCGTTATACACACCCAGGTATCTGGCAGTGTCCTTGGAGTCCTTGGCGGTGAGGTAGCCGTCGGAAACGCTCCACACAGCCTGGGTGTCGCCGACGCGGACACCGTTGTTGGTGGCGGTCACATACAGGTAGCTCTCGCCGGAGTGGATGTGATAGCCGCCCTCAGTGGCGGTGATCGTCCAGCTCAGGCCGGTGCTTTCATCGGTGGTCAGCGTGGTGCCATCGATGGTGCCGGTCTGGTCGGCCAGGGGCTGGCCCTTACTGCCTTCTCCGGTATTGGGCAACACCCAGGTGGTGCCCTCCTTGGTCATGGTGATCGCGATGGTATCCGTAGGCTGGATATCCGTCAGCTCCACCTTAGACCAGGTGGCGGTGCCTGTAGCGAAAACGGCTGTCGGCAGCATGGAGATGACCATGGCCAGCAGCAGCAGCGCCGCAAGCACCTGTTTCGTGCCTTTTCTTCTCATCTTGCTCCTCCTTTGCCCGCTTGGGGGCAGATCGTCCCAATGTGTTTTCATGGGTATGTTCATTATAGCATAGGTACGTAAATTTTTCCACCTCTTTTTATCAAAAAGCGACAAGATCTGAGGGCCTGTCCCGGGGCCGCCCGGTCTTGACAGGACCGCCGGAACATGGTATGCTGGCATGGAGAAAGAAAGAAAAAGGGACCTGCCATGAAAGAAAAACGAGCAAAAGTTGACTTTTCCACCTGGATCGGCGGCAACCGCTGGACGATCCTGGTGCTGATCGTTGCGGCGGTGGTGTTCGTACTGCTGCGGCTGTGGGCCGCCCCCGCCGCCGAGGAGGAGCAGACTGCCACGGAATATGCCGTCTATGAAAAGGGGACGGTGACCGCCGTTTTGTCCGACGACACCTTCTCCGACCCCACCGCCGACGGCGGCTACCGGGGAGAACAGCTGCTGCAGGTGGAGGTCACCTCCGGCGACTATGTGGGGGAGACCCTGCTGGTGCCCAACTATGTCGGCCCCCTCTACGGCGAGCCGGTGGCCGTGGGCGACTCGGTGGTGCTGACGATCTCCGTCTACGAGGACGGCAGCCACACCGCCACGGTGTATGAATATCATCGCTTCCCGGTGCTGCTGGGATGCATCATCGCCTTCCTGGTGGTGGCGGTGCTAGTAGGCGGCAAGACCGGCCTGAAGTCCCTGGCCTCCCTGGCGGTGACTTTAGGGTGTCTGTTCTTCATATTGCTGCCCCTGCTCCTAAAGGGCATGCCCACCTTGCCCACGGTGCTCCTGATCTGCGTGTACATCGCCGTGGTGGGGCTGACGATCCTGGGGGGCATCCGAAAGAAATCCTTGTGCGCCATAGCCGGGACCATCGCGGGCACCTGTCTTGCGATCGTGTTCAGCGTGCTGGCCCAGCACCTGGCCCGCATCAGCGGCTTGCGGCTGGATGATGTGGAGCCTTTGCTCCAGCTGCGGCAGACCGGCGTCCCCATCGGGCTGAAGGACCTGCTCACCGGCGGCATCATCATCAGCGCCCTGGGCGCGGTGATGGACGTTACCATGGGCGTGTCCTCCGCCATCGCCGAGGTCCACGCCACGGACCCGGCCCTGACGGCCAGGGACCTGTTCCGCTCGGGCATGAACGTGGGCCGGGACATGGTAGGCACCATGACCAACACCCTGATCCTAGCCTTCCTTGGCAGCGGCTTCACTCTGATCTTGTACCTGTTCACTCTGAGCCTGTCGCCCCTCCAGCTGCTCAACTCCGCCTACTTTGCCACGGAAGTGATCAGCGGTCTGTCCTGCAGCATCGGCGTGATCCTCTCGATCCCGGTGACCGCGGGGGTGTGCGCTCTGGCCTTCGGCCGGAAGGAGAATGTTGTAAAGGAGGCCCCCTGATGGCCAAGCTCTACTTTAAATACGGCGCCATGGGCTCCAGCAAGACCGCCCAGGCCCTGATCACCAAGTACAACTACGAAGAGAACGACCTGCGGGTGTGGCTGATCAAGCCCAGCGCCGACACCCGGGATGGTGCCCAGATCCTTCGCAGCCGGATCGGTCTGGAGGCCCCGGTGGAGGTGATCGCGCCCCAGGCGGACCTGCTGGACCGGTTCTGCCAGACCCGGAAGGGCCGGTGCGATGTGATCATCGTGGACGAGTGTCAATTCCTGGCCCCGGAACAGATCGATCAGCTCCGGGCCATCGTCAACGACCACGGCATCCCGGTGATGTGCTTCGGCCTGCGGACCGACTTCCAGACCAAGCTCTTCCCCGGCAGTCTGCGGCTGATGGAGGTGGCGGACACGATCCAGGAGATCAAGACCATCTGCGACTGCGGGGCCAAGGCCACGGTCAACGCCCGGATCGACAGCAGCGGCCACATCATCACCCAGGGCGCTCAGGTGGTGCTGGGGGGCAACGACTCCTACATCGCCATGTGCCACAAGTGCTATATCAACGGCATCCGGGAAAATAAAGTGATCAAGCTCCACAGCAGTGGGCATAAATGAGGTATGCATATGGATATCCAAGAGATCTTACGCAAGTGTGACCACACCCTGCTGGCGCAGACGGCCACCTGGTCCCAGATCAAACAGATCTGTGACGACGGCATGAAGTATCACACCGCCTCGGTGTGCATCCCCGCCGCCTATGTCCGTCAGGCCAAGGACTACGTGGGGGACCGCCTCCCGATCTGCACGGTGATCGGCTTCCCCAACGGCTATGCCACCACCGCCGCCAAGTGCTTCGAGACCGCCAACGCGGTGGCCAACGGCGCCGACGAGATCGACATGGTGATCAACATCGGCTGGGTCAAGGACGGGCTTTACGACCAGGTGCAAAAGGAGATCTCCCTGGTGAAGGAGAGCTGCGGCGGCAAGCTCCTGAAGGTGATCGTCGAAACGTGCCTGCTCACCGATGAGGAGAAGATCCGGCTCTGCCAGGTGGTGTCCGCCTCCGGCGCGGACTATATCAAGACCTCCACGGGCTTTTCCACCGCCGGGGCCACCTTCCACGATGTGGAGCTGTTTGCCCGGCATGTGGCCCCCCATATGAAGATCAAAGCCGCCGGTGGGATCGCCAGTCTGGCCGACGCCGAGCGGTTCATCGCCCTGGGAGCGTCCCGGCTGGGCACTTCCCGGATCGTCAAGCTGGCCAAGGCCCTGGAGCAGGGCGAAAACGCCGTCAACGACGGCTCCTACTAAAATAAGGAGGTAATCATCATGTCCGACTTCCCCGCCACCCCCCATATCAACGTCCAGGACCCGATCGGCTTCGGCAAGACCGTGCTCATGCCCGGCGATCCTCTCCGGGCCAAGTTCATCGCCGAGAACTTCCTGGAAGACCCGGTGCTGGTGAACAATGTCCGGGGCGTCAACGGCTACACCGGCTACTACAAGGGCGTGAAGGTGTCCGTGATGGCCTCCGGCATGGGTATGCCCGCCATCGGCATCTACTCCCACGAGCTGTTCAACTTCTTCGGCGTGGAGAACATCATCCGGGTAGGCTCCGCCGGTTCCATCCAGGAGCATATCCACCTGTATGACCTGGTGATCGCCCAGGGCGCGTGCACCGACTCCAATTTCGCCAAGCAGTACCATCTCCCCGGCACCTTCGCCCCGATCGGCTCCTGGGAGCTGATCTGTGAGGCGGTGAAAGCCGCCGAAGCCCACGGTGCCACCTACCATGTAGGCAACGTCAACTCCTCCGATGTGTTCTACGGGGACCACGAAGGCGTTCCCGAGGGCCTGGACAGCGTGTACGGCCTGAAAAAGATGGGGGTCATGGCCCTGGAGATGGAGGCCGCCGCGCTGTATATGAACGCCGCCCGGTACGGCAAGCGGGGACTGTGCATCTGCACGATCTCCGACCATGTGCTCACCGGCGTGGAGACCACCGCTCAGGAGCGGCAGACCGCCTTCACCACCATGATGGAGGTGGCGCTGGATGTGGCGGTAGCCATGGAGAACAAGGGATGAAGCGGGTATTTCTGATCGTGCTGGACTCCTGCGGCGCGGGGGCCATGCCGGACAGCGAAGCTTTCGGGGATGTGGGGGTCCACACCCTGCGAAGCTGTGCCTCCTCCGCGGCCCTGAAGATCGACAACCTGGTCCGGCTGGGTATCGGCAACATCCAGGGCCAGGAGTTCCTGGGCGCTGTGGACCATCCCCAGGCCGCCGTGGCCCGGCTGGCGGAGCGGTCCATGGGCAAGGACACCACCATCGGCCACTGGGAGATCGCCGGCGTGGTCTCCCCCGCGCCCCTGCCCACCTATCCTGAGGGCTTCCCCCGGGAGGTGCTGGACGCTTTCACCGAGGCCACCGGCCGGGGCTGGCTGTGCAACCTGCCCTACTCCGGCACCGACGTGATCCGGGACTACGGTCCCGAACAGCTGGATACCGGCAAATGGATCGTCTACACCTCCGCCGACTCGGTGTTCCAGGTGGCGGCCCATGAGGAGCTGATCCCCCTGGAGGAGCTGTACGACGCCTGCAAAAAGGCCCGGCAGATCCTGCAAGGCAAGCACGGCGTAGGGCGGGTGATCGCCCGGCCCTATGTAGGCGACGCCGCCACCGGCTTCCGCCGGACCGCCAACCGCCACGACTACTCCCTGACGCCTCCCGCTCCCACCCTTCTGGACGCTCTGAAGGACCGGGGCCTGGACGTGATCGGGGTGGGCAAGATCTATGACATCTTCGCCGGGCAGGGGATCACCGAAAAGGTCTACAACCAGTCCAACGCCGACGGCATGGCCCACACGGACCACTACGCCGGACAGGACTTTGAAGGGCTGTGCTTCGTGAACCTGGTGGACTTTGACATGGTCTACGGCCACCGGCGGAACATCGACGGTTACGCCCAGGCCCTGACACAGTTCGACCAGTGGCTGGGCACCTTCCTGCCCCGGCTCCGGGAGGACGATGTGCTGATGATCACCGCCGACCACGGCTGCGACCCGGGCTACACCGCCACCACCGACCACACCCGGGAGTATGTGCCGCTGCTGGTGGCCGGTCCGAAGATCCGGCCGGTGAACTTAGGCACCCGGGCCAGCTTTGCCGACATCGCCGCCACCGTGGCGGAGCTGCTGGGGGTGGAGTATGATACCCCCGGCAAGAGCTTTGCCAGGGAGATCTTAAAGGAGGATGCTCTATGACCCCGGAAAAGCTGGTGGAGCTGGCCAAAGAGGCCATGGCCCACGCCTATGTCCCGTACTCCGGCTATAAGGTCGGCGCGGCGTTGCTGTGCGCCGACGGCACGGTGTACCAGGGCTGCAACATCGAAAACGCCGCCTACGGGCCTACCAACTGCGCCGAACGCACCGCCTTTTTCAAAGCGGTGTACGATGGCCACCGCGCCTTCACCGCCATCGCCGTGGTAGGCGGCAAGGACGGCGCGGTAGACGGCATCTTCCCGCCCTGCGGCGTCTGCCGCCAGGTGATGCGGGAGTTCTGTGGGGACGATTTCATGATCTATCTGGGCCATGCCGGCGGCTATCAGCCCCTGACCCTGGCCGAGCTTCTGCCCTACAGCTTCTCCCCCAGCTATATGGCGTAAGGCTGTCCGCCTGTAAAAAACGCCCTTCTCCGACTGCCGGACTTCCGGCAGTCGTTCTTTTATCTGTTATGCCGAAAATCGGAAATTTATGTTGATTTCCTTTGTAGATCGTGTTACTATAGACATGGTGTGAAGACCACACCAATCTCATTTTTTTGGAGGAACACAAGATGAAAAAGATCCTGGCACTCCTGCTGGCTGTTGTCATGGTCCTGGGCCTGTTCGCCGCCTGCGCCGAATCCAAGCCGGACAACACCGACCCTAACAACGTACAGAACGCGGACGACATCCCCGACGAGATGACTTCCGAAGACGGCAAGTATCAGATCGCCTTCATCACCGACGTGGGCGCTCTGAAGGACCAGTCCTTCAACCAGGGCACTTATGACGGCGTGAAGCTGTACGCCAATGCCAACGGCAAGACCTACAAGTACTACCAGCCCGCCAACGGCGACAAGGCCACCAACGAGGACCGTATCGCCGCCATGGAGCTGGCTTGCAAGAACGGCGCCGAAGTGGTAGTGGCCGCCGGCTTCATGCAGGAAGACGCTCTGGTGTCTGCCGCTCAGAAGTACCCCGATGTGAACTTCGTGTTCATCGATGGCTACCCTGTCAACGATGACGATGACAACGTGCTGACCAACGTGGCCGGCGTCGCTTTCCAGGAAGAGCAGTCCGGCTACCTGGCTGGCTACGCTGCCGTTATGGAAGGCTACACCAAGCTGGGCTTCACCGGCGGTGGCGGCGGCACCAACCCCGCTTGCCAGCGTTTTGGCTACGGCTTCGTCCAGGGTGCTGAGGCTGCTGCCGCTGCCAAGGACGTGAAGGTGGAGATCAACTACTCCTGGCTCTACGGCGCCAACTTCAACCCCTCCTCCGAGCTGCAGACCATGGCTACCGGCTGGTATCAGAACGGCACTGAGGTCATCTTCTGCTGCGGCGGCTCCATGTTCACCTCTGTCACCGCCGCTGCCGCTGCCGAAGACGGCAAGGTCATCGGCGTGGACGTGGACCAGTCCTCCCAGCACAACTCCGTGATCACCTCTGCCATGAAGGGCCTGGCCGACGCCACTCAGTGGGCTCTGGCCAAGCACTACGGTGACCAGTGGGACGAGATCGGCGGCAAGTCCACCTCCCTGGGCGCCAAGGACAACGCTGTGTGCCTGCCCACCGCCACCTGGACCCTGAAGAACTGGAGCGTTGAGGACTACGAGAAGCTGTTCAAGGACATCGTGGACGGCAAGGTCGAGATCAGCTCCAACCTGGTGGAGTTCCCCGAGAGCACGGACAACGTGACCGTCAACCCGGTGGAATAAGTTCCCCACATACAAAAAGCGGAAGGCTCCGGCCTTCCGCTTTTCGTTATATTTTGGCCCTTTCTCTCAGATCCAGTCAAAGATCGGTAACAAATCTGTTGCAATTCGTTTTTACAAATGATATAATCGACTAGGTATCTTATGCTTCCAAACGGCAGATGATATAAGCGCGCAAGGTATCTTATCAGACCCAAAGGAGGGAGGGCAAACCGACCATGAGCAACGAATACGTCATCGAAATGCTCCACATAAGAAAGGAATTCCCCGGCATCGTCGCCAATGACGATGTGACCTTACAGCTTCGCAGAGGAGAGATCCATGCCCTGCTGGGCGAGAACGGCGCAGGCAAATCCACGCTGATGAGCGTGCTGTTCGGCCTGTACCAGGCGGAGGAAGGCATCATCAAGAAGGATGGCCAGGAGGTCCGGATCAAGGACCCCAATGATGCCACCGCTCTGGGGATCGGTATGGTCCACCAACACTTCAAGCTGGTGGATGTGTTTACGGTGCTGGAGAACATCATCCTGGGTGCCGAGGACACCAAATTCGGCTTCCTGCAAAAGGCCCAGGCCCGGAAGAAGGTGGAGGAACTGTCCGAGAAGTACGGCCTCCATGTGGACCTGGACGCCAAGGTGGAGAACATCAGCGTGGGCATGCAGCAGCGTACCGAGATCTTGAAGATGCTCTACCGGGACAATGACATCCTGATCTTCGACGAACCTACCGCCGTGCTTACCCCCCAGGAGATCGATGAGCTGATGCAGATCATGCGGGGCTTTGCCAAAGAGGGCAAGTCCATCCTGTTCATCACCCACAAGCTCAATGAGATCATGGCGGTGGCAGATCGGTGTACCGTACTGCGGAAGGGCCGGTGCATAGGCACCGTGAACATCCGCGACACCAACAAGCAGGAGCTGTCCAACATGATGGTGGGCCGTCCCGTCCAGCTGGAGGTCCACAAGGAGCCGGCACAGCCTGGCGAAGTGATCTTGGATGTCCAGGGCCTGACCGTCCCTTCCAAGCTCCACAAAAGCGACGCGGTGAAGAACGTTTCCTTCCAGGCCCGGGCCGGGGAGATCTTGTGTATCGCCGGCATCGACGGCAACGGCCAGACCGAGCTGGTCTACAGCCTTACCGGCCTGGAGAAAGCCTCCGCCGGAAAGATCACCCTCTGCGGCAAGGACATCTCCAAGCTGTCCGTCCACGCCCGCAGCCACGCGGGCATGAGCCACATCCCCGAGGACCGGCACAAGCACGGCTTGGTGCTGGACGACACCCTGGAAAACAACATCGTCCTTCAGCGCTTCCAGGAGGATCGGTTCCAGCACATGGGCTTCATCCGCCGGAGCGCTGTCCGGGAGTATGCCAACAGCATCATCGAGCAGTATGACGTCCGCTCCGGCCAAGGCCCTGTGACCGTCACCCGAAGCATGTCCGGCGGCAACCAGCAGAAGGCCATCGTTGGCCGGGAGCTGGACCGGGACAATCCCCTGCTGATCGCCGTCCAGCCCACCCGGGGCCTGGACGTGGGCGCCATCGAGTACATCCACCAGCAGATCGTGGCCCAGCGGGACGCCGGTAAGGCGGTGCTGCTGGTAAGCCTGGAGCTGGACGAGGTCATGAACGTGTCCGACCGGATCTTGGTGATGTACGAAGGCCAGATCGTAGGCGAGCTCGATCCCAAGGCCACCACCGTGCAGGAACTGGGTCTGTACATGGCCGGCGCCAAGCGGATGTAAGAAGGAGGACCCTCAAGCATGAAGAATACATTGTTAGACCTGTATCATAAGGATGGCACCAAGAAGCTCCTGGCTTCTCTGATCTCCATCCTCATGGGCCTGCTGCTGGGTGCTGTGCTGATCGTGATCGTGGGCCTGAGCAAGCCCACCATCGGCAACAAGGACATCATCAAAGGCGTGCAGATGATCTTCGCCGGCATCCTGACCAAGGGTCTGACCCCCGATGGCGGCTTGGCCTGGGGCTACAACGCCCAGAACCTGGGCAATATGCTCTTCCGGGCCACACCGATCATCATGACCGGCCTTTCCGTGGCCGTGGCCTACAAGACCGGTCTGTTCAACATCGGCGCGCCTGGTCAGTATCTCATGGGCACCATGGCCAGCCTGAGCATCGCCCTGGGCATCCCCGGCGATTCCATGCCCTCCTGGGTGATCTGGCTGCTGGCCTTCCTGGGCGGCTGCCTGGCCGGTGCCCTCTGGGGCGCGATCCCCGGTATGCTGAAAGCGTTCCTGAACATCAACGAGGTGCTGGCCTGCATCATGGCCAACTGGATCGCCGCGTACCTGGTGTCCTGGTATTTCTCGGAGAGCAGCTTCAGAAACGTGACGGAAGGCACCAAGACCGCCTACATCTACATGACCAGCTACAACGGCGTGGCCACCTCCAAGATGGGCCTGGACAAGCTCTTCCCCGGATCCCAGGTCAACGGCGGGTTCCTGGTGGCCGTGCTGATCGCGGTGGCCATGTACATCCTGCTGAACAAGACCACCCTGGGCTATCAGCTCAAAGCCTGCGGCTCCAACCGCCACGCCGCCCGGTACGCCGGTATCAACGATAAGCGCAACATCGTGCTGAGCATGGCCATTGCCGGTGCCCTTGCCGCCGGCGGCGCTTCCCTGTACTGGCTCTCCGGCAACACCGAGTTCTATTGGAACACCTATCAGTCCCTTCCCGGCGAGGGCTTTGACGGCATCTCCGTGGCCCTGCTGGCCAGCAGCAATCCCATCGGCGCGGTCTTCACCGGCGTCTTCTTGTCCATGCTCAAGGTCGTGGGCAGCCAGCTGGCCGGTTTCACCGCGTACAACGAGTATATCACCGATGTGATCATCGGCTGCATCGTCTATTTCAGCGCCTTCTCCCTGATGATCCGGATGCTGCTCACCTCCCGGAAGAAAAAGGTCCCGCAGGCAGCGGCAGCCGATCAGGCCGGGCCTGTCCCTGCCCCAGATCCGTCTGGGGACCCAGTCGAAAACGAACAAGAACAGGAAGGAGGCGATGAGGCATGACGTTCCTGATCCAAGAGACCATGAAGTTCGCTGTGCCCCTGATGATCGTAGCCCTGGCCGGTGTGTTCGCCGAGCGCAGCGGTATCATCAACCTGGCACTGGAAGGCATCATGATCATGGGCGCGTTCATCGGCGCTCTGGTGGTCTACAGCCTTCAGGAGCTGACGGTGTTCACCCAGGCCGCTGCCCAGGGCAACTGGCTCACCCTCCAGGGCCTGTCCCTGCTGGCCCTGCTGATCGCGATGATCGGCGGCGCGGTCTTCTCCCTGCTGCTGAGCTTCGCCTCGATCAATCTGAAGGCGGATCAGACCATCGGCGGCACCGCCCTGAACCTGATGGCCCCGGCTCTGGTGCTGTTCCTGGTGCGGATGATCGCGGGCCAGAACACCCTGCGGATGTCCCCCCCTGCCGATGCCGCCTCCTGGTTCATGATCCGCAAATCCACCTTCGGCGTGGACAAAAGCGTGGACTGGGGCTTCTTCGGGGAGACCTTCATCAACAAGACCTACCCGATCACCTATCTGTGCATCCTGGTGTTCATCGTGCTGTCGGTGCTGCTGTACAAGACCCGGCTGGGCCTGCGGCTGCGCTCCTGCGGTGAAAATCCCCAGGCCGCCGACTCTCTGGGCATCAACGTCTATAAGATGCGCTACCTGGGCACCACCATCTCCGGCGCGCTGGCAGGCATGGGCGGCTTCCTGTACGCCCTGACGGTGGACGGCTGTTCTGCCGGCGGCAGCGTGGCAGGCATGGGCTTCCTGGCCCTGGCGGTGATGATCTTCGGCAACTGGAAGCCCCTGAACATCACCCTGGCCGCCCTGCTGTTCGGCCTGTTCAAGTGCATCGCCGCGGGCTACTCCTATATCGACCTGAACGGCGACGGCGTGTTCGCCCTGGCAGATCTGGGCCTGAGCTCCTATGTCTACGGTATGCTGCCGTATATCGTCACGCTGATCGTACTGGCCTTCACCTCCAGGAACTCCCGGGCCCCCAAGGCCGAGGGCATCCCCTACGACAAGGGCAGCCGGTGATCTTCCCCCGCGCCCTGCTTTACCTCCGTCCCCCGGGACGGAGGTAAAATTTTTAACAAATTCGCGTCTTTCTGCGTTCTGTCTATTTCCTTTTTGACGGATCTGTTGTATAATGGAGGCGTACCAAAAAATCAAAGGAGGTAATTCCCCATGCGTAAGATCCTGGCGATCGCGCTCACTTTGATCATGGCGCTCTCCCTGCTGGCACCTGCTGCCTTTGCGGAAGAAGCCGCCAAAAGTGAGGATATCGTGATCTTGTACACCAATGATGTCCATACCTACATCGACAGCCCTCTGAGCTACGATGTGGTGGCGGGCATCAAAAACGAGCTGGAAAAGCAGTATGCCAACGTGCTGCTGGTGGATGCGGGCGACCACATCCAGGGCACCGCCTACGGCTCCATGGACAAGGGCAAGACCATCGTGGAGCTGATGAACGCCGCCGGTTATGACGCAGCCACTCTGGGCAACCACGAGTTCGACTACGACATGGACGGCACCATGAACGTGATCGATTGGGCAAGCTATGACTACCTCTCCTGCAACTTCTACCATGAGGCCGACGGCGTCCGGGGCGAGAACGTGCTGGACTCCTACAAGATCTTCGATCTGGGCGGCCAGAAGGTAGCCATCGTGGGCATCACCACCCCCGAGTCCTTCACCAAGTCCACCCCCGCCTATTTCCAGGACGATGCGGGCGACTACATCTACGGCATCTCCGGCGGTGAGAACGGCGCTGCCCTCCATGCCGATGTGCAGAAGGCCATCGACGATGCCAAGGCCGAAGGCGCCACCATCGTGATCGGCCTGGGCCACCTGGGCGTTGACCCCTCCTCCACCCCCTGGACCAGCCAGGAGACCATCACCGCCGTGTCCGGCCTGACCGCCTTTATCGACGGCCACTCCCACACCACCATGGTCTCCAAGACCGTGAAGGATAAGGACGGCAAGGACGTGGTCCTGACCCAGACCGGCGAATACCTGGGCGCTGTGGGCATGATGGTGATCGACAGCCAGACCGGCGAGATCTCCACCGACCTGATCATGGCCCAGGAGACCGAAGAAGACTCCGGCGAGTACACCCTGGTGTCCGACCTGTACACCGGTGCCGCTTGGCCTGTGGACGAGGACGTGAAGGCCATCAAGGACGCCTGGATGGCCCAGATCGAAGAGGAGCTTGGAGCGGTGATCGGCTCCACCACCGTGGACCTGGACAACTACGATGCTGAGGGCAACCGTCTGGTCCGCTCCCAGGAGACCAACACCGGCGACTTTGCCGCCGACGCGCTGTACTACCTGTTCGACAACATGGGCCTGGATGTGGACGTGGCCATCATGAACGGTGGCGGCGTTCGGAACCAGAAGATCGCCGCCGGGGACCTGACCTACCAGATCTGCAAGAACATCCACACCTTCGGCAACGTGGCCTGCCTGCAGACCATCACCGGCCAGCAGCTGCTGGACGCGCTGGAGTGGGGCTCCCGGATGACCGGCTCCGGCGAGGAGTGCGGCGGCTTCCTCCAGGTATCCGGCATCACCTACCAGATCGACACCTCCATCGAGAACACCACCCAGGCAGATGGCAAGGGCGTGTGGATCGGCGGCCCCACCGGCCAGTATCGGGTCCATGATGTGATGGTCTACAACAAGGAGACCGACCAGTATGAGCCTCTGGATCTGGAAGCCGAGTACAACCTGGCGGGCTACAACTACACCCTGCGGGACCTGGGCGACGGCTTTGCCATGTTCGACGGTGCGGTGAACGTGCTGGACTATGTTATGGAGGACTACATGGTCCTGGCCAACTATGTCCAGGCCTTCGAGAACGGCCAGGTCGGCGCTTCCAACTCCCCCCTGCTTGACAAGTACGAGAATATGCTGCTGGACTACAGCACCGTCAACGGTTCCGGCCGGATCGTGATGGCCGCCCGGACGCCTGTGGAGCCTCCTGTGGATCCCGACGTCCCCGACACCGGCGACGAGACCATGCTCCTGTACGTCAGCGTCCTGTGCCTGAGCGTGCTGGGCATGACCGCTCTGGTGGTCTCCCGCAAGCGCGCCAACTAACGCTTCCCTGCTGGGTCCCGGCATAGCCGGGACCCAGATCTTCATTTGTAAAATTTCATAGAAAACCCCGGTCCTGGCAGCCCCGATCTGTGGTTTGCGCAAAAGCGTCCCCACCGCCCTTGACAATGGTCTTCGGCGGTGGTATCTTGTTATTATAAATGGGATTTTGCCTGAAAATGGCGAAAATGCCAAAGGAAACTTTGGATTTTCCCGGTAAGATCTCACAA
>CALXFQ010000036.1 GCA_944387625.1 uncultured Oscillospiraceae bacterium
CTTTTTCTGTAATTCTATCGCATTTTGGTCCCTTGTGCAACTTTCCTAATGGCAATTAGTTTTCAGATACGCTCTAGTTTCTAACGGCAGTGGCATTCATTTTGTCGGGGAGCAGCAGATCGCGGTCAGGCGTGGCGACCTGTTTGTGGTGCCCCCCTGCACTCAGCACGGCTATATCGAAACCGAAAGCCTGGATGTGATGCACATTTTGCTGCATCCCCATTTTTTAGAGCTGTTTGAAGATCAGTTACGTTCTATGCCCGGTTTTCTGAGCCTGTTTTACATTGAGCCCGGCATCCGTTTCAAAAACACGACCAAGCTGTTCCTGCATTTAAAAGATCAAGAGTTGGAGCAACTGCACCAGCTTTGCAAGATCATGCTGCAAACACCGGGCAACAACAACGGCGATGTCCAGCGCAACGGTCTGGCACTGTATGTCCTGGCTCTGATCAGCAACTGGTATGTTTGGACCGACGCTTCCTCCAAAAGCTGCGCCGCCGTGTCCAACTATAATCCCCTTATCCGCAGCGCCGAGTATATTCAGATCAATTTTGACAAAAAGCTGAGCCTGGACGAGCTGGCCCAGCGCTGTAACCTTTCCCGTACCAACTATATCCGAATGTTCCGAGAGCTGTTTCAGTGTACGCCCAGGGAATACATCATTAACTACCGGGTGGAACAGGCCAAAAAGCCGCTACAGTCTTCGGACCTGTCCATTACCGAGGTAGCCCTGCGATGCGGTTTCTATGATGGTTCCCACCTGGTCCGATTTTTCACCCGCAACGAAGGCATCTCTCCCCGGCAATATCGCTACGCCTCCAAAACGGCGATGACAGCATCATGAAAACACGGTCATGACCACCACTGGATCGGCCTCACACGCTTCTCGGCTTCAATGACCTCTTCTTCACGCAGTTTCCTTAATATCTATCCGATATCCGTTTTAGATGTCCGTATATCGCCTTCCTGGGAAATTCGGCGCGGATACGATGTGATGCTGACATCTCCCTGCGGAGTAGGCGCTGTAGTCGACTTCGTTTTTTCCATGTTGATGACCTCCTTTGATCGTTGGTAACGCGGTCGCCAAACCTTTACCATTCTATCATCGGAGGTTATTTCTTTATATACCAGAATTCTTTATTTCCCCCGGTAGAACCGGGGGATATTGGGCTTCAAGCTTCCAAAAATTGCCCGGATCCTTTTTGATGGATCCGGGCCTCTTTTTTGTAGAGCGTCCATGTGATCTTCAACTACGTCGGCCTCTTCGGGCAGCGGCCCGGCGTTACAGCTGGTCCGGCTCCACCGGGGCCAGGGCGTCGGTCCGATCCGCCAGCTGGGATAAGATCAGCTCTTCCACCGCCGAGGCGCAGCCTTCCGGGTCTTTTAAGACATCCTTTTCCCAGAAGTGGATCGGCGTCCACCCGGCCTGGGCCAACAGCTCGTCGTCCCGCCGCTCCCGGGCCATGTTCTCCTGGATCTTCTCGATCCAGTATTCCCGGTTCCTGTTCAGCCGGTCCTTCCGGGTCTGCCAGTCCTTCCCATGCCAGAACTCCCCGTCCACGAACACGGCGATCCGGTGCTTCAGCACGGCGATATCCGGGGAGCCGGGCAGACGCTTGTCGTTTTTTCGATACCGATAGCCCCGATGCCAAAGCGCCTTGGCCAAAAGGACCTCCGCCTTTCCCCCTTTGAGCCGGACCCGGGACATCCGCTCCCGGGTCTGGGGGGTGGAGTCATAGGACTTGGGGTGCTTCATGGCTCTTCCACCAGGATCTGGTCCAACACCCGGCCCATCCGGGTGACCATATCCACCACCAGGGCGTTGCCCATGCAGAAATAGCGCATCCGATCAGGCATACCGGCGGTCCAGTGATCGTCGAAGCCCTGGAGCCGTTCCGCCTCCACCGGGGTCAGCAGGCGCAGCCGCCCCGTGCCCGGGTCCAGCACCACATGGGTGGAGCGGTTCAATGTGGACTCGCTGGTGAGCATGGTCCGGGCAGGCCGGTCCCAGGGATCCGGGAAGGCCACCGGCCCTTCGGAGAACATGTATTCATGGCCGTTGGCGGCGGTCCGGGGGATCTTTTTCGCCCCTTTCAAATATTCCCACTTTTCCAGCTTTTCCTGGGGGATATAGAACTTTTCCTCCACATCCCGCTGGAGGATCCGGGCCAGCGGCACCGGCGGCTCCTCCAATGCCGTGGCTTTGGCGGTGCAGATCCGCCCCTGGCGCATGAAACCGGCGTTTTCAAAATCGAAAGCGAAGCCTTCGCTCACCGCCACGATGTCGGCGCCTACAGCCCCTTCCCGGATCTGCTCCAGCGCCGCCACCGGGAAGGCCCGGGCCATCAGGCCCTCAGATGTCAGGATCTTGTCAGGCGAAGCCTGGGCCATGGCACGACCGTAAGCGGTATCGTCCCGATAGGCAAAGATGAACACCCGGCGGCGGCGCTGGGCAGCGCCATACTCGGCGGCGTTCACCACCCGCCACTCCACGCTGTAGCCCCGCTCCGCCAAACAGGCCAGGATGATGCCAAAGTCCCGGCCCCGCTGCTTGGCCGGGGACCGCAGCAGTCGGTCCACATTTTCAAAGACGCAAAAAGGCGGCCGTTTGGCGATCAGCACGTCCCGGATCTGCCACCACAGCACCCCCTTCTTTCCTTCGATGCCGTGGGAAGACGCCAGGGTGTGGGCCACAGAGTAGTCCTGGCAGGGAAAGCCCCCCACCAGCAAGGTGTGGTCCGGGATCGTGCGCTTGTCCACGGTGCTGATATCCTCGCCGTTGTGGACTTCTCCGTTGAGGTCCCCGCACGTCCCAAAATGACGGGCATAGCACGCATACGCCCACTGTTTTTTCGCCCCCGGCTCCCATTGGGAGAACCACACCGTATCCCACCCGGACCCCAGCCGGTCAAAGCCACAGCGGAACCCGCCCACTCCGGCAAACAATTCGCAGATCTTTTTCTCCATAAAGCCCTCCCATGGCCAATAACTTTGATCGGAGGGACCGACCCGCAGCCGTCCCATGTCCATACCCGCAAAGCATATCATATTCCGGGCCAAAAATCATCAAAAATCTTTTTCCCGCCATCCCCTCCGCCGCCTGACCACGCCGCAGATCCCGGTCCCAAAAAGAAACAGCGGCGCGTAAAGTGCCGCTGCGCTGTAGAAAAGCGTTGCCAGATCGATGAAACATCTGTGACCGGGGAAACAACATCCATCCCTTTTCACGCCGTTGCTTTGCCGACGGCGTGGAAGCGCCCTTATCCCAGATCCTCCTCCAGATCATCGTCAAAGGAATACTCGTTCAGCTCCTTAAAGTCCAGAAACTCCGCCAATGTCATATTGAAGGCAAGGGCGATCTTGTGAAGGGTCTTTACTCTGGGGTCCTTGGTGATCCCCCGAACGATATTGTCCAAGGTGGACTGCTTCACATCGCTCATCACCGCCAGCCGATTGATCGAGATCCCCCGCTCCCTGCACAGCTTTCGTATACGCCTCACATAGATCTGTGAATACTCCATAGCAATTCCCCCCAAGGCTATCATTACCCATTTGCGGGTTGCTATGATCATATCAGCGAAACAGCCTTATATTACCCGAATACGGGTTGACATTGAGAATTTCTGCGGGTACAATTGTTTTACTCGTTTTCAGGTATTATCCTGTATAGGGAGGCGTTCATGTGGCTGTCTGTACATTTTTCGGACACCGTGACTGTTCGGATACGGTCCGTCCCGCCCTGCGGCGGGTGGTAGTGGAGCTGATCGAAGGGCATAAAGCGGAGGTCTTCTATGTAGGGGACCGGGGTAGCTTTGACCGAATGGTCCGGGGCATCCTTCGGGAGCTTGTCCCATCCTATCCACACACACGCTACGCCGTAGTCCTGGCCTATCTGCCGGTTCCATTGGACCGGGAGGAGCCGGACACCATGTTGCCGGAGGGGCTGGAGCTTGTCTGCCCAAAATACGCCATCTCCCGGCGGAACGACTGGATGCTCCGCCATGCTGACATGGTGGTGACGTACGTCACCCACCCCTGGGGCGGGGCCGCAAAGTTTTCGGAAAAGGTCCGGCGGATGGGCAAGCAGGTGTTCAGTCCGGCCCGGCTTTGAATGTTTAAAGCCCAGGACCTTCCGATCCCGGGCTTTCTCCTTTACAAAAACAACGACACGATCCCCGCCAGGGCCGCCGCGATCAGCGGACATCCAAAAATGGTAAAGACCCATTTCATGATCCGGACCTTGACCGGGATGTAGGGCCGCAGATCCTCGGTGCCGGGGATGATCCAGGCCCGGGTGCGGCCCACCCAGAACCAGTCGATGAACAGCCGGTCAAAGATCCCCTGGATCCACAAGATCCAGCTCATCTGCCAGGCCCCGTCCCAGAAGCCCATGGCCCCGTTCAGACCGTAGACCATCAGCGGCGGCAAGACCACCATCGGGGCGAAGAGGGCTGCGGACACGACCACGAAGCGCCTGCGCAGCTTCTCCCGGGTGATCAGGCCCAACTGCACCGCCCGCTCCCGCACGTCCTTTTCATACAGCACCACCAGCCCCACCGGGCCATTGGCTATGCCGGTCACGCACACCAGCAACAGCCAAAGGCACATAGCCAGTCCTTCCAGCAAAACGAGCATGGCTCAGCCTCCTTTTTCGGAAAGCACCCGATCCGCGATCTGGATCAGTTCCCGCTCTGCCTCCACCTCGGAGGGATAGGGGAAACTTCGGGCGCACTTTTCAAACCGTTCCCGGATCTGCCGGGCCTCGTTCCGATCCCCCTTGCCCAGAAGGGCATAGGCATACCGGGTCCGCAGTACCGAGGGGTAGTCCTTCATGGAATGGATCATCTTCTGCTGGGCCTTGTCCAGCATGGCGTCCAGGACCTGGGGCCGGTTCTGGCCGATCAGCTCCACATAGAGCCGGTCGCAGATCAGCAAACTTCGGTGGAGGCCCACCATGCCGCTGGGGATGCTCAGCATATGCTCCATCAGCCGGTCCGCCTCGTCGAAGCGTCGCTGGTCCATCAGCCGGTTGCAGGCAAACACCCCCAGGGTGGCCACCATGCTGTTTTTCATGGCCTCGTCGTCAGGCAGGGCGAACCATTCCGCCGGCATATCCTTCAAACGGACCCCCTGGCTGACCTGCTGGTTGGCCTTCATCTGCACCCAGAAGGCCCGGACCGCCGCCGGGTCCCTTCTCAGGACGAAGGCGTTGTAGCCGTCGTTGTCCACCGCGCCCAGGCGCATGGGTACGCCGTTGATCACCGCCAGCAGCAGGCCCACCACGGCAAACAGCTCCATCAATATGGAAAACCGGGGCAGCTCCACAAAGGACAGCCCCCAAAAGACCGCCCCGGCGATCAGGTTGATCAGCGGGCCGCCTAAATTGTACAGGGCCACCGGCAGTTTCCCATCCTTCAGATCCGGGGGGATCATCAGGCATTGTCCGCCGGTACCGGCGATGGTCAGCCGCCGAAAACGGACGCGCTCCCCTTCCCGGATCCACATGAAGCTGAAGATCCGAAAGGAGCTGAAACCGTATCCAGAGAGCAGGCCAAAGACCAGATGCCCGGCCTCGTGGACGATCGTATGGACGAACACCCCTGCGTACATCCCCAGGATCAGCCCCAGGGTGCTCAGGAGCTGTTCCCAAAAGGGCCGGTCCGCCCTGGCGGCCTCTCCGGCGTATCGGAAGATCAGCATCCCGCAGGCCACCCCTGCCAGCCCGGAGAGCACCATCCCCAGCGCCTGGCCCAGCAGGAGCTTTCGGCTTTCTTTCTTTCCCATGATCCGCTCCTCCGATCCTTACGTCACCCCATAGGGCCAGTCGTTGATGCCGCCGAACTCCTTGACATTGGTATAGCCCAGCGCCGCCAGGGTCTCGGCCGCTTCCTTGCTTCGGCGGCCGCTGCGGCAGTAGACCAAGATCAGCCGGTCCTTCCCCGGCAGGTCCGCGGAGGCCCGGTCCCGGATCTGGTCGTGGGGGATCACCACCGCCCCGGGGATATGGCTCTCGTCATATTCCTCCTGGGTCCGCACGTCCAGGATCAGGCAGTCCTCCCCACTGTCCATGATCTGCTTGGCCTCCTGGGCCGTGATCTGAACGTATCCAGCCTCCTGCCCACAGCCTGCCAGGAACAGGACGGCCAGCAGGATCGACGCAATGACCTTTTTCATCTATCTTCCTCCTTCATCTCTTTCAGACGGTCGATCACCGGGCAAAAGCCGTGGTCGCACCAGGTCTGGACGCGCATACAGCCGTGACGAAGGGGCCATGGCCTGGCGGCACGGCCCTCCTTTTCACCGATCATACCATATCCCGGCGCTGTACGCAAGGTTTTCCCAGGAAAAGGCCGCCCCTGCAAGCGGGGGCGGCCAAAAGGCAGGTAATGGTCAATCCGTTTCGCCGCTCCGGCGGATCTTCAGCACGATCCACGCCAGATACACCGCCGCGCTGAATATCAGGCTGATCAGCAAGCCTATATAGGCCAGGTCGCCGGTCTGGGGTGGGTCATCATCCGGGTCGGTAGGCACGGTGGGCTCTACATAGTCCGGGTCCTCCCCGCCGCAGGCGGTGCAGTGGCCGTCTTCATAGTTGTGCTCCAGCATGGGAAGCTCCACGCCCCGCTCCAGGAGCTTACCGCACCCGGTGCATACCAGGTCGCCGGTGTAGCCCTTTTGGGTACAGGTGGGGTCTTCCTTGCCCACCAGCTTGGTGGTGTGCTCCAGCTTGGAGATCGCGCTGCCCTTTTCCAGCACCTCGCCGCAGCCGGTGCACACCAAATCGCCGGTGTAGCCCTCTTCGGCGCAGGTGGCGTCCTTCTTGCCCACCAGCTCAGCGGTGTGGACATGGACCTCCTCCCACTTGGCATAGAGGATCAGGTCGCCGGTGACCGGGGCCTCAAAGTCGTAGACCTGGGTCAAAGCCGCGTCCATATACCAGCCCAGGAACTTGTGGCCTTCCCTGGTGGGATCGGCAGGGGCGGTGAGCTTCTGGCCCTGGGCAACTTCCACTCCGGCGATGGCACTGCCGCCGTTGGTCTCAAAGGTCACGGTGTACACCGGGATCGGCTCCAGGGTCACGGTAACGGTGACGGCGGTGCCCTCCGGGACGATGGTGCCGGGGATCTGCTCCAAAGTGCCGGTGATGGTCTGGGGATCGGTGGCGGCGCTGTCGTAAGCGGTCGCGTCCCAGACGATCTCCAGCGGTGTCCGCACATCCCCTTCCAGGGTGACCATCACGGTCTGAGGCAGGACCAGATCGTCGAACGGGGTCCCTACAGAGGCGGCGGCCCCATCCAGCTTCTCCACGGACTCCACGGTCAGGGCCGGGTCCTTCACAAAGCCGGTGGACTTGATCCAGAAGCCGTCGGTGGTCCCGGCGGGAAGGCGGACACGGACATACCGGGCCAGGCCGCTGAAGGCGTCGGTGGTGGTCTTCAATGCCGGACTGGCGGTGTCCAGATGGTCCGCCACGGTGGTCCAGTTCTCGCCATCGGTGGAGATGTCGATGGCGTAGCGATGGGCGTTCTCGGTGTTCCAATACAGCTCCACAGCGTACAGGTCGTACAGGCCATCAGCGTCGAAATACCAGGCAGGCGCTGGGTCGTCGGAGGCAGGGATCCAGTACTTGGCCGGGTCGCCGTCGTTGCCGTAGGCGGCGTCCGAGCCTTCCGCGCTGGAGGAGGCCCAGGAGGCGGCGCCGTAATCCGGCCGGACAGGCACGCCCAGCTTCTTGCCGTAGACCTCCAACGCGGCGATCTCCGCCCACTGGTTGGTGGTGCCGGCCAGCTTCGCCCACAGGTCCGCCACCTTCACATACCGGGCGGCGCCGCCCAGCTCCACGGTGACCGTGACGTTGGGTTCGTTGTCATTTTGCTCCATGTCGGACCAGGCGGCCATGTCGTACCAGTTGACGCCGTCCATAGAGCCTTGGATGGTGAAAGAGTGGCGGACGGGCTGGTCCTTGTCGTCAGGATCGGCCCAGGCGAAGGTGAGCACCGCGGACGAAAGCTTGTAAACTTCACCCAGGTCCACCTGATACCAGGCAGGGCTCATGGCCTGAGAGTTCCAGAAGGTCTCCCGGTCCCCGTCCACCGCCAGCTCGATGCCGGTGCCGGAGGAAGCGGTGGCAGGCTTGTTCAGGGCCAGATCGTCGGAATAGCCGGTGCCGCTGACTTCCCGCAGGCAGGGCCACAAGGTACTGGCCGGGCAATTCACATACAGCCGCACATACCGGCCGCTTTTGTTCACCTGGACCAGCGTGCTCATGTTCTCCGTGGTCAAGATCTCCTCGTCCGGGATCTGGTAGCCTGTAAAGTCCGGATCGTCGGACACGGCGATATGGAATCTCCAGCTCCCGGCGGCATCGAAAACGATCTGCATAGTTTCCACGGTGTAGCTGACCCCCAGATCTGCCTGCCACCAGTGGGTGCCAAAGGTATCGCTGGGGCTGGGGTCCTTGGCGCACCACTTGGTGCTCTCGTCACCGTCGTTGGCGTAGGAGGCCAGCTCCAGCATGCCGGTGCCGGCGGTGTTGACAGAGCTTGCGCTGGCGGTCTTGTTCAGGAAGATGTTGGCAGGAGGCGTGGGGGCCACATAGTCCATCTCGTCCGCGTCGCCGCCGGCCGGCGCTTCCGGCAGACCGGCCACGGCCTCGGCCTTGATGGTGACAGACGCTTCGGTAAGGCCCTCACCGGTGGCTTTCAGGACGATGTCCCCCTGGCCACGGGTGGAGCGGACCCACACGGCCCACTGGCCGCCACGGACGGCTACGGCCTTCTCCCCGATCACAAAGCCGGGGCCTTCGGTGGTGAAGGTGATGGTGTCGTCGGCGGTGTTGACCACGTTGCCGTTGGCATCCCGCACATCCACCCACACCAGCTTGGCGGTACTGCCGTCCAGTTTCAGAGGCAGGTCGTCCTCCACCGTCAGGGTGATCTGGGCGGCGGCGCCGGGGGCCTGGCGAACGAAGGTCGCCACTTCCTGGCCGTCCAGGTAGGCCACGGCCTTCAAGGTGCCTTCCCCGGGGGTGTAGCCGCTCAGGTCAAAGGTGAAGGGCGGATGGGCCAGGTTTTCCGTGCTCACATAAGCGCCGCCGCCTTCCACCGGGTAGCCTGTGGGATTGGAGGTATCGCCGTGGGGCGCCCACATCTGGGTATCCGGGTCCTGTTTGGCGATCAGGGTATCGTTATAGTACAGTTCCACCTGGTCGCAGTTGCTGAACACCCGGACCTGGTCGGGAGAGTCGGCGGCCCAGGTATTGGCGATGAACACCATGGGGCCGGTGTCCAGGCCGTAGGCGCTCATGTCCAGATAGGGATCGGTCTGACTGCGGAAGAAGTAGGCGCTGAACTTGGGGATCCGGGCCACGTCCACCACGCCGCAGAAGGTGAGCTTGTCCACATCGAATCCGGCGTAGTCGGCGTACTGCCAGTAGGCGGTGGCGCCGTACCAGCTCTGGCCCCGGTTGAAGGCGAAGGAGGACTGGATGTTGTCGCACTGGATCAGCATCCCCTCATCGCCGCCGTTGGCGTCGGCATAGTGGGCAGGCTCCCGGGTGACCCGGGTGGTGGAGTCAAAGCCGCCGAAGTTCCAGTCGCCGTACTCGCTGACCACCACAGGCTTGTCGGGATACTTTTCCGCATCCCCCACCACGTTGGCCTGGGGCGTGCCTACGCCGATGTCGAAGTAACCCCAATGCATCCAGCCGCCGGTGTAGGCCTTGGAGTCGCCCACCTCCGGGTACTCCTCCTTCACCAGGGCGTGCATGGTCTGGGTGAAGGTGGCGTCGTAGCCGCTTTCGTTCAGGCTCGGCTCCCAGGCCACCACGCTGGCCCGGTTCCGATTCACCCGGATCTGGTCCCGCATCTGCTCTTCACAGCTGGCGCGGAAAGCGGAACTGGAGTTGAAATACTGCCAGCCGGCCAGGCAGTCCAGCACCGCCACGCCGTATCGGTCACAGGCCTCGTAGAAGGCCGGGTCGTGGGGGTAGTGGGCCATGCGGACGAAGTTGAAGCCATGCTCCCGCAGACGCTTGATCTCGGCGAAGATGGCGTCGTCGCTCTGGGCGTTGCCCAGCATATAGGTTTCAGAGTGGAGGTTTACGCCTACCAGCTCGGTCTTCTCCCCGTTCAGGTAGAAGCCGTCCCGCTTCCACTCCACCTTTCGGATGCCGTAGGTGGTGTCCACGAGATCCACCTCTGCTCCATCCATCACCACCGTGGACCGAACGGTGTACAGCTCCGGGGCGTTCAGGGACCAGAGCTTGGGCTCTTCCACGGTAAGATCCTGGGTGAAGGTGTACTTCTCCCCGGCAGGGATGGTGTAACGGTCCTCCCGGGTGGCCACCACGGTCTGCCCGTCCAGGATCTGGGTCCGCAGGGTGACATCGGCGGCGGAGGCGCCGGTATTTTCCACCTCGGTCTTGGCGTTGACGGTGGCGCTGTCCTGGCTGACCGCAGGCGCGGTAAGGAACACGCCGCCGCCGGCCACGGTGTCAGACTCGATCGGGTCGGTGATGTACACAGGGTCCGTGACCGTCAGGTACACGTCCCGGTAGATGCCCCCGAAGTACTGGAAGTCCGGGTTGTCCTTGCCGGGGGCGTAGGAGGTGTTGGGCCGGGTGTCCAGCCGCACCGCCAGCACGTTCTCCTCCCCGATCAGGACATGGTCGGTGATGTCGAAAGCGAACTGGGTGTAGCCGCCCTGGTGGACGCCCAGCTCCTGCCCATTGAGCCACACGGTGGCCTCCTGCATGGCCCCTTCAAAGGTCAGGATCATCTGCTTGCCTTCCATGGCGGCGTCCACGGTGAAGTGCCGCCGGTACCAGTACACGCCCAGATCTTCATGGTAATAGTTCTCCGGCGTGTAGTGGATCGTGCTGTGGGGAGTATTGACGTAGAGCCACTGAGAGTCGTCGGCGTCCACGTCCTGTCCCTCCGGCCATTCGCCCTTGTAGAAGAGCCAGTCGTTGTTGAAGCTGATCACGGACCGGCCAGCGGTCTCACCGGCGGCCAGGATCCCGGCGGGGAGCAGTCCCAGCACCAGGACCGCGATCAGAGCCATCGCGAGGGTCTGCTTTGCCAAGTTTCGCATACGGTTTCTCCTTTCGTTGCTGAGGCTCTCCCGGGCAGATCCGCCCAGAAGGCGTGGGGCGCGTCATAGGTCGGGGACATTATATCACACCCTGCCGTTCTTCGTCAATGGGACCAATCGTTTATGGAATATTTCCGGCAAATACCGTTAAAATGCACAAATATCGGCGTCACCATGCCCAAGGGCGTACTGCTGGTAGGCCCTCCCGGCACCGGCAAGACCATGCTGGCCAAGGCGGTGGCAGGTGAGGCCAATGTCCCCTTCTTCTCCATCTCCGGCTCGGAGTTCGTGGAGATGTTCGTGGGCATGGGCGCGTCCAAGGTCCGGGACCTGTTCAAGCAGGCCAAGAAGAAGGCCCCCTGCATCGTCTTTATCGATGAGATCGACGCCATCGGCCAGAAGCGGAACACCGGGGGCATAGGCGGCAACGACGAGCGGGAGCAGACCCTGAACCAGCTCCTGACGGAGATGGACGGCTTCGAGGGCAACTCCGGGGTGATGATCCTGGCCGCCACCAACCGGCCGGAGTCCCTGGATCCTGCCCTGACCCGTCCGGGCCGGTTCGACCGCCGGGTGCCGGTGGACCTGCCGGACCTGAAAGGCCGGGTCGCCATTTTGAAGGTCCACGCCAAGAAGATCCGGATCGCCGACGATGTGGACTTCGAGCGGGTGGCCCGGATGGCCTCCGGGGCCAGCGGCGCGGCGCTTGCCAATATCTTCAACGAAGCCGCCCTTCGGGCCGTCCGCAACGGCAGAGGCTTTGCCACCCAGGCGGACCTGGAAGAGTCCATCGAAGTGGTGATCGCCGGGTATCAGAAGAAGAACGCGATCCTCTCCGACAAGGAGAAGATGGCGGTGGCCTACCACGAGATCGGCCATGCCCTGGTGGCGGCGCTGCAGACCCATTCCGCCCCGGTGCAGAAGATCACCATCATCCCCCGGACCTCCGGCGCGCTGGGCTACACCATGCAGGCGGAGGAAGGCGACCACTACCTGATGACCAAGGAGGAGATCGAAAACAAGATCGCCACCTATACCGGCGGCCGGGTGGCGGAGGAAGTGGCCCTGGGCAGCGTTTCCACCGGCGCTTCCAACGATATCGAGCAGGCCACCAAGCTGGCCCGGGCCATGATCGCCCGGTACGGCATGAGCGAGGAGTTCGACATGGTGGCGCTGGAGACCGTTTCCAACCAGTACCTGGGCGGCGACGCCTCCCTGGTCTGCTCCGCCGAGACCCAGACCCAGGTGGACCGGCTGGTGGTGGAGCTGGTGAAAAAGCAGCACGACAAGGCCCGGAAACTGCTGATGGAGAACCGGGACAAGCTCCAGGAGCTGGCGCTGTACCTGTACGAAAAGGAGACCATCACCGGCGACGAATTCATGAACATCCTCAAAGCATGACCCCCAAAGCCCTGACCATCCCATGGTCAGGGCTTTTTTACTTTCAAAACCCCTTTCGGGGCTTTTTGTGCCAAGCCGCAATATTCTGCCCACCCACTTGCCTCTCCCTATGGGAGAGGTGGCAGGCCGAACGGCCTGACGGAGAGGGTGCTCACGCAGGGTATTTTTTTGTACCACTTCTCAGATCTCCACCGCCTCCTTGCCTCCCCCTATGGGGGAGGTGGCAGGCCGAACGCCGTGACGGAGAGGGTGCTCACGCAGGGTATTTTTTTGTACCACTTCTCAGATCTCCACCGCCTCCTTGCCTCCCCCTTTGGGGGAGGTGGCACGGCGAACGCCGTGACGGAGAGGGTGCCAGCGTTGTTTCTTGCATAGCGTTCCCAAAATACGGAAGACCGCTACCCTCTCAGTCACAGGGCTTTCAGCCCTGTGCCAGCTCTCCCATAGGGAGAGCCAAGAGCGCTGGTGGAAGGTCGGGGCGTGGGCGGAAGGTCGGACAGCTTTCCCAAAGAACGCATCACAAGCGGCTATGCCGCCGGTCCTGCCCTCCGACCTCGTACCACCCACTTGCCTCTCCCTATGGGAGAGGTGGCAGGCCGAACGGCCTGACGGAGAGGGTGCTCACGCAGGGTATTTTTTTGTACCACTTCTCAGATCTCCACCGCCTCCTTGCCTCCCCCTTTGGGGGAGGTGGCAGGCCGAACGGCCTGACGGAGAGGGTGCTCACGCAGGGTATTTTTTTGT
>CALXFQ010000037.1 GCA_944387625.1 uncultured Oscillospiraceae bacterium
GTGTAGGCCCGCTTTTCTTCCCTTCGTGCCTTGAATTTCAGGCCCGATCGTGGTAAAATAAATCGGTTTTAAATATCCGCCACAAAAGACGGCAAGAAAAGTGGAGAGAAAGATGGAAAAGAGGATCCCTTTGGCAACGCCTACTATGCACACGGAAGAGCTGGAATTTGTTCACGAAGCCTTCCGCCGGAACTGGATCGCCCCCCTGGGCTTCAACTGTGACGGCTTCGAGGAGGAGCTTTGTACATATCTGGGCGAGCCGCTCCACGGCCTTGCCCTGTGTTCCGGCACCGCCGGGCTCCATCTGGCGGTGAAGATCGCAGGCGTAAAGCCCGGGGACGTGGTCCTCTGCTCAGATATGACCTTTGCCGCCACGGTCAACCCGGTGTCCTATGAAGGGGGCGTCCAGGTGTTCGTGGACGCGGAGCCGGAGAGCTGGAACATGGATCCGGCGGCCCTGGAGCGGGCGTTCCAAAAATACCCCCAGGCCCGGGTGGTGGTGCTGGCCCATTTGTACGGCACCCCGGCCAAAATGGATCAGATCCTGGAGGTCTGCCGCCGTCATGGGGCCGTGCTGATCGAGGACGCCGCCGAGGCACTGTCCTCCACCTACCACGGCCGCCAGTGCGGCACCTTCGGAAAGCTGAACGTGTTCAGCTTCAATGGAAACAAGATCGTCACCACCTCCGGCGGCGGGATGCTCCTGACCCGGGAGGCGGAGGACCGGGCGCTGGCCTACAAGCTGGCCACCCAGTCCCGGGAGCCGGCCCCCTGGTATCAGCACGAGCAGATCGGCTACAATTATCGTATGTCCAACGTGGTGGCGGGGATCGGCCGGGGCCAGCTGCGCCACCTGGAGGAGCACCGCCGGCGCAAGGAGCAGATCTACCGCCGGTACGCGGAGGGCCTGAAGGACCTGCCGGTGAAGATGAACCCCTATCTGCCGGACACCCGGCCCAATTTCTGGCTCAGCGCCCTGACGATCGACCAGGGCTGCCCGGTAGGCCCCATGGAGCTGATGGACCTGCTGGAAAAGAACAACGTGGAAGCCCGTCCGATCTGGAAGCCGATGCATATGCAGCCGGTGTTCGCCGGTCACGACTTCATCACCGCCGGCGGGACGCCGGTGGACGAGGAGATCTTCCGCCGGGGGCTGTGTCTGCCCTCGGACATCAAAATGACGGAAAGCGAGCAGGCGTATGTGATCGGCCTGATCCGCTCCGCCTTCTGAACCGGGAGGACGCTGTATGTATGCTAGATTTGGGAAGCGCGCCCTGGACTTTTTGCTGGCGCTGACCGCGCTGCTGATCCTCAGCCCGGTGCTGCTGGTGCTGACGGTGGTCGGCGCGGTGTGCATGAAGGGCAGCCCCTTCTTCGTCCAGCCCCGGCCGGGGAAGAACGGGAAGATCTTCCGGCTGGTGAAGTTTCGGACCATGACCAGCCAGCGGGACGCCAACGGGGAACTGCTGCCTGACGCCCAGCGGCTGGTCCCCTACGGCCGGTTCCTCCGCCGCACCAGTCTGGACGAACTGCCGGAACTGCTCAACGTCCTGGCAGGCCAGATGTCCCTGGTAGGCCCCCGGCCTCTGCTGGTGAAGTACCTGCCCTTGTATAACGAAGAACAGCGCCACCGCCACGACGTCCGCCCGGGCCTGACGGGTTACGCTCAGGCCTATGGACGCAATGCCCTGACCTGGGAGGACCGATTCCAAAAGGACATATATTATGTAAACAATGTAAGCTTCGTTCTGGACATGAAGATCCTATGGAAGACCGTTGCCGTGGTATTGAAGCGTGAGGGGATCTCCTCCCAGACCAGTGAGACCATGGAGGCTTTCACCGGAACGCCCAAAGGCCCTGCCCAGGGTTGAATGAGGAAAGGAAGGAAACATCATGAATCATCTCATGCTGAGCGTAGGCCGCCGGGGGGAACTGCTGAAGCAGTTCCGCCAGTCCATGTCCCCCGGCTCCCGACTGATCGCCACGGATATGAGCCCCTACGCGCCCGCCCTTTACTTTGCGGATGCCCAATACCTGGTGCCCCGGATCGATGATCCGGCTTATCTGGACACGATCCTGGACATCTGCCGGAAGGAGGATATCCAGGTGGTGACCACGTTCATCGACCCGGAGATCCAGCTGCTGGCCCGGGAACGGCCCCGGTTCCAGGCGCTGGGGGTGACAGTGCTGGCCCCGGATGAAGCCACCGCCCGGCTCTGCTTTGACAAATATGAGATGTTCCTGTTCCTGCGGGAGCATCAGATCCCCACCGCCATGACCTGGGGCGACCTGGCTGAGTTTGAGCAGGCGCACCAGGCTGGGCAGGCCCGATTCCCGGTGTTCGTCAAGCCCCGGACTGGCAGCGGCAGCGTGGGTGCCAGAAAAGTGGCCTCCATGGAGGAGCTGCGGATGCTCATGGCCGCAGATCCATCCCTGATCGTCCAGGAGTTGATGACCGGCCTGGACCTGGATGCGGATGTGTATGTCGACACCATCTCCCACAAGGCAGTGGCCGCCTTTTCCAAAAAGAAGCTGGAGACCAAGATCGGTGGCGCCAACAAGACCGTGTCCTTCCGGGATCCGCTGCTGTTCGACCTGATCCAGCGGATCGTGGACCTGCTGTGGTTTGCCGGTCCGGTGGATATGGACTTCTTCTATCAGGATGGGGTCTACTACCTATCCGAGATCAATCCGCGGTTCGGCGGCGCCTATCCCCACGCCTACGGTGCCGGTGTGGACTTTATCAAGCTGATCGAGAACGACCTGCGGGGAGTTGAGAACCAGCCCTCCTTTGGAGATTACGAAGAGGACATCGTAATGATGATGTACGACAGCGTGGTGATCCGAAAGATCCCCGGCACGATCTGACGGACAGGGAGCAGGGACGATGAAGATCCTGTATATCACCACCATCGGCGCCACCATGGACTTTTTCCGGGATGTGGTGTCCAAGGCGATCGGCCAGGGCCATCAGGTGGATATCGCCTGTAATGAGAGCCAGCGGCCCGTGCAGGAGATCTTCCGCCAGTGGGGCTGCGGGGTGTATCCCCTGTCCTGCTCCCGGTCCCTACTGGACCGGGGGAACCTGACGGCCGTCGGCCAGGTCCGCCGCCTGGTCCGGGACGGCGGATACGATCTGGTCCACTGCCATACCCCCATCGCCGCCATCTGCGCCCGGCTGGGGTGCAGACAAGATCGGCGAAAGGGGCTGAAGGTGATCTATACCGCCCACGGCTTCCATTTTTATCATGGGGCGCCTTTGAAAAACTGGCTGCTCTTCTACCCGGCAGAGAAGCTCTGCGCCCACTGGACCGATGTGCTGGTCACCATCAACCGGGAGGATCACCATCTGGCGCAGAAGAAACTAAAGGCCGGCCAGGTCCGCTATGTCCCCGGTGTGGGCGTGGACACAGCCTATTTCGCCCAGGTCCAGGTGGACCGGGCGGAAAAACGCCGCTCTCTGGGCATCCCGGCGGAGGGCTTCCTGGTGCTTTCTGTGGGAGAGATCAACGAAAACAAGAACCAGCAGGCGGTGATCCGGGCGCTGGCCCAGTGCTCGGATCTGTCGATCCATTATGCTCTGGTGGGCAGAGGAGACCGCCGGCCCCTGCTGGAGCAACTGGTCCGGGACCTGGGCCTGGAGGGCCGGGTCCATTTTCTGGGCTACCGGCAGGATGTGGCATCGCTCTACCACTGCGCTGACTGCTTCATCCACCCCTCCTTTCGGGAGGGACTTCCGGTGGCCCTGATGGAGGCCATGGCCAGCGGTCTGCCTGCCATCGCCAGTAAGATCCGGGGAGCTGTGGATCTGATCGAGCCGGGAGTCAGTGGACTGCTGTGCGACCCCGCCGATCCGGCCTCCTTTGCCCAGGCCATCACCGAACTTGCCGCCGATCCGGAAAAATGCCGGCGCTTCCGGGACAATGCCCGGAAAAAAGTAGCCGGTTTTGACGTTTCAGTGGTGACCGCCACGATGCTGGAGCTGTACGGCTCGATCCAAGAACGCCACAAGGAGGATTGATCTATTGACGAAACTATGGTTGCTTCTGGGCGTTTCCCTGGCCCTGGCCTATGTGATCGACCGGCGGGATCAGCAGCTGATCCGGACCGGTGTCCGGCAGCGGGACCATCTGGTGACCTGTTTGCTCACGGTGATCCTGGTATTGTTCGTAGGTCTGCGGACCGCCGGCAACGACACCGGCACCTATCTTAGTGGTTATCTGAACCAGACCCCCACCTTGGATACCTACACCTCTGAGGACCGGCCGGAATTTGCCGATGGCATAGGATTTGTCTATCTGAACATCCTGCTCAAGACCTGGGGCGTATCGGAGCAGAACTATCTGATGTTTTACGCGGCGATCACGGTGATCGCTTATATGAGTTTCCTCCGCCGGTACAGCGTGGGCATGGTCTGGGCGGTGTTCATGATATTCGTCACCGGCTTCTACACCTTCTCCATGGCGGCGATCAAGCAGAGCCTGGCCATTGGGATCTGTCTGTGCGCCCTGTCCTTCGCCCTGGACGGAAAATGGATCCGGTTTTTCCTGCTGGTGAGCCTGGGCAGCATGATGCACCCCTATGCGGTGATCTATTATTTGGTGCCCCTGATGATGTTCCGGCCCTGGACCGGCCGGACGGTGGTGTATGTGGTGATATTCGTGGCGGCGGGCTTCACGTTGGAGAGCCTGCTGGGCACGGTCCTGGACATCACCGACATGATGGGTGCGGACTACTCCCGGGAGGAGATGCTGGGGGAAGGTGTGAACATCTTCCGGGTGCTGGTGAGCCTGGTGCCTATGGGCCTGGCGGTGCTCTATGGCGGAAAGCTCTTTCAGGATGCTGACCGGGATGCCTGCCTGATGTTCAACCTGGCCATGCTCAACGGCCTGATCATGTTCGTCGGGCTCTTCGGCACCGCCAACTACTTTGCCCGGCTGGCCAATTACTTCCTGCCGGCCCAGGTGGTGATCCTGCCCTGGATCTTGGAGAGCGCCCATCCCCGGGACCGGCGGTGGCTCATCCCCCTGGCGGTGGTGGGTTACCTGGGGTATTTCTACTATGAAAACGCCATCATCCGGCCCTTTGACACCAACTATCCCCAGATGAGCCTGTGGGACTATCTTGTGGACCTGCTTCCCCGGCTGATGGCATGATCTTCTAAAAAACGCCCTCTTTCCCTTTTTTCCGATCCATGGTATACTGGACGGAAAAAGGGAAAGGGGGCGTTTCCATTGGCCGGAAAAAGGAAAAAGGGGCGGTATCTTCTGCTGCGGTGGGTGGCGGCGGCAGGGGCGATGGCGCTGGTGGCTCTGGCGCTGGTGTGGATGTTCCCCGGCGGGCAGCCGGACCCCACGGAGCCGCCGGTGGAGCCGGTGCCGGGGATCGATGTGTCTTCCCACCAGGGCCCGATCGACTGGCAGGCGGTGGCAGAGGGCGGTGTGGAGTTTGCCATGATCCGCCTGGGCTATCGCACCTACGGCGACGGGACGCTCTGCGCGGATCCCCGGGCGGCGGAGAACCTCCAGGGGGCCAGGGACGCGGGGCTGATGGTGGGGGCCTATGTGTTCTCCCAGGCCCTGACGCCGGAGGAGGCCCGGCAGGAGGCGGCGCTGGCGCTGGAAGTGCTGGACGGCATGGGATTGGACCTGCCTATAGCCTTCGACTGGGAGTATGTGGATGAAGAGGCCCGCACCGGGGACATGGACCCGGCGGCCCTGTTGGAATGTGTCCACGCCTTCTGCGGCACGGTCCAGGCGGCGGGATACGAGCCCATGGTCTACTTCAACCGGGAGCTGTCCCGGACCTTGCTGGACCTGGAGGAGATCGGCCAGTATCCGTTCTGGTACGCCCGGTATGGGGATGTTATGGACCTTGCGGTCCAGCCCCTGCTCTGGCAGTACACCGACCAGGGCCGGGTCCCCGGGATCGGGGAAGACGTGGACCTGAACTGGTACTACCCTGCCTGACCGGATGGCTCTTCCTGGGCGGCAGACCCCTTTGGGGCCTGCCGCCTTATAGCTCGTCCACCGCCGCCTCCTGGGCGGCTTTTTTCACCCGCTCGACCCCGGCCAGGCATCCGGCTTTGGACACATATCCCTCCGATGCCCCGATCACCCGGCCGTTGGCGGCCTTCAGCCGGAAGCGATACTCCCCGGCCCGGTCCTGGTAGACCTGGAATTTGGGATGGGGCAGGGCCGACCCCTCCTCCACCCCGGCGATCGGGGCGTTCCGGCGCACCGAGGCCACCCCCCGGCGGCAGGCCGCCAGGGTGGCGTACACCTCCGAGGTGGCTACCACCTGGCCGTTGTCGGCCCGCAGATCGAATTTGTAGCCGGCGGCGGTCCGGCAGATCGTGAACTTGCTCATCTTGGCTCCCTCCCTGTCTTTTGGTAAAAGTGTACCATCCATGTCCTGTTTTGTCAAAGCATCCCTGGCGCGGCCGGGGAAAATGTGAATTTTTTCTCCGCGGTCTAGCACTGTCCGTAAAGCTGTGGTATAATGGGCCACAAGTATACGACCACGGAGAATGATGCTATGCTGGAACTTCTATCCCCCGCCGGGTCCATGGAGGCCCTGAAGGCGGCGGTACAAAACGGCGCCAACGCCGTATATCTGGGTTGCGGCACCTTCAATGCCCGACAAAGCGCCAAGAACTTCACCCCCCAGACCCTGGTGGAGGCGGTGAAGTATTGCCATGTCCGGGGCGTGGCGGTCCACCTGACGCTGAACACCCTGGTCAGCGACCGGGAGACCGAGGACCTTTGCGCCCTGATCCGCCACGCCGCCGGGTGCTGTGTGGACGCGTTCATCGTCCAGGACCTGAACGTGGCCCGGCTGTGCCGGCAGATCGCCCCGGGGGTGCCGGTCCACGGCTCCACCCAGATGACGATCCACTCCCTGCCTGGGGTGATGATCTGCGCCGCCCTGGGCATGACCCGGGTGGTGCTCAGCCGGGAGCTGACCCGGGAGGAGATCGGCTATATCTGCCAAAATTCCCCGATCGAGATCGAGGTCTTTGCCCACGGGGCGCTGTGCATGAGCTATTCCGGCAAGTGCTATCTGTCCGCCGCCATCGGCGGCCGGTCCGGCAACCGGGGCCGGTGCGCCCAGCCCTGCCGCCAGAGCTACGGCTACAGCCGGTGGGAAGATCAGCACCCTTTGAGCCTGAAAGACAACTGCCTTATCCACCATCTGAAGGACCTGGAGCGGCTGGGGGTGGCCTCGATCAAGCTGGAGGGCCGGATGAAGCGGCCGGAGTATGTGGCGGCGGTGACCTCGGTGTACCGCCAGGCCCTGGATACCGGGGCAGTCACCCAGGGCATGATGGATACCCTGGCCAAGGCCTTCAACCGCCAGGGCTTCACCGACGGCTACTACACCGGCCAGACCGGCCGGGCCATGTTCGGCATCCGGGAGGACACCAGGGAAGACCCGGCCTTTTTAAAGGCCATGCGCCAGACCTATGAGGCGGTGGAGAACGGCCTGGTGCCGGTGACCTTCCAGGCCCGGATCACCGCCCAGGAGAGCGTGCTCACCGTCACCGACCCTCAGGGCCGGGAATGCAGCGTCACCGGCCCCAGGCCAGAGGCCGCCCACCGGCTGCCGCTGACGGAGGACCTGTTCTGCGCCAGAGTGTCCCGCACCGGCGGCACCCCTTATCGGTGTGAAAGCGCCAGCGCCCAGATCGAGCCGGGGCTGACCTTGTCCGCCGCCGCGATCAACGGCCTGCGCCGGGACGCGCTGGACCAGCTCACCGCCCTGCGCGCCCGGCGGGACGTTCCCCGGGTGCTCCGGCCCCGGAAGGCCAGCCATCACACCGGGTTCTACGGCCGCCCCAGCCTGACGGTGCAGGTGACCAAGCCCGAGCAGCTCACGGCCAGGCTCCTGGCTATGAAGCCGTTTTTATTGTATGTGCCGCTGCACATCCTGGCCGGGGACCTGCGGCTGTGCCGGGACCTGACCCGGCGGACCACGGTGGCGGCGGTGCTGCCCCGGATCTGCCACGACGGGGAGCTGGACCGGCTTCGGGCCCGGCTCCGGGCGGTGCGGGACCAGGGGGTGAAGGCCGTCCTGGCCGGGGACCTGGGACTGATGCTGCCAGCCAGGGAGCTGGGGATGCAGGTCCACGGGGACTTTGGCTTGAACATCTACAACTCCGGGGCTATGGACATGGCCCGGGAGCTGGAACTGGTCAGCGTGGCCCTGAGCTTTGAGATGACCCTGCCCCAGATCCGGGACGTGAGCAAGCCGGTGCCCGCGGAGGTGCTGGCCTATGGCCGCCTGCCCCTGATGGTCACGGAGAACTGCCTGTTCCGGGGCCGGTCCGGGGAGTGCAGCTGCCAGCAGGGCAGCACCCGGCTCATGGACAAGACCGGCGCGGACTTCCCGGTGATCCGGGATGGGGACTCCTGCCGCAGCGTACTGCTCAACGGCAAGAAGCTCTACTGGCTGGACCGCCAGGCGGATCTGGACCGGCTGGGCCTTTGGGCCATTCGGATGTATTTCACAACGGAAAACCCTAAGGAGGTGGACCAGGTGCTGGCCAGCTACCGCACCCCCGCCCCGTTCGACCCAGGCGCCTGCACCAGAGGACTGTATCTGCGGGGCCTGGATGGATAAATAAGGAGGAGCATGGAACTGATATTAGCATCCCAGTCCCCCCGGCGGAAGGAACTGCTGGCCCTGCTGGGCCTGCCGTTCACCGTCCGGGCGGCGGACATCGACGAGCGTATGGACCCGGCGGCGCCTCCTTATGGGGAGGTGGCCCGGGTGAGCCGGCTGAAGGCCCTGGCGGTGGACCGGGGGGAAGAGGACGTGGTGATCGGAGCGGACACCATCGTGGTCTGCCAGGGCCGGGTCTTGGGAAAGCCCCACAGCGAAGAAGAGGCCGTGGAGATGCTCCGGCTCCTGTCCGGCCGGGACCATCAGGTGATGACCGGCCTGACGGTGCTTCGGGGGGACCGGGCGGCGGTGGTCACCGAGGTGACGGACCTGCACTTCCGGCCCTTGTCGGACCGGCAGATCCGGGCCTATGTTGCCACCGGCGAGCCCATGGACAAGGCCGGGGCCTACGGCATCCAGGGCGGGGCCGCGTTGTTCTGTGAGAAGCTCTGCGGCGACTATTATAATGTGATGGGCCTGCCGGTGTGCCGGCTGAGCCAGATCCTGGGCCAGATCGCCCCGGAGCTGGGGCTGGACTGAGGGAAAGGAACTGCCATGAGACATTTTTTCAACAATCGGATCCGGGCGGTGCTGATCGTCTCCGTGCTGTTGGCCGGCGTGCTGGCGGTCACCGGCAGCCTGACCCGGCGCAGTCCGGCGAAAGATCTGGTCCAGGGACTGCTGGCCCCTCTTCGGTCCGGGGCCAACGCCCTGACCGAGCAGGCCCGGCGGATCTATGACTACATCTTCCGATATGAGGCTCTGGAGGCGGAGAACCAGGCGCTGAAGGCCCAGATCGCCCAGATGCTGGACAACGACCTGATGGCTGACGCGATCTCCCGGGAGAACGACCGGCTCCGGGACCTGCTGGAACTGCAAAAAGAGCATGAAGACTATGTGCTGGTGGACTGCTATGTGATCGCCCGCAGCTCCACCGAGTGGACCAGCACCCTGACGGTGAACAAAGGCTCCGACCAGGGGATCGCCGAGGGGATGTGCGCCATCACCGAAAACGGCGAGGTGGTGGGCCTGGTGACCCAGGTGGGACCGAACTACTGTGTGGTCAAGACCGTGCTGGACTCCTCCCTGGAGATCAGCGCCACCATCGCCTCCTCCGGCTACGCCGGCATGGTCCAGGGCGGCTACACCACCGGCCAGGCCGGGCTCCTGCGGATGGACTATCTGCCCAGCTCCGCGGTGATCCGCAACCGGGACCAGGTGGTCACCGCCGGGTCCACGGTCTATCCCCGGAACCTGATCTTGGGCCATGTGATCGACGCGGGCATGGGCACCACCGGCGTGGAAAAGTACGCCATTTTGGAGCCTGCGGCGGACATCCAGAGCCTGGAGCAGATGTTCATCCTTACCGACTACGACCAGGGGTGAGCCATGTTCAGAAGAAAACGGACCGAATTCCGGCCGGATACCGTCCGGCGAGATGTTTTAGGCAAGCTCCTGCTCACCCGGAAGCAGCGGCTGACGGTGGCCCGGTGGCTGCTGTACAGCCTGGTGTGTCTGGTGGCGCTGCTGCTGCAGGATGTGGTCATGAGCCGCTTCCGGATCTTCGGCGCCACATTGGACCTGGTGCCGTGCTGTATCCTGGCGGTGTGCATCCTTCAGGGCGGGGAGGCTGGGTGCGTGTTCGCCCTGGTGTCGTCCCTGATCTACTATCTGTCCGGGTCGTCCCCCGGGGTGATGGTGATCCCTACGCTGTGTATCCTGGCGGTGTTCGGGGCGATCTTCCGGCAGGCCTATCTGCGCCAGGGCTTTGCCACGCTGATGCTGTGCCTGGCGGTGACCATGCTCTTATATGAGCTGGTCCAGTTCGCCCTGGCGCTGTTTCTGGAGCTGACCCGGCCGGACCGGCTGGGGGCGCAGTGTCTGGGCGCGCTGCTGACATTGGCGGTGGTGCCCCTGACCTACCCGATCCTCATGTCCATCGGCAAAATTGGAGGAGAAACATGGAAAGAATGACCCGCTTCCGGGCAGGGCTGCTGGCAGTCCTGTTCGTGGCTGTGCTGTGTTTTTACAGCTTCCAGCTCTACCGGCTCCAGGTGGTGGAGCCGGGGGGGAACACCAACAACATCACCACCTTTGAGACCCGGACCCGGGTGAAAGCCGCCCGGGGCAACCTCCTGGACCGCAACGGCAACGTGCTGGTGAGCAACCGGGCCAGCTACGACCTGACGATCAACCACTTCGTCCTTACCAGTTCCGACGACCCCAACGGCACGCTCTACGAGCTGGTCCAGGTGTGCCGGGACCAGGGGATCGAATATACAGACCACCTGCCGATCACCAAGGAGCAGCCCTTCGCCTACACCCTCAGCGAGCAGAACACCACCTGGCAGAACCATTTCCAGGCGTTCCTGGCCTACCGGGACCACCTGGACTCGGACATCTCCGCCCCCATGCTCATGGAAAAACTTCGGGACAGCTATGACATCCCGGAGGAGTGGAGCGACGAAGACGCCCGGGCGGTGCTGGGACTGCGCTATGAGCTGAGCCTGCGAAACGCCGTGCCCAGCCTGTCCAACTACGTCTTCGCCGATGACGTGGACAACGACACCCTGGCGGCGGTGCTGGAGCTGAACGTGCCGGGGATGAACGTGGAGTCCTCCTCGGTCCGGGAGTACAATACGGAATACGCCGCCCATATTTTGGGCTATGTAGGGGCCATGAGCCCGGAGCAGTGGGAGTATTACAAGACCCAGGATGGCTACTCCATGGACGCCCTGGTGGGCCAGGCCGGGTTCGAGAAGGCCTTTGAAAGCTACCTTCACGGCACCGACGGCACCCGGGTGGACGTGGTGACCAAGGACGGCACCCTGGTGGAGAGCTACTACGAGGTAGAGCCTCAGGCGGGCCAGAACGTCCAGGTGTCCATCGATCTGGCGCTGCAGACCGTGGCGGAGCAGTCCCTGGCCTCGGTGATCGAAGGGATGCGCAGCGAGGACACCGAGCAAAGCGGCTGGGACGCCCAGGGCGGCGCGGTGGTGGCCATGGATGTGAAGACCGGCCAGGTGCTCCTGTGCGGCAGCTACCCCACCTACGACCTGTCCAATCTGTTCGAGGATTATTCCGACCTGATGGACGCGGACCTGGACCCCCTGTTCAACCGGGCGCTGCAAGGCACCTATCCTCCAGGCTCCACCTATAAAATGTCCATGACCATCGCGGGCATCGACAGCGGCCAGATCACCCGGTGGACGGAGATCCGGGACCTGGGCTCCTTTACCAAGTACGCCGGCTTCTCCGCCAACTGCCTGACCTATACCAACACTGGCCATACCCACGGCTATATCGACTGCACCGAAGCGCTGAAGGTATCCTGCAACTACTTCTTCTATGAGCTGGGGGACCAGCTGGAGATGTCGGTGATCGACGAAACGGCCAAGGGCCTGGGGCTGGGGGAGGCCACCGGCGTGGAGCTGTATGAAGAGCTGGGCTACCGGGCCAACCCGGAGACCAAGGCGGCGCTGAACACCGGCGACGACGCCCGGTGGTACCGGGGCGACCAGGTCCTGGCCTCCATCGGCCAGTCGGAAAATCGGTTCACGCCTATGCAGCTTTGCTCCTACACCGCCACCATCGCCAACCAGGGAACTCGCTACAAGGCCACGTTCCTGGACCGGGTGGTGTCGGCGGACTATACCAGCGTGGTCTATGAGAACACCGTTTCGGTGCTGAGCCGGATGGAGATCTCCGACGTGGCCTACGACGCGGTGCTCACCGGCATGAAAAAGGCGGCCTCCGAGGAGGGCGGCACCGCCTACCGGGTGTTCAAGGACTACCCGGTGTCCGTAGCCGCCAAGACCGGCACCGCCGAGACCGGCATCCGGGACCACTCCGCCAACGGCTCGTTCGTGTGCTTCGCTCCGGCGGACGATCCTCAGATCGCGGTGGTGGTCTACGGCGAGCGGGCCGGTTCCGGCAGCAACCTGGCCCCGATCGCCAAGGCGGTGCTGGACGCCTACTTTGGCCTCCAGGACCAGACCGACGGGGTCTTCGGCGAGAACAAGCCCAACTGACTCTGTTCTGAAAAAATGTGGAGGGCGCCCTGTTGGGCGCCCTCCCTTGTCGAAAAGCCCCTTCGGGGCTTTTGTACCACCTTCCAACATTCTGCCTACCCACTTGCCTCTCCCTATGGGAGAGGCAAGGGCGCACTGCGTGTGCCGGTATGCCCCTCGATGCTGTACCACCCACTTGCCTCTCCCTATGGGAGAGGTGTCAGGCCGAACGGCCTGACGGAGAGGGTGGCCACGCTATGCTTTTAGACCAGCGCATCTGAAATGCGGTACGCATCTACCCTCTCAGTCACAGGCTCTTCGAGCCTGTGACAGCGCGCTGCGGCGCGCCCGGTCGCG
>CALXFQ010000038.1 GCA_944387625.1 uncultured Oscillospiraceae bacterium
TGCACCGGTGGCTCAATGGATAGAGCATCGGATTCCGGTTCCGAGGGTTGGGGGTTCGAGTCCCTTCCGGTGTACCAGCAATTTTTATCACGCCGCTCTGAGGGTCTCCTGGGGCGGCGTGGTGCATTGTGTAGATCTTTATCTCATCCGTATAGACTTCTACACGTTCGATCAGGGCAAGGATCGGGGCAGGGTCGGTAGTGGCCGTTTCGATGATCTGTTGCAGTATCCGGCGCAATTCGGTTTCCGGGATGGCGGCGGCGTCCACATCCTGGCGCAGTCGCCTGATATCGTGTTCCAGCTGTGCCTTTTTCGTTTCCAGGTCCCGGAGCTTGGACCGCAAAGCCGTTGATGATACGCCCTCCAACAGGGCTTCAACGGCTTTGTTTATTTTCGCAGAGATCTCACGCTCCTCGCTGATCAGAGCCTGGAGCCGAGCGGCAGCTCCACCCTGGATGGTGTCCGCTTGCTGGCGCAAAATGGCCAACAGCTCATCGATCTGTTCGGGGCACCCAAAGACCTGCCGGGTCTGCTGTGCTACCAGTTCTTCCAGACGGTCCACCCTGATCGGTGTGGCAGCGCAGTCGTGGCGGCGCTTCTTTGCGGAGCACCGATAGTAGTGGTAATGTTCCTGAGAGATCGCCACCGTCATGGAGGCACCGCACAAGCCACAGAAGACCTTTCCCTTCAACGGATAGACCCGGTCTTTTGGAGGCCGCCCTCCCTGCTGATGGCGGTTGATCTTCATCCGCTGCTGGACCTCTTCGAACAGCTCCTTTGACACGATGGCTGGCAGGGCATCAGGGATACGGATGGCAGTTTCCGCAGCGGGGGCGTGGCTGTTCCGGCTGCCGTCCTCACGATAGGGGCTGGCACCATACACCAGGGTCCCGATGTACTTTTCGTTTTTCATGAGATCGTGGAGGGAGTTGGATCCGAAGGGACGGCCTCGCTTGGTCTTCAGACCGTCACGGTTCAGACCGGCGATGATCTGGCGGTAGCTCATGCCGGAGGCGTACTCCGAAAAAATGCGGCGGACGATGGCGGCCTCCTCCGGCTGGATCTCCAGGCGTCCGTCTACTACCTGGTAGCCTAGAGCCGGTTTGCCGCCGGTGTGAAGACCATTCCTGGCCATAAATCTCAATTTCTCCATGGTCTTCTGCCGGCTCTGCAAGGACCATATCTGATTGAACAGGGCCATGCTGCCTTCAGACAAAAAGTTCATTGGGTCCCGCAGGTCACCGCCGATGCTGGGCTGGGTAACGGATACTACCGACACGCCCATCCGGGTCAGGTCATCCCGGAAGGTAAACCACGCCGACATTTTTCGGAACATCCGGCTCTGGTCGTAGATCACCACCGTATCGGCCAGCCCCGCAGCCAGGTCCCGCATCATGGCATCGTACTGGGGCCTGCTGTCCTTCATGCCGGACACGGCCATATCGGCGTAAATGCCCAGGATCGGAAGACCGTGGTCCTGGCACCATTGACTGCACTTTTCCACCTGGACCTCGATGCTGTCCGGGTTTTGGTTGTCGGTGGAGTATCTGGCGGAGATAAACGCACCATGTGTCCTCATATTTTCCTTGCCTTTCCGGGGCGGATATGATACCTTAAAAGGGTAGACTGCCCCTATGTGAGAGTGGAGGGTGTTCTATATTTGCCGTCCCGGGTGTTGGTAGCGCCCGGGGCGGTTTTTTATTCTATGGACTGGGGACTGGACAAGGTCTGGATCTGACCACCCATTAGTCTTGCCAGGCACAAAAAGCGGTTCTCTATGGAGTAGAGCTTGTCCGAGTATTCCAGAAGAAGGTATTTCGGAAATGCCTCCCAGCAAAATCCTGGCCCATATTTTGGCCCATATTTCTTATCCAGATTTTCATCATAATCGATCCGTGCAGCCTTGACGGCTTCTTCAAATTCTGTAATACGGGAATTCATGATGCGGATATACATTTCACTGAAACCGAATCTGTTGCAACGCCGCAACAATGCGGTATTCTCTTTAAAGCAGCGTTCATAAAGATCTTGACAATAGATTTCGTATCCTGCGGCAATCGCAAGAAATCTTATCCTTTCATCCAGGACCCAACCTTCATATTCTTTGCGTTTCTCCATCTTGTGCTCAAAATAATAACCAAACATGAATAATCCGAAGCCCAAAAGCATCGACAGGACTTGATAAAACATTTTTGGCCCCTCCTTTCCCTGGCGGGTGGTCCAGTAGGATACGAATGTGTCAGACGATCGGGTGGGTGAAGGCGATGGCCAGGCCCAGGATGCGGATCTGGGCGGCTTCTTCGCCGACGAAGACCATGGGGGCGTAGCTGGGATTTTCCGCATTGAGGGTGACGGCGTTATTTGACCGATAGAACCGCTTCAAGGTAGCCTCTTCACTGCCCACCAGGACGGCAGCGATCTGGCCGTTCTCCACGGTCTCCTGATGGCGGATGTATACGATGTCCCCGTCCTGGATGCCGGCGCCGATCATACTGTCGCCCCGGCAGGTGAGGGCGAAATCCGCCCGGATATGGCCGGGAAGGTCTACATAGTCGGTGATGTTCTCTTCCGCCAGGATCGGTGTGCCACAGGCGATATCTCCCACCAGGGGGATCTGATCCATGGGGGCCAGGGGGGTGAGGTTGGAGGGGAGGATGCCGGAAGTATCGTCCCAGCCCATTAAATAAGCAGGGGTCGTTCGTAGTGCATCGGCCAGAGATGCAATTTTATCCCGACGCATATTTTGGATCATACCGGTTTCCCACTTGCGCACCGTGCTCTTACCGACGCCGACTTTACTGGCGACTTGTTCCAAGGTGAGATTTTGAGATATGCGTAATTGACGGATCCTCTTTGCCATCTCGTTATCGCTCATGTTTCTTCCTCCTCTCTGGGATGATACTACTATAGCATATCCGTGTCTTTTATGCAACGTATATTTTACCAAAGCAAAAAAAGTTTCCTTTAGGACAAATAGTTGTTGACAAAGAGGAGATGGTAGTGTAACATGAAAGTGTCCTATAAGACACAGCAAGAGGAGGTGATAGTGATGGATGCCGCTAGACTGGAGTATGAAATGAAGATCCGTAATAAAAGCAAGGGCGATATGTGCGCCATGCTTGGGATCTCCAGGTCCGCATTTTTCCGAAAGTGCAACGGGCAGTCGGAGTTTACCCAAAGCGAGATTCAGAAAATTGTGGACTTTCTGGAGCTGGATAGCCCCATGGGTATTTTTTTTAGCGAGAAGGTGTCCTAAAAGACACAGCCGCAGCGTCAATTTAAAAAATGCCCCATCCGGAGATGTACGGTAAAACAGGGAGGTCGGCAGGGAAAAGGACAGGCGTTCGTTCCCACCTGCCCTTTCCTCTGTGCAATCGCCTGAACTGAAGAGATCTGCCCGGCTTACGGCTGTTCGGCTTCTGGTGTGAGAAGCCCCGGCTGCGATACGGACGGGCACTGCCGGAACGACGGCAGTCTCTGCAACCCATTTACTGACGGGCACGAACCGCCGACGGCTTATCCGTCGGACTGTAAATGGCTGTTCGTCAGGCGCAGGAACGAAGACATGAGAACGGTCCAGAAGGATTCCATTCACATACCCCCTTTCCTTACCCGGGGTGTTATGCCGGCCTCTCTATTTTACCGTACATACAGCCGCAGCGTCAATATGAGAAAACAGCCGGGATCGTTCTTCCCGACTGCTTCCTCTGCACATGGCCCCCAGCACAGCATAGAGTGCCGGTATCTGCTTTAAGTGGTTGGGGGCCGTGTGTCAACATATTTGACAGAAAGGAGGGGTATATGCCCGAAAAATGGACCGGCCAGATCGTCGGGAAAATGCACGTCCATAAGATCAGCATGGATGAACTGGCCAAGGAGCTGGGATATACCAGGTCGTATGTCTGGAGGATCCTTAACTCCCAGCGGGAGCCTTCCAATATCCAGGAGCGGATGGAAAAGGCTCTGGATCAGATCATCGAAAAGCGGGGCGCATGAGCGGTCTGAGAGTAATTAAGAGAAAGGAGGACGCAATGGGGGCCGTGACGAAAAGTATTGCGGAGCCTATCGTGGTCTCTCGAAGCGGTAAACCGATCTCCGTTCCAGAGATCAGCCCGGGCGAGAAGGGCGCTTTCTGGGCGTCTATCGTCAGAGATCACGCCCGCCGACACCCTGAGATCTTTCAGAAGGGAGGTGGAGCGGATGCGCTGGACGGTCCCGAATGAGCGGGAGCAGGAGCTGGCACGGCAGCGGGGGATGGACCCGGGCCGGGTGGTGGTGAACCGGGTGGGATCGGACCACGTGGTGATCCTGGATCTGCGGGCCAGGAAGGAAACGGTCGTGCGGATCAAATGAAGAATGAAGGAGGAACATGGCCGTGAGCGAACAGAAGCACTATGTCTTGCAATATAGGAAGTATCCCCAGAGCAACAAATGGGAGACCCTGGCCATGAAGCATGACAGCTATGAGGAGGCCGAGGCCCGGCGTCAGCAGATGATCGCACCACACCTGTATCGGGTGGCGGAGAGCTATACTGTGGTGCGGTATAGGGCTGTGAAACTGAAAGGAGGCCGGATATGAAGAGAAATATGCGCCAACATCGGCGCAAAGGCTTGAGGTTGCTGGGGCTGTATGTGGTGCTGGCGGTGGGGCTGGCGGCGGTGGCCTGGGCCAGGGCAGAGCGGCTGATAAGCCTGGATCACTGGTTGGGGCTGAGCCTGCTGGGCTTCGCCGTGGGGCTGATGCCCTGGCAGGGGATCGGACCCACCAGGACGGTGAAACCGCGGCAGCGGCGGCAGAGGTATGTACATGATCGGCAAGTGGACCAGTGAAACAAAAACTGCTCTCACCTGATTATCGAGGCCAGGTGAGAGCAGTATGAAGAAAACCACGTCAGTAGTTCTGCTTCCCTTGTATTTTAGCACGGAAGCGAACAAAAAACAAGGAGAAAATAATATGGACACAGTAAAGATCTCCAGCCTAGAACTGGAAAACGTGAAACGCATCAAGGCTGTACAACTCATCCCCGCGCCATCTGGTCTTACCGTGATCGGCGGAGATAACGGACAAGGCAAGACCTCTGTGCTTGATGCCATTGCTTGGGCATTAGGCGGCGATCGCTTCCGGCCCAGCGCCCCACAGCGCGAAGGATCCCTGGTACCACCCAGGATCCACTTGGAGCTATCCAATGGCCTTGTGGTAGAACGAGCCGGCAAAAACTCCGCCTTGAAGGTGATCGACCCTGCAGGACAACGTGGGGGCCAGCAGCTCCTGAATATGTTTGTGGACGAGTTGGCGTTGAACCTGCCAAAGTTTATGGCGAGCTCCAACCGGGATAAAGCGGAGACCCTTCTCCGGATCATCGGTGTGGGCGACCGGCTCCACGCATTGGAGAGCCAAGAGCGGCAGCTGTACAGTCAGCGTCATACCATCGGCCAGGTGGCTGACCAGAAGCGGAAATATGCGAAAGAGATGCCTTTCTACACCGGCGTTCCCAAGGAGCCCGTGTCTGCTTTTGACCTGATCCAGCGCCAGCAGGATATTTTGGCGGTGAATGGCGAAAATCAGCGCAAACGGCGCATGGTTGCCCAGCTGCAGGCTGACTTTGTACGCCAGCAGGAGTGGGTGGATAAGCTGGAAGAAGACCTGAAGCAAGCTCTGGAGGACCTTGCCAGGATCAGAGAGGACCTGGATATCGCGCATAAGGACGCGATGGACCTCCAGGATATGTCCACCGCCCAGATCGAGGAAGACCTGCGCAACATCGACGCCCTTAACATCAAGATCCGTGCCAACTGTGACCGGGAGAAAGCGGAGCAGGAAGCAGAACACTACACAGCCCAGTACGATGAGCTTACCGATAAGTTGGAGGCGGTACGCCAGGAAAAGCGGGACCTTCTGGCCGGGGCAAAGCTGCCCCTGGAGGGCCTGTCTGTGGAAGATGGCGAATTGACCTATCAGGGGAAGAAATGGGATGGAATGTCCGGCGCCGACCAACTGCGTGTTTCCACCGCCATCGTCCGGGCACTTAACCCCAGGTGTGGATTCGTGCTGGTGGATAAGCTGGAGCAGATGGATATGAAGACCCTCACGGATTTCGCCGCCTGGCTCCAGCAGGAGGGCCTTCAGGTGATCGCTACCCGGGTATCCAAGGGGAGCGAATGTGCCGTCATCATCGAAGATGGGGCCCTGCAACCGGAGGAACTGCCTGGCACCAGCAAGGCATGGGAAGCCGGTAAATTCTAAGAGGAGGTAATAGTGTGGAACTTATTCGTGGCGAATTAAAAAAACCTATCAAGTGCCTTTTATACGGGCCCGAAGGTATCGGAAAATCTACCTTTGCCAGTATGTTTCCCACCCCGGTATTTATCGACACGGAGGGAAGTACGGTTCGGATGAACGTTGTCCGCACACGCAAGCCGGAAAGCTGGGCGGCACTACTGGACCAGGTGATGTTCTTTTCCAGAAATCCCGGGGAGTTCCGGACCCTGGTCGTGGACACGGCCGACTGGGCCGAGAAGTTGTGTATCGCCCATATCTGTGCCAAGGGCCAAGTGACCAGTATCGAAGGGTTCGGGTACGGAAAAGGATACACATACCTGGAAGAAGAGTTTGTCAAATTGCTTCATGCGCTAAATGCTGTGATCGATGCAGGCATGCATGTTTGCTTGACTGCCCACGCCGCACTGCAGAAGGTAGAAGAGCCGAACGAGGTGGGTTCTTATGACCGCTGGGCCCCGAAGCTGTTGAAACGCAATACGCCGCTGGTCAAGGAGTGGGCGGACATGATCCTGTTTGCCAACTACAAGGTATTCGTGTCAAACGTAGATGGGAAAGGTGCCACCAAGGGGAAAAACAAAGCCAGCGGCGGCACCAGGATGATGTACACCTCCCACCATCCATGCTGGGACGCTAAGAACCGTTTCGGTCTGCCGGAGGAGCTGCCCTTTGAATTTGGGCAGATCGGTCACCTGTTTGATACGCAGCATACTGATCAGGCAGCTGTGCGGCAGGAGCCGGCTCCCACCCCCGCATCGGCACAGTCCAAGATTGAAGAGCCGCCCGCTGCGGTACAAGCACCTGTGCCGGAGCTTCGCGTCCCGAAGGCCCTTGCCCAGATGATGGAGCAGTATGGTGTGACCGAAGACCAGATCCGGCGTGTAGTGGCCCGGCGTGGTTACTACCCGGAAGCGACACCGATCGAAAACTATGATCCCAACTTCATCACCGGGGTGCTGGTAGGCGCTTGGGATCAAGTATACAAAATGATCAAGGAGGACAACAGATGAATAACTATGCTGTACCACCTGTATCCGATGGCTATGAGCTGAGCTGGGACGCGACCATCGAGAAAGAGGGCCAGGAGTTTATCCTTGCCCCTGCAGGAGATTATGACTTTACCGTGATCAGTTTCGAACGAGCCAGACATAACGGCAGCGATAAGATGCCCCCCTGCAACAAGGCCGTGCTGAGCATTCGGATCCAAACGGATAAAGGCCCCTGTACCATCAAGTACAATCTCTTCCTTCACTCAAAGTGTGAGTGGAAGCTATGTGAGTTCTTCACCGCTATCGGCCAGCGGAAGAAAGGTGAAAAGATGGTCATGAACTGGAACAAGGTCAATGGCGCAAGTGGCCGGTGCAAGGTCAAGGTCAAGACCTTCATCAGCAAGACCGGGAAAGAGATGGAGGGCAACGAGATCGAGAAGTTTTATGAACCTGAAGCCGCCGAAGCCCAAGGTCCTGCTCCTGCCCCCGGCGGATACACGCCTGGGATGTTCTAAGTCATGGGCATGGAGTTAAGGCCATACCAGAGTGAGGCCATCGCAGCGATCGAGAACCAGTGGGGATCCGGGGTAGCCCGGACCCTCCTGGTCCTTCCAACTGGCTGTGGGAAGACCATCGTTTTTTGCAAGCTCACGGAAAAGCGAGTAACGATGGGGGAGCGGGTCTTGATACTGGCACACCGCGGTGAGCTGCTGGATCAAGCGGCGGACAAATTAAAGCGTTCCACGGGGCTTGGATGCGCCGTAGAGAAAGCGGAAGCTACGTGCCTGGGTAGTTGGTACCGTGTGACGGTGGGCTCCGTACAGAGCCTTCAAAGGCCAAAAAGACTGGATCAGTTTTCGCCGGATCACTTCCAGACCATCATCATCGACGAGGCGCATCACAGCTTGTCAGACGGCTATCAGCGTGTTCTAAGCCATTTTTCCAAGGCACATGTGCTGGGTGTAACGGCAACGCCGGACAGGGGCGACATGCGGAACCTTGGTCAGTATTTTGAGTCTTTGGCTTACGAATACACCTTGCCCAGAGCCATCCGGGAAGGCTACTTATGCCCCATCAAAGCAGAGACCATCCCCTTGAGTCTGGATATTCGAGGGGTCGGTATCCGATCAGGAGACTTCAAGGCCGCAGATCTGGGCTCTGCCTTGGACCCCTATCTCCAGTCCATCGCCGAAGAGATGACTGCGCGGTGCGCCGATCGAAAGACAGTCGTGTTCCTGCCGCTGGTCAAAACATCCCAGAAATTCCGGGACATACTGAACGCACACGGGTTTCGTGCGGCTGAAGTCAATGGCGATAGCCAGGACCGCAGCCAGGTACTGGAGGATTTCGCCAGTGGGAAATACAACGTCCTATGCAATTCCATGCTTTTAACGGAGGGGTGGGATTGCCCGGAAGTAGACTGTGTGGTAGTGCTGCGGCCCACCAAGGTGCGGTCACTATACTGCCAGATGGTGGGCCGCGGGACACGCCTTGCCCCCGGAAAGGACCATCTTATCCTCCTGGATTTCTTGTGGCATACGGAACGGCACGACCTGTGCCATCCGGCGCATTTGATCTGCGAGTCACCAGAGGTGGCCCAGAAAATGACCGAGAACATCGAAGCGGCTGCCTGCCCGGTAGACCTGGAAGAAGCAGAAGCCCAGGCCAGCATGAACGTAGTGGCCCAGAGAGAAGAAGCCTTGGCGAAGAAGCTGGCGGAGATGAAAACCAGGAAGCGAAAGCTGGTAGATCCCTTACAGTTCGAAATGTCCATCCAGGCCGAAGACCTATCTGGATATGCTCCTGCCTTTGGCTGGGAGATGGGGCCACCGTCAGACAAGCAGCGGCAGACGCTGGAACGGCTTGGGATCTTTCCGGATGACATCGAGTGTGCCGGGAAGGCGAAGCTGCTGCTGGACAAGCTGGATAAGCGTAGGACAGCAGGGCTTACCACCCCAAAGCAGATCCGCTTCCTAGAGGGCCGGGGATTCCAGCATGTGGGTACTTGGCAGTTCGAGGATGCCCGGAGGCTCATCGACCGGATCGCTGCCAACGGCTGGCGCGTCCCGGCAGGGGTGGATCCAGCATCCTACGGGAAGAAATAAGCCGCCTTCGGGAGGAGGAGAAGATTGGAAAACCAGATCGATCTGTTAGAATTACTGCCCTATATCCCGCCGGCAGAGCTGGATTATCAAAGCTGGATCAATGTGGGCATGGCCCTGAAGGAGGCGGGGTATGCTGTCCAGGATTGGGAGAAGTGGAGCAGTAACGACCCTGTGAGATACCATCCCGGCGAATGTGAACGGAAATGGGAGAGCTTCCGGGGGGCTGCCAACCCAGTGACCGGCGGGACTATCGTGCAGATGGCCAAGGAGCGAGGTTGGCAACCCCATGGGGCTGATGGAGAAGGATACGAATTATCCTGGGATTCTATGATCGGAACAGGAGAGCGTAAGGTGGTCGATGCCAGCTGGTTGGAGGGTAAAGAGATCTTAGAGCCGTCTATGGATCCGGTCCATCAGCTGATAAAGTACCTGGAAACGCTGTTTGACCCATCAGAAAATGTGGGCTATGTCACTGAGAGCTGGGAGAAGGACGGAAAATATATGCCGTCAAAAGGGTCCTGGGACCGGACGGCAGGGGAACTGATCCAGCAACTGACAAAGTGCAACGGAGATATCGGCGCTGTCCTGGGAGATTACGATCCCCAGGTGGGGGCGTGGATCCGGTTCAACCCCTTGGATGGGAAGGGCTGTCGCAACGACAATGTCAGCGATTACAGGTACGCCCTGGTGGAATCAGACACCATGGACTTGGAACGGCAGAACGCCATGATCCGTGAGCTGGAACTGCCTGTGGCCTGCCTGGTCCATAGCGGAAAAAAGAGCCTCCATGCCATCGTACATATCGATGCCAGTAACTACGATGAGTATCGTAAGCGAGTGGATTACCTGTATGGCGTGCTCAAGAAGAACGGCATGCAGATCGACACCCAGAACAAAAATCCAAGCCGTTTAAGCCGGATGCCCGGTGTTCGCCGGGGGGATGCCCAGCAGTTCCTGATGGATACCAACATCGGAAAAAGCAACTTCACCGAGTGGAAGGAATGGATCGAATCCGTCACCGATGATCTGCCGAACCCGGAAGGGCTGGATACCGTTTGGGACTGCCTTCCTGACCTGGCACCGCCACTGATCTCCGGCGTACTTCGGCAGGGACACAAAATGCTGATTGCCGGTCCTTCCAAAGCAGGCAAGTCCTACAGCCTCATCGAACTGACCTGCGCCATTGCCGAAGGGAAGGACTGGCTGGGCTGGAAGTGTAGCCAGGGCCGTGTCATGTATGTCAATCTGGAGCTGGACAGAGCCAGCTGCCTGCACCGGTTCAAGGACATTTACACCGCTATGGGGTGGGAGCCACGGTATATCCGAAATATTGACATATGGAACCTGCGGGGCAAATCCGTCCCCATGGATAAGCTGGCGCCTAAGCTGATTCGCCGGGCATCCAAGAAAAATTACATCGCCATTATCATCGACCCCATCTACAAGATTATCACGGGAGACGAGAACTCCGCAGACCAGGTGGCGCAGTTTTGCAACCAGTTTGACCTGGTGTGTACGGAGCTGGGATGCGCCGTGATTTACTGCCACCATCATTCCAAAGGCGGTCAGGGTCAGAAACGATCTATGGACCGGGCGTCCGGCTCCGGTGTATTTGCCCGGGACCCGGACGCGCTGATTGATGTGATTCAGCTGGAAGTGCCGGAGACGGTGTATCAGACGGAACTGGACAAGGAAATTATACGCCTGTGCGTCCGGTATCTGGACAAGTACGCCATGTACTGGCGGGACGATGTTTCCCAGGACGATATGTGCGTTGCCGGAATCATGCGTGAGGTCTGCGGCAGGCGGCTCAGCGCCCCGGTATACGCTCAGCTGGTACAGGACATCGACGCGGCGGAAAAGGCGGTACACAGCCGCACGGCCTGGCGTGTGGAAGGCACCCTCCGGGAGTTCCCGAAGTTCTCTCCGGTGAATATGTGGTTCGATTACCCCCGGCACCGCATCGATGACAGCGGAATTTTGGGCGACCTGGCCTCTGACGGCAAGCTGCCGCCCTGGAGGCAAGCCGCCGACAAGAACAAAAACCGTTTGGAATCCGAGCGCAGAAGCAAAGCAGCCGAGTTCGAAGACGCCGTCCAGAATTGCAACATGGGTGAGCCTCCGACTATAAATGATTTGGCACAATGGTATTCCTCTTCCGGGAAAAATGTAGATAATCGCACAATACGAAATTGGGTCAAAAAGTTCGGATTTTATATCGATAAGAATACCGGCAAGGTGCTAAAGCTGGAAAAATAGCCGGTGGAAAACATCATGTTTTTATGTACTTTTCCGCACGGAAAACTTCATGAAAATTATGTTCATTTCCGAGCGGAAAACATCATGTTTTTATGTACTTTTCCGCACGGAAAACTTCATGAAAATTATGTTCATTTCCGAGCGGAAAACATCATGTTTTTTCTGTTCCGCGTATACGCGGAAAACACCTTACCCCCTACGGGGGTAACTCTACGAGTATTCACTCGCATATGTCACGCTCGGACGGTAGGAAAACGGCTCAAGAGCCGCCGTTTTCCCCTACCGAGCATGACATGACAAACGCCAATTTCAAAATCAGCAAAAAAGTTAGGAGTTGAGAAAATTGGGGATCTCGTTTTTTCTGCCGATGAAGCCGCCCACCGTGACCCATCAGGAGCAGGGGATCACTGTGCGGAAGGGCAAACCGATCGTCTATGATACGCCGGAGCTCAAGCGCACAAGATCTATGCTTGAAGCGCACCTGGCCAAGTTCCGGCCGGATACGCCAATGGACGGGCCGATAGGGCTGATGGTGAAATGGTGCTTCCCGGTGACGGGCACACATAGGGACGGACAGTGGAAAGTCACCAGACCAGATACGGACAACTTGCAAAAGCTGCTGAAAGATGTCATGACCAAGCTGGGCTTCTGGAAAGATGATGCACAGGTCTGCCAGGAGCGAGTGGAAAAGTTCTGGGCAGAGCTTCCGGGGATCTTCATCTGGGTGCATGACCTGGAGGATGCTTATGGACCAAATGAGTATCCCTCCTGAAGAGCTGGAGCGGTTGGCATTCCAGCGAAAGGAGATGCCAGATACACGCTACTTATCGGAAATGATGCTGTTCCTGGCATTTCGGAACCTGTACGATTTTGCCGCCAGGGTGCAGATGTCGCCGGAACAAGGGCGGCGGGAGAAATCTGAGCTGCTGGAGAAATTTCGTGCTTGCCATTTCCTGGAGCAGATCTACGAAGATACTGCGGATATGTGGAAGAACATCGAGCTGGCTGCCATTGCGTACCGAAAAGAACCGTCTGTCCAAACTGCTGACAAGCTCCTGGAAGCCATCTATGGGGTCAAAAGAAAGATCGACAAAGGGAGTGATACGCCATGAGCTACCCGAACCCATGCGATAAATGTCCATCGAATGAAAGCGAAGCCGCCTGTGTGATGTATCAAAAATGTGACCGATACTGGATGTGGCGCAGATTTCGTGGATACCCTGCCAGACGTCATCAGGCCCTTCTAAAATCCCAACGCCCAAAAACTTGCTGGACCTACTACCACCCGGACGAGCTGCGGCAATGCGGTTTGTCCGCCCATGGCCACGGCTCTGGTTCAGGCCAATT
>CALXFQ010000039.1 GCA_944387625.1 uncultured Oscillospiraceae bacterium
CGACGGCTATGAGGTGCTCGATGGGTATATCGTGGACTGGTTCCAGGCGCTGGGTACGGACCAGGAAGTGAAAGACCCGCAGACCGATCCTACGGGGGAGCCGGATGACACCACCGGGGAAGCCCCGGACACCACCGAGCCGTCCAACGGCGATAAGACCGGCGGCGCCCATACCGCCGCTGTGGCGATCGCCGGGGCGCTGGCGGTCCTGGCTGTCGCCGGTGCGATCGCCGGGGTGCTGATCCGCAGAAAGAAGAACAAAGACTGACCTTTAGGAGCCTCTCCGAAAACGGAGAGGCTCCCCAGCGTTTGTTCCCCTTTTTCGGACCGTCATGGCGTCAGCGGGGCGGAAAACACGATGCCGCCAGCCCAGGGACTTGCCAGAGCGGGTGGGGGTGTGGTAGTATACTGCTATACACATCATAAGGAGCGAGGGGTATGACTAAGATCTTATTCGTCTGCCACGGCAATATCTGCCGCAGTCCGATGGCGGAGTTTATTTTGAAGGATATGGTCCGGCGGGCCGGGGCTGAGGGGCGGTTCCAGATCGCCTCGGCGGCGGTGAGCCGGGAGGAGATCGGCGCGCCGGTGTATCCGCCTGCCCGGCGGGAGCTTCAAAAACATGGCATCTCCTGCCAGGGGAAGACCGCCCGGCAGGTGACCGCCGGGGACTATGACCGCTATGACCGGATCTACTACATGGACGGCAGCAACGCCCGGTATCTTTCCCGGCTGCTGCCCCCGGATCCGGAGAAGATCCGGCCCCTGCTGGACCGGGACGTGGCCGATCCCTGGTACACCGGGGACTTCTCCCGGACCTGGGAGGACCTGGTGGAGGGCTGTGAGAAGATCTTGGAGGAGCTGTTATGATGGACCTGGAAAAGCTGGAAGGGGACCTGGCGGCCCTTCCTTTGTATGGGTATTTCTTCATCGACCCGAAGGAGCTGGAATTTTCCCAGCGGGTCCGGCACATCTGCAAGACCGAGTGTCCCATGTACGGCACCACCTGGGCCTGTCCGCCTGGGGTGGGGGCGGTGGAGGATTGTCAGGCGAAGTGTCTGTCCTTTGAAAACTGTCTGATGATCGTCACCGTCACCGAAGTGGCGGATATCGCCGACATCCAGGAAACGCTGGCCACCCGGCCGGACCATGAGCAGATCACCGACCAGGTCCGGGACCTGATGCGGGCCCAGGGGGTGGAGCCTTATGTCCTGTCCACCGAGGCGTGCCACATCTGCCCCCGGTGCGCCTATCTGGACGGCCAGCCCTGCCGGGAGCCGGAGCGGATGCACCCCTGCGTGGAGAGCCATGGGATCGTGCTGATCCCCACGGCGGAGCGGTACGGGATCGGTTTCCAGTACGGCCAGAACGTGGTCACCTGGTTCTCCCTGCTGTTTTTCTGAGAAAAAGGCCCGCTGACAAGGAAAAATACTTGACAAGCTCCTGCCGATGATGTATGATAGCCCAGGTGTCAAGGACAATGCCTTGACAGAGGGAGGCATGACCATGGACGCGCTGGAAATGACGCTGCTGTACGACCACTACGGCGAGCTCCTCACCCGGCGTCAGCGGGAGTGCTTCGACTTGTACTACAACCAGGATCTGAGCCTGGCCGAGATCGCCCAGGAGCTGAAAGTCAGCCGCCAGGGGGTCTACGACAACCTGAGCCGGGCGGAGGCCGCCCTGCGGGAGCTGGAGGCGAAGACCGGCTGTGTCCGGCGGACCATGCAGATCCGCCAGGCGGCCAGGAAGATCGCCGCCGCCGCGGACGCCCTCCGGGATCACCCGGATCCGGCGGTGCGGGAGCAGGCCCGGCAGATCCTGTCTGCCGCCAATGGATTAGAGGAATGAACGATGGCATTTGAAGGCTTGACTGAAAAGATCTCCGCCGTTTTCAAGAACCTCCGGGGCAAAGGCCGCCTGAAAGAGGCGGACGTGAAGGAGGCCATGCGCCAGATCCGTATGGCGCTGCTGGAAGCGGACGTGAGCTATAAAGTGGTGAAGGACTTTACCAAGTCCGTCACCGAGCGGTGCGTCGGCGCCGACGTGCTGGAGTCCCTGACCCCGGCGCAGATGATCGTGAAGATCGTCAACGAAGAGCTGACCAAGCTCATGGGCTCGGACACCAAGCACCTCAACATCGCCCCCAACGGCCCTACGGTGGTGATGCTGGTGGGCCTGCAGGGCGCGGGCAAGACCACCAACGGCTCCAAGCTGGCGGGCCTGATGAAGCGCCAGGGCAGGAACCCCTTGCTGGTGGCCTGTGATATCTACCGCCCTGCCGCGATCACCCAGCTGAAGGTCTGCGGTGAGAAGCTGGGGATCGAGGTGTTCGACCGCGGCACCCAGGATCCGGTGAAGACCGCCCAGGAGGCGGTGCTCTACGCCCGGCAGCACGGCCATGACATGGTGTTCCTGGACACCGCCGGCCGGCTGCACATCGACGAGCAGCTCATGGACGAGCTGAAGAACATCAAGGCCGCCGTCAAGCCCAATGAGATCATGCTGGTGGTGGACGCCATGACCGGCCAGGACGCGGTGAACGCCGCCCAGACCTTCAACGAGTGGCTGGACATCGACTCGGTGATGCTCTCCAAGCTGGATGGCGACGCCAGAGGCGGCGCGGCCTTGTCCGTCCGGGCGATCACCGGCAAGCCGATCAAGTTCGCCGGTATCGGCGAGAAGCTGGAGGATATCGAGCCGTTCCACCCGGATCGGATGGCCAGCCGGATCTTGGGCATGGGCGATGTGCTCACCCTGATCGAGAAGGCCGAGAAAGCCTACGACGCCAAGAAGGCCGCCGAGATGGAGGAAAAGCTTCGGTCCAATCGGTTCACCTTGCAGGACTACTACGATCAGCTGATCCAGCTCAAGTCCATGGGCTCTGTGGAGCAGATCCTGGCCCAGATGCCCGGCGGCGCCAAGCTGAAAAACGTGAAGGTGGACGAGCGGGCCATGGCCCGGACGGAGGCGATCATCCTGTCCATGACCCCCAAGGAGCGGGAGAACCCCAGCATCATCGGGGCCAGCCGGAAGAAGCGGATCGCCGCCGGCTCCGGCGTGAAGGTGGAGGACGTGAACAAGCTCCTCAAGTCCTTCGAGCAGATGCGCCAGCTGATCCGCCAGTTCTCCGGCCCGGGCATGGGCCGAAAGGTGAAGCGGATGAAGGGCCTGGGCGGCTTTGGCGGCTTCCCCGGTATGTAAATCGGTTCGCTGAAAGCAGATAGAAGCTTTGCGATATAGAAATGTTGTTCAAATTTGGAGGTGAATACCATGGTCAAGATCAGACTCAGAAGAATGGGCGCGAAGAAGGCTCCTTTCTACCGGATCGTCGTTGCGGACTCTCGTTCCCCCCGGGACGGCCGCTGCATCGAGGAGATCGGCACGTACAATCCCCTGACCGAGCCCGCTGCCATCACCGTGGACGCGGAGAAGGCTCAGAACTGGATCAAGAACGGCGCTCAGCCCACCGATACCGTTCGGGCCCTGCTGAAGAAGGCCGGCGTCCTGTAAGATCTCTAAAGGAGTTATCGCAATGAAAGACCTTTTGCTGTATATGGCAAAGAACCTGGTCGATAACCCCGACGATGTTACCGTTACCGAGATCGAGGACGAGGACGGCAAGATCCTGGAGCTGCGTGTGGCCGAAGGCGACATGGGCAAGGTGATCGGCCGACAGGGCCGGATCGCCAAGGAGATCCGCACCATCGTGAAAACCGTTGCCCAGCGCACCGGCGAGAAGGTCACGGTCGAAATCGTGGATTAACGACTTATGCGTGGCGCTGCGGCGTCACGCATTTTTCGTACTGATGAATTTAGGAGGATGACCTATGAGGCTCCCATTTATACAAGCAGGCCAGATCGTGAACACCCACGGGGTCCGGGGGGAAGTGAAGATGCTGTGCTGGCTGGACACGCCGGAGGACCTGCTGGGCCACCGGCGGTGCCGGATCGGCGGCCGGGAATACCCGATCCAAAACTGCCGGGTCCAAGGCACCTGCGACCTGCTCAAGCTGGAAGGGGTGGACACCATGGAGGCCGCCCAGGCCCTCCGAGGGAAGACGGTGGAGCTTTTCCGGGAGGATATGGACCGGGACGCCATCTTCGCCGCCGAGCTGATCGGCATGGCGGTGTACGCCCAAGGGGCGCAGATCGGCCAGATCCGGGAGGTGCTGGACTACCCGGGCAACAGCGTGTATGTGGTGCAGGGCCAGCGGCAGTACATGATCCCGGCGGTGAAGGAGTTCATCTTGTCTACGGACCTGGAGGCGGACCGCATGGAGGTCCGGCTGATCGAAGGGATGGCCACCGATGAGAGTTGACATCATGACCCTCTTCCCGGACACGGTGGGGGACGTGCTCTCCGAGAGCATCCTGGGCCGCGCCCAGGAGCGGGGCTTTATCACGATCCGCACCCACCAGATCCGGGACTACACCGCCAACAAGCAGAACCAGGTGGACGATTACCCCTACGGCGGCGGCCGGGGAGCGGTGATGACCGCGGACCCGCTGTACCGATGCTGGGAGGCGGTGTGCGATCAGGCAGGCGGGCCGGTGCACACGATCTACCTCAGCCCCTGCGGCCACACCTTCACCCAGGCGGACGCGATCCGGCTGAGCAAGCTGGAGAACCTGGTGCTGGTGTGCGGCCACTATGAGGGGATCGACCAGCGGTTCATCGATGAGTGCGTGGACGAGGAGCTGTCTTTGGGAGATTTCGTCCTCACCGGCGGAGAGATCGCCGCCATGGCGGTGACCGACGCGGTGTGCCGGATGGTCCCCGGGGTGCTGGCGGACCCGGAGTGCTTCGAGGACGAGAGCCACTTCAACGGCCTGCTGGAATACCCCCAGTACAGCCGCCCGGCGGTGTGGCATGGCCGGGAAGCGCCCCAGATCCTGCTCTCCGGCAACCACGAGAAGGTCCGCCAATGGCGGCGCAAACAGGCCCTCCACCGCACCAGGACCCGCCGCCCGGATATGTACGAAAAGCTGGACCTAAGCTCCAAGCAGGACAAAAAGCTCCTGAAAGAGATGGAGGAAGAGGGCCTGCTATGACCGCGCGCCCACCGATCACGGTGGGTGTTGCTTTTTTGAAAGGGAAGGGGTATGATAAAAGAAAAAGGGGGCGTTCCTATGAGCAAGATCCAGACCTTGCGTAAGTGGGTGGAGGAGAGCCGGAAGATCGTGTTTTTCGGCGGCGCGGGGGTGAGCACTGAGTCAGGGATCCCGGATTTTCGGAGCGTGGATGGGCTGTACAACCAGCGCTTCGACTATCCCCCGGAGCAGATCATCAGCCGGAGCTTTTATGAGCGGGACCCGGAATACTTCTTTCGGTTCTACCGGGAAAAGATGATGCCCCTGGGCTTCCAGCCCAACATCACCCATCTAAAGCTGGCCCAGTGGGAACAGATGGGGAAGGACGTGACCGTGGTGACCCAGAACATCGACGGCCTTCATCAGAAAGCCGGGTCGAAAAAGGTCTGTGAGCTCCACGGCTCGGTGCTTCGCAACTACTGCGCCCGGTGCGGCAAGTTCTACGATGCCTGGTTTGTCAAGGATGCCCCCGGGATCCCCCGGTGCGACTGCGGCGGGATCGTCAAGCCCGACGTGGTCCTCTATGAGGAGAGCCTGGACCCGGACACCATGGAACAGAGCCTTCAGGCGATCTGTGACGCGGAAATGCTGATCGTGGCAGGGACCAGCCTGACGGTGTACCCGGCGGCGGGCCTGGTGCGCTATTACCGGGGCAGCCGGATGGTCCTGATCAACCGGGACCCCACCCCCTACGACGGCCAGGCAGATCTGGTCCTGCACGAAAGATTGGGAGCGGTGTTCTCCCAGCTGTAAGACCGAAGCCCCCTTCGGGGTTTTTGTACCACCCCCAACATTTTGCCCACCCACTTGCCTCTCCCTATGGGAGAGGTGGCAGGCCGAACGGCCTGACGGAGAGGGTGGCCACGCTGTTCTTTCAGACCAGCGTGTCTTATAACCGAAAAGGCCCAGGTGCGGTATCCCCCAAAGCCTCCCTTTCGTAAAGGGAGGTGGCCGGGCGAAGCCCGGTCGGAGGGATGGTGCGGTGGGGCATACCGTTTTATTGGAGCATTGGGCGCAATGGGGGCAGGTCAACGATCCCTCAGTCAGCCTGCGGCTGACAGCTCCCTTTACGCAAGGGAGCCATTGGGTGTCCCCCCTTGGCTCTCCCATAGGGAGAGCCAAGGGCGTTGGTGGAGCGTCGGGACCTGGTGGAAGGTCGAGGCGCTTTCCTGCAGAGCGCGCGAATGCCCCCGCTTCCAGACGGAAGCGGGGGCATTTGATATAGAAGCGGGGGCTGTTTTATGGATATGGAGATTCACAGAAGGCCCTTCAGGGCGGCGACACAGCCTTCCAGGCCCAGGGTGCCGCTGTCCAGGACCAGGTCGTACTTGGTCAGGTCCTCCCAGCGGTTGCCGGTGTTGCCGTTATAGTACCGGGCGCGCTTTCGGTCGAACCATTTCCGGCGGCTCTGCACATCCTCCTGCGGCACGCCGTAGACCTGGGCGATCCGGCGGTTTTTCCCGGCCTCGTCGGAACTGCGGATGAACACCTTCACCACCCCCGGGAAGCCCCGGAGGGCCTCCCCGGCGCAGTGGCCTACGAAGATCCCCGGCCCCAGGGCGGCGAACCGGCGGATCGCCGCCTGCTCCGCCACGAACAGGTGGCCCTCCCGGGCCAGCAGGTCCCCTTCGCCGGCGTTGGCCTTGGCCATGGCCACCACGGAATACAAGAAGCTGTTGGTGGTGGCTTCTTCATACTGCTCGATCCGGTCCACGGAGATGTCGTAGCTCCGGGACACTTCCTCCAGGATCTCCCGGCCGTAGCAGGGGATACCGGTGGTCAGGGAGAGGGTCCGGGCGATCTGGGTGCCGCCGCTTCCGTACTCCCGCTCGATGGTGATATATCTGGCTATCATGCCGACTCCTCCCCTTGTTCAAATTGGCTGTTGTACAGCTCCGCGTAGAAGCCGCCCTTTTCCAGCAGGGCGTTATGGGTACCGCTTTCGATGATGTCGCCGTCCTTGAGCACCAGGATCAGATCCGAGTTTTTGATGGTGCTCAGGCGGTGGGCGATCACGAAGCTGGTCCGATCCTCCATCAGCTTATCCATGGCCTCCTGGATCTTCTGTTCCGTCCGGGTGTCCACCGAGGAGGTGGCCTCGTCCAGGATCAGCATGGGCCGGTCCGCGATCATGGCCCGGGCGATGGTCAGCTGCTGCTTCTGGCCCTGGGACAGGCTCACCTGGTCGTTGAGCACCGTGTCATAGCCGTGGGGCAAGGTGCGGATGAAGTGGTCCAGGCCCACTGCCCGGCAGGCTTCCTGGACCTTCTCGTCGGAAACATTGGGCGTGCTGTAGACCAGGTTCTCCCGGACCGTGCCTTCAAACAGCCAGGTGTCCTGGAGCACCATACAGAACTGGGCGTGGACATCCTCCCGGCGCAGCTCCTGGGTAGGCACGCCGTCGATCCGGATCTGGCCGCCCTGGATCTCGTGGAACCGCATCAGCAGGTTCACCAGGGTGGTCTTGCCGGCGCCGGTGGGGCCGACGATGGCGATCTTCTGGCCGGGCTTGGCCGCGGCGGAGAAGTCGTGGATGATGATCCGGCCGGATCCTTCGTAGCCAAACTTTACGTGGTCAAAGTCCACATAGCCCTGGACATTTTCCAGCTTCTTGGTCTTGTGGCTCTCGTCCGCCATCTCCTGAGCTTCCAGGAAGGCGAAGACCCGCTCTCCGGCGGCGGCGGCGGACTGGAGCATCTGCATGGACTGGGCGATCTGGCTCAGGGGCTGGGTGAAGTAGCGTACATACATGATAAAGGCGACGATCACGCCGAACTTGATCTTCCCCTCCAGGGCCAGGGCGCCGCCTACCACGCACACCGCCATATAGCCGAAGTTGCCGATGAAGGTCATCAGCGGCTGCATCAGGCCGGACAGGCACTGGGCCTTGAAACCGGCGGAACGGAGCTGGCCGTTCATCTCCTCAAAGGTCTTCCGGGCGTTGTCCTCGCCGTTGTAAGCCTTCACCACGGTCTGGCCGCTGTAGATCTCTTCGATATAGCCGTTGATCCGGCCCAGGCAGCTTTGCTGCCGGACGAAGTATTTCTGGGACCGGCCCATGATGGCGAACATGAACACGAAGCCGATGGCGGTAGCCAGCACCGCCGTCACCGTCAAGGTCACGTTGGTGATCAGCATCATCAGCAGCGAGCCAAGCAGCAGCACCACCGCGTGGACCAGGCTGCCGATGCTCTGGTTGAGGGACTGGCCGATGGTGTCCACGTCGTTGGTCACCCGGGAGAGCACGTCGCCGGTGGTGGTCCGGTCGTAATAGCCGATGGGCAGCCGGTTGATCTTCCCGGAGATGTCGCTGCGCATGGTTTTGGACACCCGCTGGGTCACGGAGGCCATGGACCAGTTCTGGATCACGGACAGCAGGAAGCTCAGGACGTAGAAGCAGATCAGCAGCGTGCCGATGTCCACGATCCGGTCCATGTCGATCCCGGTCATCACCAGGTCATACACGGAGGCGGGCAGGTGGTCGATCACGTCCAGGGCGGCGGCTTCGTCCGCCGGGTCCAGCCCGGCCATCAGCGCTGTCAGGGACTGCTGGTCGGACCCGGAGATGGTGGCGCCTTCAAAGGACAGGTCCGTGTAGATCAGGGACAGGGCCGTTTCCGGAAGGGCTTCCAGGTCCGGGGCCTCCCCGGTCAGGGCGGCCAGGGTCTGGACCTGGTCGGACCAGGAAAGGGTCACGTCACGGACCTCCACCGGGGAGAACAGGATCTGCAGGACCCCCTCCGGCAGGTCCAGCAGGGCTTCCAGCCCCTGCTGCTCCATCTGGGCCAGGGCCTGCTGGAAGGCCAGCTTCTCCTCCTGGGTCAGCTCCTGGGAGGAAAGGATCTGCATGGTCTTCTGGCTGAAAGCTTCCTGGTCCGTCAGAGGGCCGGTGATGGCTTCGATCAGGGACTGGGTGTTGGAGCTGATCTGCTCGGTGACGGCGGTGCCGATCTGCTGGAGCTTTTCGATATCCGGGGACACGCCCTCGGTGATGGTGTCGGTCATGTCCGACAGCTTATCCGGGCCGGCCAGGGTCAGCACCGTGCTGCCCACGGCGCAGATCAGGGCCAGGATCAGCACCGGCAGATACTTCCGGCAGTAGGCCAGCAGCTTCTTCCAGGTGCCGATCAGGTCCTTGGGCTTTTCGCCCCGGCCCGGGGCGGCAGGGCCGCCGGGGTATTGGTCATGTTTTTTCATTATGCCAGTTCCTCCTTGCTCAGCTGGGAATAGGCGATCTGCCGGTAGACTTCACAAGTTTCCATCAGCTCCTGATGGGTGCCTTTTCCGGCGATCCGCCCTTCGTCCAGGACGATGATCAGATCCGCGTCCCGGATCGTGCCGATCCGCTGGGCCACGATCAGCTCGGTGGCGTCGGCGCATTTTTCCGCCAGGGTCTGGCGCAGGATCCGGTCGGTCTTATAGTCCAGGGCGGAGAAAGAGTCGTCAAAGATCAGGATCTCCGGCTGGCGGCACACCGCCCGGGCGATGGACAGCCGCTGCTTCTGGCCGCCGGACAGGTTGGTGCCGCCGGGGGCCACATAGCCGTCGTAAGTCCCTTCCAGCTTCTCCACGAACTCCCGGGCCTGGGCGGTGTCCACCGCCTCCTCCACAAAGTCCCCCAGGTCCGCCCGGCCGTTGTCGCCGAAGGCCACATTGGTCCGAACGGTGCCGGTGAACAAGGTGGCTTTCTGGGAAACGTAGCCGATCTTGTTTCGGAGCTGGGTCTGGGTGTAGTCCTTCACGTCCACCCCATCCACCAGCACCTGGCCCTCGGTCACATCGTAAAACCGGGGGACCATGTTGATCACCGTGCTCTTGCCGCAGCCGGTGGCGCCGATCAGGGCCACGGTCTGGCCCTTGTGGGCGGTGAAGCTGATATCGTGGAGCACGTCCTCCTCGGCGTCGGGATAGCGGAAGCTCACGTTTCGGAACTCCACCTCGCCGGTCATCCCAGGCTGGCCCTGGGAGCCGTGGCCGTCCTCGATGGCCGGCTCGGTGTCCAGCACCTCATGGATACGGGCGGCGGCCACGGAGGCCCGGGGCAGCATCATGAAGATTATCACCAGCATCATGAAGGACATGACCACCTGCATGGCGTAGGTGGAGAAGACCACCATCTCAGAGAACAGCTCGATCTTCTCCAGCATACCGGCGGCGTTGATCAGCACCGCGCCGATCCAGTAGATCGACAGGGACAATCCGCTCATCACGCCCTGGATGCTGGGCATCAGGAAGGCCATGGTGTGCTGGCTGAACAGCTGGGTCTGGGTCAGCTCCTGGTTGGCCCGCTCGAACTTCGCCTCCTGGTAGCTTTCGGCGTTGTAGGCCCGGACTACCCGCAGGCCCGTCAGGTTCTCCCGGGTCACCCGGTTCAGGTTGTCGGTGAGCTTCTGCATCTTCTTGAACTTGGGCAGGGCCAGCACGATGGCGATCCCCACCACCGCCAGCAGTACCACCACGGCGATCGCGGTGGCGGCGGTCCACTGCCAGGATTTGCCGGCGATCTTATAGATCGCGTAGGCGGCGGTCAGGGGGGCTTTGATCAGCAGCTGCATACCCATCACGATCAGGGTCAGCACCTGGGTCACGTCGTTGGTGGACCGGGTGATCAGGCTGGCGGTGGAGAAGCGGCCGATCTCCTCCATGGAGAAGGACTGGACCTTGTGGAACAGCTGGCCCCGCAGCTCCGCTGCCAGGTCCGAGCCGACCCGGGCGGAGCATACGGCGGTGATCACACAGGCCACCAGGCTCCCCAGGGCGCACAGCAGCATCATGCCGCCGTTGTATAAGATGTCGGCCATCTCGCTGCCTGGGGTCTGGACCAGCATGGTGATCTCGGACATATACTCCGGCATGGTCAGCTCCAGCTTGACCTGGCAGACGATGAACACCAGCGCCACAGCGAAGTACAGCCAGTCCTTTTTCTTCAGGTATTTCAGGATCTTGAGCATGGGTTCTTAGGCTCCTTTACAAAAGTTTCACATTTTGCTAACGGGGTTAGGTTTCTCTCCTTAAAAAACGGGCAAATGCCCTGCTTTTTTACAAGTTTACATCCGGCGGCTGATAGATCTGCTGGAGCTGCCGGGCGGTCTGGGCAAAGGCCAGGAGCCGTTCCAGGCCCAACTGGTCGATGGCCTGGCCGGTATTGTGCCACAGATCGTCATGGAGCTTTTGGGCCTCCGACTGACCAAGAGTGGAGAGCCGCACATGGGTCACCCGGCCGTCCCCGGCGTCGCTGTGCCGCAAGATCAGGCCCTTGGCATCCATCTTTTTCAGCAGCGCCGCCACCCGGGCGGTGCTCACCTGGAGCCGGGCGCTGATGGCCCCCGGGGTCAGCGGGCCTTCCGACTGGCTGAGCAGACGCATCACCGCCCCCATCCCCGCATGGGTAGCATGGATGCCGGACAGCAAAGGCTCGGGCCGGACCTGTTCCAGCGCCTGGACCACCAGGGAGATCTGTTCCTGTGTTGCCACGGATATCCCTCCTTTCTCAGGCGATCGAAGCCATTATACGGTGCCCACCCTGGGCCATTCAAGTTGAAAATGTTAAAATAATAATTAAAACTTCTTAGAAGCGATAAATAATTTTTATATATCCACGGACAGGCCCTTGTATTCCTTCCCGGGGCTGTGGTATGATGGAGAAAAAAAGGGGAGGTATGACCATGAACACGTTCCAGCTTCGCTGTTTTCTGGCGGTGGCCAATTCCCTGAGCTTTGCCCGGGCGGCCCAGCAGATGAACATCTCCCAGCCTGCCGTCACCCATCAGATCAAGACGTTGGAGCAGGAGCTGAAGGTGGCGCTGTTCCGCCGGACCACCCGGCGGGTGGAACTGACCCCGGAGGGCCGGTCCTTTTTGGCGGACGCCCGGAGCATCGTGGCCATCGAGGCCCAGGCCAAGCTGCGGTTCCTGGACCCGGAGGACAAGCCTGTGGAGCGGCTGTCGATCGCCTGCGGCAGTCCCCACACCCTGGCCCTGCTGCCCCCGTCTTTGGCCGCCTTGCGGAAGCGATATCCAAACCTGCACCCCCACCTGTCCACCGCGCCTCGTGAACAGCTGTTCCAGCTCCTGGAAAACGGTACGGCGGATGTGGCTCTGACGGTCTTCGACAGCCGGGACCAGCGGCCAAGGATGACCTACCACCCTCTGGCGGACAGCCCCATGGTCTGCGTCTGCCGGGACGATCACCCTCTGGTGGACGAGGAGCGCATATCCCTGGACCAGCTGGCGGACCAGGAGCTGATCTTCTGCGATCCGATCCGGCTGATCGGCCAGGCCGCCCGGCTCCAATGGCAGCTGGCGGAGGGACGGGACCCTGCCCGGATGCACTTCTGCCACGATATCGAAACTGCCGTGATCCTGGCCCAGGCCGGGTTCGGTCTGACGATCCTGCCCTCGATCCTGGTGCCCCAGACCGGCATCTTGCGGCAGATCCCCCTCCAGGACGGTCCCAGCCTTTCCTTCGGCGCGTTCCATCCGGCCTCCGGGGAAAATGAGATCTTGAAGACCTTCCTCCATCTGCTCACCCAGGACCTGCAAAAAAAATGAGCGATGCCAAGCATCGCGCATCAGCCTGTCGAAA
>CALXFQ010000040.1 GCA_944387625.1 uncultured Oscillospiraceae bacterium
CCCCATAGGGGGAGGCAAGTGGGTGGTACGAGGATGGAAAGGGCAGAAAGGACGGAAAGGGCCGGAACGACCCAAAACGGTTTGTGAACATTCTTTTGTATTTCTGTGAATTTTAGCACTCTCCGCTTGACAGTGCTAAAATCGGGAGCTATAATAAGGTCAAACCAAGAGAGAGGCCCAAAGGGTCCCTCCCGCAGGGCAAAGCATCTATATGAAATGGAGGAATGACTTATGTTGCCCAGCGTTTTTCATGACAGTTTGTTTGACACCTTCTTTGATGACGACCTGTTCCGTCTGCTTCCTTCCGAGCGCGGCCACGACCCGCTCTACGGCAAGCACGCCAAGGCCCTGATGCGCACCGACATCCGCCAGACCGACGGAGGCTATGAGCTGGATATCGACCTGCCCGGCTTCCAGAAGGACCAGATCCGGGTGGATCTGCAAAACGGCTACCTGACGATCCGGGCCGACAAGGAGCTGGACAAGAACAGCGACAACGGCAGATTTATCCGCCGGGAGCGCTACAGCGGCAGTCTGAGCCGCAGCTTCTATGTAGGCGATCTGAAGCCGGAGGACATCCGGGCCAAGTATGAGGACGGCATCCTGCATCTGCAGCTGCCCAGCCAGGACCGCAAGGCCCTGCCTCAGAACACCGCGGTGACCATCGACTGATCCAACGAAAAAGGCACGTCCCCCCACGGGGCGTGCCTTTTTTGCTGTTTATCCCTGCTCTAAGATCTTCACCAGGGTCTGGACGCACAGCTCCAGGTCCTCCACCGGGATATACTCGAACCGGCCGTGGAAGTTCTGGCCGCCGGTGAACAGGTTGGGACAGGGCAGGCCCATGAACGACAGCCGCGCCCCGTCGGTGCCGCCCCGGATCGGGCAGACCTTGGGAGCCACGCCCACCGCCTCCATGGCGGCCTTGGCCTTCTCCACGATGTGGATGCAGGGCAGGATCTTCTCCTTCATATTATAGTAGCTGTCGGCGATCTTCAGGTCCACCGTGCCTGGGCCGTACTTATCATTGAGGAAGGCGGCGGCCTTTTCCAGAAGGGCCTTCTTCTCCCGGAACTTGTCCATGTCATGGTCCCGGACGATATAGCGCAGCGTAGCCTGCTCCACCTGGCCTTCCATGCCGGTAAGGTGGAAGAAGCCCGCGTACCCGTCTGTGCTCTCCGGCCGCTGGTGGACCGGCAGCAGCGCGTGGAACTCCATGGCGATCAGGCTGGCGTTGACCAGCTTGTCCTTGGCGCTGCCGGGATGGATGCTGACGCCGTGGAAGTCTGCCTTGGCGGCGGCGGCGTTGAAATTCTCATACTCCAGCTCCCCCACCGGGCCGCCGTCCACGGTGTAGGCATAGTCCGCCCCGAAGCCCGCCACGTCGAACCGATCCGCACCCCGGCCGATCTCCTCGTCCGGGGTAAAACCGATCTTCAAGGTGGCGTGGGGCCGGCTGCTCTGGAGCAGGAACTGGGCGGCGGTCATGACCGCGGCCACCCCGGCCTTATCGTCCGCCCCCAGCAAGGTGGTGCCGTCGGTGACGATCAGGTGCTTGCCCCGGTCCTGGTCCAGGCTGGGAAAGTCCACCGGACGCATATAGATCTGCCGCTCTTCGTTAAGACAGATATCGCCTCCCTGGTAGTCCACCACCCGGGGCCGGACATTGGCGCCGGAGGCGTCCGGGGCGGTGTCCATGTGGGCGATCAGGCCGATGGTGGGCATGGCCGGGTCCCCCGGCACGGTGCCGTACACATAGCCGTGTTCATCCATCCGGGCGTCCCGGATGCCCATGGCCGCCATCTCCTCCACCAGGGCCTGGCCCAGCAGGCGCTGCTTGTCCGTAGACGGACAGGTGGGAGAATCCTCCTTCGACTGGGTATCGAAGGCCACATAGCGCAAAAAACGTTGGGATACGGTCTGCATATCCATACCTCCTGAAGATCATTTCCTATAGTGTAGCATACCCCGGCCCCGATCGCAAGGGCCGGGATCTTTTGGTTGGCGATCCGAAAAAAATATGATATACTGTAGAAAAACCATTGCAGGAGGTCTATGATGATCTGGTGTGTGGAAGACGACGACAGCATCCGGGAACTGATGCTCTATACCCTGCGTGCCTCGGATTTTGAGGCCGAAGGCTTTTCCGACGGCCAGTCCATGCTCTCGGCCCTGGACCGGCAGATCCCCCAGCTGATCCTGCTGGACATCATGCTGCCGGGGATCGACGGGATCGGGGTGCTCCGCCGGATCCGGCAGATGCCCCACACCGCCCACATCCCGGTGATCCTGGCCACCGCCAAAGGCGCGGAATACGACAAGGTGCTGGGCCTGGACACCGGCGCGGACGATTACCTGGTCAAGCCTTTCGGCATGATGGAGATGGTGTCCCGGATCCGGGCGGTGCTCCGGCGCAGCGGTCCCAAGGTCCAGGAGGTCAAGCTGACCATGGGACCGATCACCATGCATCCCAAGGAGCACACGGTCTACGCCGGGGAGACCCGGGTGGAGCTGACGCTGAAGGAATATGAGCTTCTGCGGCTGTTTTTGGAGCATCCCGGCCAGGCCTTCTCAAGAGATCAGCTTCTGAAGCAGATCTGGGGCACGGACTTTGTCGGCGAGAGCCGGACGGTGGATGTGCACATCGGCACCCTGCGGACCAAGCTCGGCCCCAGCGGCAGCTATATCCGCACGGTCCGGGGCGTGGGCTATCGGATGGAGATGGACGCATGACCAAAAGGATCTTCTTCTCCATCGTGGCGGTGGCCCTGGCGACCCTGCTGGTGTCCATGGGAGTGGTGCTGGGGCTGATGTACCGCTATCTTACCCAGGTACAGCGCCAGCAGCTGAAAAATCAGACGATCCTGGCTGCCCAGGCCGCCGCCAACGAGGGCCTGGAGTATTTCCAGGGCCTACAGGTGCCGGACTGCCGGATCACCTGGGTGGCCGCCGATGGCACGGTGCTCTACGACGACCAGGCCGACTCCCATCAGATGGAGAACCATTTGGAGCGGGAGGAGATCCAGGAGGCCCTGGCCACCGGCTACGGCGAGAGCGACCGCCAGTCCTCCACCCTGACCCAGCGATACCTATACTGCGCCCAGCGCCTGCCGGACGGCACGGTGCTTCGGCTGGCCAGTCCCCAGAGCACGGTGACGGACCTGCTGCTGCCCCTGGGCGCCCCGTCCCTGATACTGCTGGTGGTGGCCCTGGCGCTCTCCGGCCTGCTGGCGGCCCGGCTGTCCCAGTCGATCGTCCAGCCCCTGAACCAGCTGGACCTGGAAGCCCCCATGGCCGTGGAGAGCTACCCGGAGCTGAGCCCGCTGCTCCGGCGGCTGGACCGGCAGCAGCGCCAACTCCGGCTCCAGGCCCAGGACATGGCCCAGAGAAAAAACGAGTTCGACACCGTCACCGCCAGCATGAGCGAAGGGCTGATATTGCTCAACAGCGCCTGCCGGATCCTGACCTTGAACCCGGCAGCCCAGAAGATCTTAGGTCTGCGGCCGGAGAGCATCGGCACGGACAGGCTCTCCTACGACCGGGACCTGGGGTTCCAAAGCCTGCTGCTCCAGGCCCTGGAGGGCCGCCGCGCGCAGACCACCATCGTCCTGCCCTCCGGGGAGTATGAAGTGGACGCCAGCCCGGTGGAGCAAAGCGGCAGCGTCACCGGCGTGGTACTGCTGTTGTTCGACGTGTCCGAGCGCCGCCGGTCGGAACAGCTCCGGCGGGAATTCACCGCCAACGTTTCCCACGAGCTGAAGACCCCCCTCCACGCCATCGGCGGCTATGCTGAGCTGATGGCCCAGGGGATCGTCCAGCCCCAGGACGTGGCCCCCTTCGCCCGGAAGATCCAAACGGAGACCGATCGGATGGTCCACCTGGTGGAGGACATCATCCGCCTCTCCCGGCTGGACGAGGGCATGGACCGAACGGTATTCGAGGACATCGACCTGTACGCCAAGGCCCAGGAGGTGACTGCCACCCTGACCGGCTACGCCAAGGCCGCGGATGTGACCCTGACCCTGGAAGGAGAGCCGGTCACCGTGTCCGGCACGCAGGATACGGTGGGGGGCATCGTCACCAACCTGTGCGACAACGCGATCAAGTACAACCGGCTCGGCGGCTGTGTCACCGTCCGGGTGGGGACCCGGGATGGCCGGCCCTTCCTGTCCGTGGCGGACACCGGCATCGGCATCCAGCAAGAGCATCTGGACCGGATCTTCGAGCGGTTCTACCGGGTGGACAAGAGCCACTCCAAGGAGGTGGGCGGCACCGGCCTGGGCCTTTCCATCGTCAAGCACGCCGCCCAGATCCTGGAGGCCCAGATCCAGGTGGACAGCACCCCGGGCCAAGGCACCACGATCACCGTCACCTTCCCTTAGTAAAGGAGTCGTACATGGATCTGGATACCATCGCCTTTTTCGGGGCGGAAGCCCAGGCCCTGGGGCTGTATGAGCTCTTGGAGGCGCTTGTCCTGGAGCAGATCCCCGGGACCCAGATCCGGGTCCAGAAGACCCAGATCTCCTTTTACCGCCGGCGGCTCTACGGCTGTGCCTCCCGGCTTCGGATCCGGAAGAAGAAGGACCTGCCCCCAGGGTATCTGGTGGTGACCTTCGGCCTGGGCAGGGCCGTGGACGACCCCCGGATCGAAGCGTCGGTGGAGCCTTATCCCGGCCGGTGGACCCACCATGTACTGCTGTGGCGCCGGGAACAGGTGGACCAGGAGCTTCTGGGGTGGCTTCGGGAGGCGGCGGACTTTGCCGCGGCGAAGTGAACCGCTCACTTTTTTCAAAAAGATCTGCCGCCCTGCCCCGGTTCCTGTGTTGACTTTGGGCCGGAAATATGGTAGTATCGTATGAGAAATTCTATATGGAGGTCCATACCATGGAGCATATCAAGACTATTCAGACCCGCGATCTGTGCGAGAGCGCTAAGAACGGCGGCTGCGGCGAGTGCCAGACTTCCTGCCAGTCCGCTTGCAAGACCAGCTGTGGTATCGCCAATCAGCAGTGCGAGAGCAAGTGATCGCCAACACGAAATGCCGCCGTTCCGGCGGCATTTTTTATGAGGAGGATACACCATGATCCATCGATATAAACAAGGCGGCTACAACATCGTCCTGGACGTGTGTTCCGGCGGCGTCCATGTGGTGGACGACATCGCCTACGACATGATCGGCCTGTTCCAGGACCACAGCCGGGAGGAGGTCCTCTCTCAGATCGGCCAGAGCCGTCCCCGGGTCAGCCGCCGGGAGCTGGAAGAGTGCTATGACCAGATCCAAAGTCTGAAAGACCAGGGCAAGCTCTTCGCCCCGGACACCTTCCAGGCCATGGCCGGGACGCTGAAGCAGAAGACCGCCGGGGTGGTGAAGGCCCTGTGCCTGCACATCGCCCACAGCTGTAATCTCAACTGCGCCTACTGCTTCGCCAGTCAGGGAAACTACCACGGCGAGCGTGCGCTCATGTCCTTTGAAGTGGGCAAGCAGGCCCTGGACTTCCTGGTGGCCAACTCCGGCACCCGCCGGAACCTGGAAGTGGACTTCTTCGGCGGGGAACCGCTGATGAACTTCCAGGTGGTGAAGGACCTGGTGGCCTACGCCCGCAGCATCGAAAAGGAAAAGGGCAAGAATTTCCGCTTCACCCTGACCACCAACGGGGTGCTGGTGGACGACGAGGTGATCGACTTCGCCGACCGGGAGTGCTGCAACGTGGTGCTGAGCCTGGACGGCCGGAAGGAGATCCACGACCGGTTCCGGGTGGACTACGCCGGCAACGGCAGCTACGACAAGATCGTGCCCAAATTCCAGAAGTTCGTCCAGGCCCGGGGCGGGAAGAGCCACTATATGCGCGGCACCTTCACCCACGCCAACCCGGACTTCCTGAAGGATATCCAGCATATGCTGGACCTGGGCTTTACCGAGCTGAGCATGGAGCCGGTGGTCTGCGCCGCAGGGGACCCCTCGGAGCTGACGGAAGAGGATCTGCCGATCGTGCTGGAGCAGTACGAGAAGCTGGCGGATCTGATGATCCAGCGGGACCGGGAAGGCAAGCCCTTCACCTTCTACCACTATATGATCGACCTGACCGGCGGCCCCTGCGTCTACAAGCGGATCAGCGGCTGCGGCAGCGGCACGGAGTACATGGCCGTCACCCCCTGGGGGGACCTGTACCCCTGCCACCAGTTCGTCGGTGACGAGAAGTTCAAGCTGGGGGACATCTGGCACGGAGTGACCAACACCCAGGCCCAGGCCCAGTTCGCCGCCTGCAATGTCTACGCCCACCCGGAGTGCCGGGACTGCTGGGCCAGGCTCTACTGCTCCGGCGGCTGCGCCGCCAACGCCTACCACGCCACCGGCTCAGTCACCGGGGTGTACGAGTACGGCTGTAAGCTCTTCCGAAAGCGGATGGAGTGCGCCATCATGGTGGCGGTCCACCGGGCCTTGGGAAACTGATATGGACGCCCCGATCCGGGACTTTGTGGCGGACTACCGCCGCCGGGCGCCGGCACGGCTCCATATGCCGGGCCACAAAGGCCAGGGAGAGCCGGAAGCGCTGGACATCACCGAGATCCAGGGGGCGGACAGTCTGTACGAGGCGGCAGGGATCATCCGCCGCAGTGAGGAGAACGCCTCCGCCCTTTTCGGCTGTCCCACCTTTTATTCCACGGAAGGGTCTTCCCAGTGCGTCCGGGCCATGCTGTATCTGGCGGTCCTGGCCGGTGGCGGCCGGGCCAAGATCTTAGCCGCCCGGAACGTGCACAAAAGTTTCCTCACCGCCGCGGCATTGCTGGACCTGGAGGTCTGCTGGCTGTGGCCGGAGGAGGACGGCTCCTATCTGCGCTGTCCTCTGTCCCTTTCCCAGGTGGAAGCGGCCCTCCGGCAGGAGCGGCCCACGGCGCTGTACGTCACCAGCCCGGACTATCTGGGCAATATGGCGGACATCGCCGGACTTTCCAAGATCTGCCATCAGTATGGCGCCCTTCTGGTGGCGGACGGCGCTCACGGGGCATATCTGCGGTTTTTGCGGCCCTCCCGCCATCCCATGGACCTGGGGGCAGATCTTTGCTGTGCCTCCGCCCATAAGACCCTGCCGGTGCTCACCGGCGGGGCGTATCTGCACCTGTCCCCTGCCCTGCCGGAACGGCTTCGGGCACGGGCCAAGGACGCTTTGGCCCTGTTCGGCTCCACCAGCCCCTCTTACCTGATCTTGCAGTCCCTGGATGGGGCCAACCCCTATCTGGCGGACCGTTACCCGGCGGACCTGGCGGCCTTCCTTCCCAGGCTGGAGGGATTGAAAGAGCGGCTGGCCGCCCAGGGCTGGGCCATGACCGGGGACGAGCCATTAAAGCTCACCCTCCTGCCCAAGAGCCGGGGCTACACCGGCTCAGAACTGGGGGACCTGCTTCGGCAGCGGGGGCTGGAATGTGAATTCTCCGACCCGGACCATCTGGTGGTGATGCCCACCCCCGCCAATCCGCCGGAGGACCTGGACTGGCTGGAAGAAGCCCTGGCCGCCCTGCCCCGGCGGCAGGAGATCCTGGAAGCGCCTCCGGCCCTTTGCCGGGGCAGGCGGGTCCTTACCATCCGCCAGGCCATGCTCGCCCCTGCGGTGGAGCTTCCCACACAGGCGTGTGTGGGACAGGTCCTGGCCAGCCCCTGTGTGGGCTGTCCCCCGGCGGTGCCGGTGCTGGTGTGCGGAGAGGAGATCTCCCAGGCCGCTTTGGAAGCCTTTCGCTACTTTGGCATCCGCCATCTGACGGTGGTGGACCGTTGACAAGGCCGCCTGACCGGCGTATACTTACATCGATACGATCTAAGATCTTGAGGTGAACATTATGGACAGCAAGCTCCATCCCGAGACCCTTTGCATCCAGGCCGGCTACCGCCCCAAAAGCGGCGAGTCCCGGCAGATCCCGATCTACCAGAGCACGACCTTCCGATACGCCACCGCCAAGGACATGGGCCGCCTCTTCGACCTGGAGGAGGCAGGCTACTTCTACTCCCGGCTGGCCAACCCCACCTGCGACGCGGTGGCGGCCAAGATCGCGGCCCTGGAAGGCGGCACCGCCGCCATGCTCACCGGCTCCGGCCAGGCGGCCAACTTCTACGCCGTGTTCAACATCGCCTCCGCCGGGGACCATGTGGTGTCCAGCTCCGCGATCTACGGCGGCAGTTTCAACCTGTTCCATGTGACCATGCGCCGCATGGGCATCGAATTTACCTTCGTCAGCCCGGATTGCACGGAAGAGGAACTGAGCGCCGCCTTCCGGCCTAACACCAAGGCGGTGTTCGGAGAGACCATCGCCAACCCCTCTTTGCACGTGCTGGACATCGAGAAATTCGCCAAGGCCGCCCATGCCCATGGGGTCCCCCTGATCGTGGACAACACCTTCGCCACCCCGATCAACTGCCGCCCCTTCCAGTGGGGGGCGGACATCGTCACCCACTCCACCACCAAGTATATGGACGGCCACGCCAGCGCCGTAGGCGGAGCGATCGTGGACAGCGGCAAGTTCGACTGGACCCGCTATCCCGAAAAGTTCCCCGGCCTGTGCACCCCTGACGAGAGCTACCACGGCGTCACCTATACAGAGCGGTTCGGTCTGGGCGGGGCCTTCATCACCAAGTGTACCGCCCAGCTCATGCGGGACCTGGGCTCGATCCAGTCCCCCCAGAGCGCCTACTACCTGAACCTGGGGCTGGAGAGCCTGCCTTTGCGGATGCGCCAGCACTGCGCCAACGCCCAGGCGGTGGCGGAATACCTTCAGGGCCACGAGAAGGTGGCCTGGGTGAGCTACTGCGGCCTGAAGGGGGATAAATACTACGACCTGGCCCGGAAGTATCTGCCCAACGGCTCCTGCGGCGTGATCTCCTTCGGCCTGAAAGGCGGCCGGAAGGCGGCGGCGGCGTTCATGGAGTCGCTGGAGCTTGGCTCCATCGAGACCCATGTGGCCGACTCCCGGACCTGCTGCCTCCATCCTGCCTCCACCACCCACCGGCAGATGACCGATCAGGAGCTGGCGGAGGCCGGGGTAGGCGCGGACCTGGTCCGGCTCTCCTGCGGCCTGGAGAATGTCCAGGACCTGATCGGGGATATCGCCCAGGCCCTGGAGAAGATCTGAACCCAACTTTTTTAAGGTATAATACCTGTTTGGTCTTGTAAATACCGGTCTATTGGTGTATACTGGACCCAATATCTCATTTGGCAGGAGAGGTCATATCATGGAACTGATCAGTGTACGTCAGCTTTTCAAAAACACCGACGACTACGCCGGTAAGGAGATCTCGGTAGGCGGCTGGGTCCGCAACCGCCGGGGCAGTAAGCAGTTCGGCTTCATCGTCCTCAACGACGGCACCTACTTCACCCCGGTACAGGTGGTGTATACCGACGCGCTGGAGAATTTCCAGGCGATCTCCAAGATCAATATCGGCGCCGCCCTGATCGTCCGGGGCACCCTGGTGCTCACCCCCGAGGGCAAACAGCCCTTCGAGATCCAGGCATCGGAGATCTGTGTGGAAGGCCCCTCCACCGGCGACTATCCTCTTCAGCCCAAGCGCCACTCCATGGAGTTCCTGCGGACCATCACCCATCTGCGGCCCCGGACCAACACCTTCCAGGCGGTGTTCCGGGTCCGTTCCCTGGCGGCCATGGCGATCCACCAGTTCTTCCAGGACCGGGACTTCGTCTATGTCCACACCCCTCTGATCACCGGCTCCGACTGTGAGGGCGCGGGAGAGATGTTCCAGGTCACCACCCTGGACCTGAACGACGTCCCCAAGACCGAGGACGGGAAGGTGGACTACAGCCAGGACTTCTACGGCAAGCCCACCAACCTGACCGTGTCCGGCCAGCTCAACGGTGAGACCTTTGCCATGGCCTTCCGCAACATCTACACCTTCGGCCCCACCTTCCGGGCGGAGAACTCCAACACCACCCGCCACGCCGCCGAGTTCTGGATGATCGAGCCGGAGATCGCCTTCGCCGACCTTCAGGACGATATGCGCCTGGCCGAGGACATGATCAAGTACATCATCTCCTATGTGCTGGAAAAAGCCCCGGAGGAGATGGCCTTCTTCAACCAGTTCGTGGACCAGGGACTGCTGGCGCGGCTCCATCATGTGCTCCACAGCGACTTCGGCCACATCACCTACACGGAAGCGATCGAGATCTTAGAGCAGCACAACAGCGAGTTTGACTATCCCGTCCACTGGGGCAGCGACCTGCAGACCGAGCACGAGCGGTATCTGACCGAGGTGGTGTTCCAGCGGCCGGTGTTCGTCACCGATTACCCCAAGGAGATCAAAGCCTTCTATATGAAGCTCAACCCCGACGGCAAGACCGTGGCGGCCATGGACTGCCTGGTGCCGGGGATCGGCGAGATCATCGGCGGCTCCCAGCGTGAGGACGACTATGCGGTGCTGAAAGCCCGGATCGAGGAGCTGGGCATGGACCCGGCGGACTACGGCTTCTATATGGACCTTCGGAAGTACGGCTCCGCCCGCCACGCCGGCTTCGGCCTGGGCTTCGAGCGGTGCGTCATGTACCTGACCGGCATGAGCAACATCCGGGACGTGCTCCCCTTCCCCCGGACCGTAGGCAACTGCGAGCTGTAAATTAGGGAGATCCGCCATCGGCAAGTATTTTTAAAGGACCGGGACCGCGTTTGCGGTCCCGGTCCTTCGCAAAGGCAGATCTGATAAAAAACGATCGGTTTTCGGTTGACGATCTGGAAAGTTCCTTGTATAATATATGCGGAAATCTACGTTTCCACCGTAAATCCAAAGGCGGACACCGCCTTTTGAAAGAAAGGAACATTGCCATGATCTATAGTGCAGAAGTACAGCATATGTGCTCCGTGGCCAAGGGTGCCTATCACGGCCCCGCGCCCATCCCCGAGGAGGGCAAGTGGGTCCAGGTCAAGGAGATCAAGGACATCAGCGGCTTCACCCATGGTGTGGGCTGGTGCGCTCCCCAGCAGGGCGCGTGCAAGCTGACCCTGAACGTGAAGGACGGCATCATCGAAGAGGCGCTGGTGGAGACCCTGGGCTGCTCCGGCATGACCCACTCCGCCGCCATGGCTTCCGAGATCCTGATCGGCAAGACTCTGCTGGAAGCCCTGAACACCGACCTGGTGTGTGACGCCATCAACACCGCCATGCGGGAGCTGTTCCTGCAGATCGTCTACGGCCGCAGCCAGTCTGCGTTCTCCGAGGATGGTCTGGCCGTGGGCGCTTCCCTGGAGGACCTGGGCAAGGGCCTGCGCAGCCAGGTGGGCACCATGTTCGCCACCAAGGTCAAGGGTCCCCGCTACCTGGAGATGGCCGAGGGCTATGTCACCCGGTGCGCGCTGGACGAGGATGACCTGATCATCGGTTACGAATTCATCAACCTGGGCAAGATGATGGACTTCATCAAGAAGGGCGACGATGCCAACACCGCTCTGGAGAAGGCCAAGGGCTCCTATGGCCGCTTCGCCGGTGCTGCCAAGTATATCGACCCCCGCCACGAATAAGAGGAGGACGCTGCAATGGCTCTGTTTGAAGGTTACGAAAGAAAGATCGACAAGATCAACGGCGTCCTGGCTCAGTATGGCCTGACCTCTGTGGAGGAGTGCCGTCAGATCTGCAAGGACAAGGGCTTCGACCCCTATGAGATCGTGAAGGGCATCCAGCCCATCGCCTTTGAGGACGTGGCTTGGGCCTACTGCGTAGGCGCCGCCATCGCCCTGAAGAAGGGCGTGAACACCGCCGCCGAGGCCGCCGAGGCCATCGGCATCGGCCTGCAGGCTTTCTGCATCCCCGGCTCCGTGGCCGAGGATCGGAAGGTGGGCCTGGGCCATGGCAACCTGGGCGCCATGCTGCTGCGGGATGAGACCAAGTGCTTCGCCTTCCTGGCCGGCCACGAGTCCTTCGCCGCCGCCGAGGGCGCCATCGGCATCGCCCGCTCCGCCAACAAGGCCCGGAAGGAGCCCCTGCGGGTCATCCTCAACGGCCTGGGCAAGGACGCCGCCCAGATCATCAGCCGGATCAACGGCTTCACCTATGTCCAGACCCAGTTCGACTACTACACCGGCGAGCTGAAGATCGTCCGGAAGATCCCCTACTCCACCGGCGAGCGGGCCGCCGTCAACTGCTACGGCGCCGACGACGTGCGGGAGGGCGTGGCGATCATGCACCACGAGGGCGTGGACGTGTCCATCACCGGCAACTCCACCAACCCCACCCGGTTCCAGCACCCGGTGGCCGGCAC
>CALXFQ010000041.1 GCA_944387625.1 uncultured Oscillospiraceae bacterium
TCATCCACATACTTGGTGTTGTAGATGATGCCCACGGTACCCCAGGTATACGGCACGGAATACTTGTTCTCCGGGTCGTAACTGGTGTTGCGGAACGCCTGGTCGATATACTGGTAGTTGGGGATGTTGTCGAAGTCCAGCTCCAGGAGCATATCCTCGCCGATCAGCCGGGCGATCATATAGTCCGAAGGGATGATCACATCCACGGTGATGCCGCCGGTCTTCAGCTTGGAGTACATGATCTCGTTGGAGTCGTAGTAGGACAGGTTCACCTTGATGTTGGGATAGCGCTCCTCGAAAGCGGCGATCACGTCCAGGCTGTCGTCGGAACCGTCGGACATATACTGGCCCCAATTGTACACGTTCAAGACCACCTGGTCCCGGCGGCCCCGCAGCAGCAGGAAGCCGCAGCCCAGGAACAGGCACACCGCCACAGCCCCGGCGATCACCCGGCGGGCGATCACCCAGCCACGGCTGGGGAGCTTGATCTGGCGGTCCTGCTTCTTCTTGTCGGAGCGAAGCTGGATCAGGTTCATGGCCACCATCAGCACCACGATCAGCACGAACAGCAAGGTGAACATGGCGTACAGCTTCGGCGGGATGGGCTTTTTGGTATAGGCGTAGATCTCCACCGGCAGGGTGATGAACTGAGAGCCGGTGACGAAGTAGCTGATCACGAAATCGTCCAGGCTCATGGTGAAGGCCATGATCGCGCCGGCCATCACGCCGGGCATGATCTGGGGCAAGATCACCTTGAAAAACGCCTGGAAGGGGGTGCAGCCCAGGTCCATGGCCGCGTCCGTCAGGGAGTTGTCCAACTGGTGGAGCTTGGGCATCACGTTCAAGATCACATAGGGAAGATCGAAGGTGATGTGGGCGATCAGCAGCGTCCAGAAGTTCAGGCTCTCCTTCTGGCCCAGCATCCGGGTCCCCACGAACACGAACAGCAGCGACAGGCTCACGCCGGTGACGATGTCCGGGTTGGTCATGGGGATGTTGGTCAGGCTCATGACCGCTTTACGCATCCGGGGCTTGAGCCGGTCGATGCCCACCGCGGCCACGGTGCCGAAGACCGTGGAGATGCCGCTGGCCAGGATGGAGATCAGCAGGGAGTTGCCCAGCAAGGTCAGCAGGCCCTCGTCTTTGAACAGCTCCGCATACTGCCGGAAGGTGAAGCCCTCGAACTCGGTCAGGTCCTTGCCGGTGTTGAAGGAGGCTACCACCAGCACCGCCATCGGCAGGTACAGGAAGATGAAGATCAGGATGGTGAAGATCCGATTGGTCCTTTTCATACCACCACGCTCCCTTCCTCCTCACTGCCGAAGCGGTTCATGATGCCGGTGCACACGAACACCAGGACCATGAGCACCAGGCTCAGGGCCGCGCCCATATTCGGATCGTTGGCCTGCTTGAACAGCCGCTCGATCACGTCGCCGATCAGCACCGTGTCGGTGCTGCCCAGCTTCTGGGAGATGTAGAAGGTGGACACCGTAGGCACGAAGACCATGGTGACGCCGGAGAGGATCCCAGGCACGCTCAAAGGCAGGATCACCCGGTAAAAGGTCTGCACGCTGTTGCAGCCCAGGTCCTGGGCCGCCTCGATCAGCCGGTGGTCGATCTTGGAGATGGTGGTGTACAGCGGCAAGATCATATACGGCAGGTAGTTATACACCATGCCCAGCACCACCGCGCCGGGGGTCCGGATCAGCTTCAGAGGGCCGATCCCGAACAGGCCCAGGAAGTCGTTGATGATGCCGGTGTCTTGCAGCAGGCCCACCCAAGCCAGGGTCCTGAGCAGGAAGCTCATGCACATGGGCAGCATCACCAGCATATACAGCATCTTCTGGACCAGCGGGGTCCGATGGGCCATGTAATAGGCCACGGGATAGCCGATCAGCAGACAGATCAGGGCGCTGACCAGGCAGTAGCCGATCGACCGGCCCAGCACCGGCAGATAGATCCCCAAGTCCTTCAGATGGTCCAGGGAGAAGGCCCCGGTGGTGGGGTCGGTAACGGCATAGTAGCCCACCACGCACAGCGGGATCAGGGTGAAGGCCAGCATCCACAGGATATATGGCAGGCTGAGAAGGACGGAGTTATTCTTCTTCATCGCCGGCATCCTCCGTCAGCTCATCGTACTCGGCGGAGTAGGAGCTGTAGTCCCCGAAGAGGCCCGAGTATTCGCTCTTGTGCATGATGTGGATGTCCTCCGGGTTCAGCCGGATGCCGATGGTGGCGCCCACGCCGTGGAAGTCGGTGGTCTGGATCAGCCACTTGAAGCCCTTGAATTCCACGATGATGTCGTAGTTGAGGCCCTTGAAGGTCACGGAGGTCACGGTGCCTACCAGATGGCCCTCTTCCGGGGCCACGATGTCGATGTCCTCCGGGCGGATCACCACGTCCACCGGCTCGTTCTCGGCGAAGCCCTTGTCCACGCACTCAAAGGCGCGGCCGAAGAACTTCACCCGGTAATCCGACAGCATGATGCCATCCAAAATATTGCTCTCGCCGATGAAATCCGCCACGAAGGCGTTCTTCGGCTCATTATAGATATCCTCAGGTCTGCCGATCTGCTGGATCCGGCCCTTGTCCATGACCACCACCGTGTCGGACATGCTCAAGGCCTCCTCCTGGTCGTGGGTCACATAGATGAAGGTGATGCCGGTGGCCTGCTGGATCCGCTTCAGCTCGTTCTGCATATCCTTTCGCAGGCGCAGGTCCAGCGCGCCCAGGGGCTCATCCAGCAGCAGCACCTTCGGCTCGTTGACCAAGGCCCGGGCGATGGCCACCCGCTGCTGCTGGCCGCCGGAAAGGGCGCCTACGGCCCGATGGCCGTAGCCTTTCAGGCTCACGATCTCCAGCATCCGCTCCACCCGCCGGTCCACCTCCTCCTTGGGGACCTTCGCCACCCGAAGGCCGAAGGCGATGTTGTCGAACACGTTCAGGTGCGGGAACAGGGCGTACCGCTGGAACACGGTGTTGATCTGCCGCTTGTACGGCGGCACATCGTTGATGACCTCCCCGTCAAAGGTGACGGTGCCGGATGTGGGCGTGAGAAAGCCGCCGATGATCCGCAGCGTGGTGGTCTTGCCGCAGCCGGAAGGGCCGAGCAGTGTGAGGAATTCATGATCGTTGATGTAAAGGTCGATACCGTCTAGTATCCGCTCACCGTCGAACTCCATGGTCAGTCCACGAAGCCGAATGAGTTCTTTGGACATTATCCTCCCCCGTTTCTCTGTTTTTTCGTCATAAAATAACATTTATAGTTTTATCTTATTATGAACGATTTGTCAACGAAAATCGATGAAAACCTATGTTATTTTTCGGACCGCCGGGCAGAAAAAGGAACGCCTCCCAGTCGGAAGGCGTTCCATTGGTTCAGAATATCAGGCACATCAGCAGCACGATCACACCCAGCACGATCGCCACTACAGGCAAGATCGTCACTGTAGCGGCCAGGATCATGGCCAGCAGATCGTTCTTCTCCAGGCCGCCTTCGGCCTCGATCTGCTCCCGAAGCTGCCGCTCCTTCTCCGGGTCCGGCTTGACAAGTCGCTTGAAAAAGGCCATATCAGCTCTTGCTCGTGCCGTGCTCGAACAGGTAGTTGCCCTGCTCGTCGATCTTCCTGTCCGTGAAGTGGCAGGCCACAAAGTGTCCGGGGCTGACTTCCTCCACCGGGGGCGGCACCACCTTGCACTTGTCGCAGGCCATATAGCACCGGGTGTGGAACTTGCAGCCCTCCGGCGGCCGGATCGGGCTGGGGATATTGCCCTCCAGGATGATCCGCTCCCGCTTCAGCGACGCCATGTCGGTGGTGGGGATCGAGGACAGCAGCGCCACGGTGTAGGGGTGCCGGGGGTCGGAGAAGACTTCCTCGGCGGTGCCAAGCTCCACCATGTTGCCCAGGTACATGACGCCGATCCGGTCGGAGATGTAGCGCACCACCGACAGATCGTGGGAGATGAACAGGTAGGTCAGGTTCTGCTTTTCCTTCAGGTCCTCCAGCAGGTTGATGATCTGGGACTGGATGGACACGTCCAGGGCGGACACGCACTCGTCGCAGACGATGAACTTGGGCTTCACCGCCAAGGCCCGGGCGATGCAGATACGCTGCCGCTGACCGCCGGAGAACTGGTGGGGATAGCGGTGGAGCATATACTCCTGCAGGCCGCACTGGGCCATCACGTCCAGGATATACTCGTTCATCCGGGGATCGCGGGGCTTGAAGAACTTGTGAGTGGTCACGCCTTCCGCGATGATCTGACCAATGGTCATCCGGGGGTTCAGGGAGGAGTAGGGATCCTGGAAAATGATCTGGATATCCTTGCGGAGGATCCGCAGCTCGGAATACTTCAGCCGGCTCAGGTCGATGCCGTTGTCCAGCTTCTTCTCATATTCCGCGAACTTGGGATCGTCCCGGTACTGGTCCTTCAGGGCCTGGAGCGCCTTTTCGTCCTGCTCCACCAGCCGGGCAAGCTGCTCCCGCTTAGGAGCCAGCGCGTCCTTTTTCGCCTGGAGCTTGACGGCCTTGCTCCGCAGCTTGGCGGCCTGGGCCTTGCCGTTTTTCACCTGGCTGTCCTGCTCCAGCTCCTTGGCCATGGCCTCGCACTCGGCGATGTCGCCGTCCAGGTCCCGGATCTGCTCTTCCACCTGGTTGAGCTTGGCGGTGTCCTGGAACTTCTTCAAGATCGCCTTGGCGCCGGTCTGATGATCCTCCACGGCGGTGAAGCCGCCCAGGATCCGGACCACGTTGTTGAAGGCCGTTTCCGCCTCGGCGGCGGTCAGGTTCTTGGTCTGGTGCTGGAAGAAGGTGGCGTTGTCCCCGGCCTCGTCGCAGACTTTGGCGGCGGCGTCGGCCTTGGCCTGGAGCTTATGATAATGGGACAGCATCTTGGACACGTTTTTCAGGGTGTCCACCACATAGCCGGGGGCGAACTCCTCCAGGGTCCGGCCGTAGTACATGGTGCTGCCGGCGGTCTGATCGTAGAGCTGGAGGATGGTCCGGCCCAGGGTGGACTTGCCGCAGCCGGACTCGCCTACCAGGCCGAAGGTCTCACCGCTCTTGATATCGATGGTGATCTCCTCATTGGCCCGGACATAGAGCTGGTCCTTCTGGAAGATGCTGCTCTTGGCCACAGGGAAGTACTTTTTCAGGTTGGTGATGGAGAGCAAAGTCTGATCATTTACCACTGCGACGCACCTCCTTCTCCGGGTAGAAGCAGCGGATCTTCTGGCCGGGGGCCACCTCGGTCAGCGGCGGCTCCTCATCCAGACATCTCTGGGTACAATACTTGCATCTGGGGGCGAACTTACAGCCCTTGGGCAGCGCCAGGGGATGGGGCACCACGCCGGGGATCGGCTCCAGCCGCTGACCCACCGAGTCCAGACGGGGGATCGAGGTCATCAGGCCCTCCGTATAGGGATGGCTGAATTCCGGGTCGGTGAAGATCGTCCGGGCGGAGGTCTGCTCCACCACCTGGCCGCAGTACATCACCACCACGTCGTCGGCCATCTCGTTGATCACGCCCAGGTCGTGGGTGATGAAGATGATGGCGGTGCCGTTGTCCCGCTGCAGATCGTTCATCAACCGCAGGATCTGGGCCTGGATGGTCACGTCCAGGGCGGTGGTGGGCTCGTCGGCGATCAGGATCTTGGGCTTACAGGCCAGGGCCATGGCGATCATCACTCTCTGGCGCATACCGCCGGAGAGCTGGTGGGGATACTGGCGCAGCACCTGCTCCGGGTTGGGGATCTGGACGGCGTAGAGCATCTCCAGGGCCTTTTCCGCGGCCTCCTTCTTGTTCATGCCCTGGTGGATCATGAACGGCTCAGACAGCTGCCGCTTCACGGTGAACACCGGGTTCAGGCTGGTCATGGGCTCCTGGAAGATCACGGAGATCTTGTTGCCCCGGATCTCATACATCTCCTGCTGGCTCAGCTTGGTCAGGTCCCGGCCCTCGAAGAGGACCTCTCCTTCGGCGATATAGCCGTTGGCGTCCAGCAGCTGCAAAATGCTCATAGCGGACACGGACTTGCCGGAGCCGGACTCGCCTACGATGCCCACGGTCTTCCCCGGCTCCAGAACGTAGGAGACATCATTGACCGCCTTGACGATGCCCTTACGGGTCTTGAAATAGGTATGCAGATTTTTAACTTCCAGCATTGCCATAGTCGGATGCCTCCTTTCTTATTTCTCTTGGCTGCTCTTGGGATCGAGCACGTCCCGAAGGGTATCGCCGATGATGTTGATGCAGATGACGGTGATCGCCAGGAACAGCGACGGGAACAGCCACCGCCACCAGTAGTTCTGGATGACCACAGAGTTCAGACATCCGTCGAGCATATTGCCCCAAGTAGGCCGGGGCAGCTTGACGCCGAAGCCCAGGTAGGACAGGCTGGACTCGGTGAGCATACAAGTGGCGAAGGACAGGGTCAGGCTGACGATCACCACGGACATGACGTTGGGCAGGATGTGCTTGAAAGCGATCCGGCTCTCCTTCACGCCCATGGCCTTGGCGGCCAGGACGAACTCCTTCTCTCTTTCCGCCAGGATCTGTCCACGGATCATGGTGGCAAGGCCTGTCCAGGAGAGCAGTCCCAATATGATCATGATGATGAAGATCCGTACATCTTCTTTCAGGCTGCTGCCCTGGAGCACGGCGGAGAGCACCAGCGCGAAGGGCAGGAAGGGGATGGCGGAGAAGACCTCCGTGACCCGCATCAGCAGCAGGTCCACCCAGCCGCCGAAGTAGCCGGAGATACAGCCTACGATGATGCCGATGATCGCGGCCACGATCACCGCCACCGCGCCGATGGTCATGGTCATCCTGCCGCCGTTGACGATACGGGCGAACAGGTCACGGCCCAGGTTGTCGGTGCCCATCAGGTAGCCCTTCAGGCCCCAGCTGTCCACGAACTCGCCGTCTTTATAGGCGTAGTTCTGGAAGCCGGTGGAGTAGATCTGATCCACGCCGCCCTCCTGGGCCAGCGCGTCAGGGACCTCGGCTTGTCCCAGGGCGTTGTTGCCCCAGGACAGGACCTTGCCGCTTTCCAGCACCGCGGTAAAATGGCGGGTGCCGGCATTGACACTGACTGCCTTATCCCCCTGGGGGACGGTGACCACATCGGTGCACTTGCCCATGGTGATGATCTCGCTGTCATCCAGCAGCAGGGCAACGGAGTCGGAAGTAGCGGCGATGTCCACCACCTTCCGGGAGCCGATATACTCCTGGATGTCAACGCCCTTGTACAGCTTATACTGGGAGTTGCTGCCGGTGTAGAACTGGCCGTCCTTGGTAAGGGCCAGAAGCGCCACATTGGTCATGGCCACCTTGGCGATCTGCAGATCGTCCCGGTGGATGCCCCGGTAGATGGAGTCCAGGTTCAGGCACTTGGCCATGGCGTTGCCCCAGGCGTACAGCGTGCCGTCCTTCATCAAGATGGCGGTCATCTGGTCGCCGCAGATCAGCTGGGCGATGTTGTCCACATCGATCTTCCCGTCGATCAGCTCATCGGGCTGGGGATACTCGCCCAGCAGACGGCCGTCCCGGCCGTACTGGGCGTTGTCATACTCGCCCCAGGCATAGACCGTGCCGTCATCGCCGATGGCGACGCAGTGGTCCGTGCCGGCGGCGGCCATGACGATGTTGGCGTCCTGCACTTCCTGGGGGATGTTCAGAACGTTCTTGGCCTCGTCGAAGCACTGGTACTGGCCCCAGGTGTAGATGTCACCATTGCTGTCCACGCCCAGGGAGAACGAGCCCATGCTGGAGATGGAACGGGGATCCTCCTTCATCTGGCTGGGCAGGCTCATCATGTTCAGGCCCGGAGCCAGGTTCTGGTGGAGCACCTCGGTATAGCTCAGATCGATCGGCATGAAGATCGGGCCAACGAAGCTCACCAGCAGCATAAGGATCAGCACGATCAGGGCGATCACCGCTGTGGGCTTCCGAAAGAATGCCTTCACCGCCAGGACAGAGGGGCTGTCGTATCGCTCATTTTCTACGTCATATTCTTCTTTATTGGCTCTGGCGCCGAAGAAAAGCTGGCGCAGGACCATAGAAAAGGTAGAGGGACGCTTGGTCTTATTTTCTTTGGAACGCATTTGCTTACCCCCTCATTACTTATCCACACGAACACGGGGATCAGCCAAACCATAGGCCAAGTCCGTGACCAGGTTGCCCAGCAAGCCGATGATCACATAGAACATCTGCAGCAGCAGGACAACTTCAAAATCCTTATTGTTCAGCGACTGGATATACACCCGGCCCATACCGTTCAGGCCGAAGATATTTTCGATCATGATAGAGCCGGAGAAGATGCCCAGGAACCAGCCGATCACCAGATTGATGATGGGCAGCAGCGCGTTTCTCCAGGCGTGGCTGTAAATGACCACTTTCTCCCGCAGGCCCTTGGCCCGGGCGGTGCGGATGCAGTCCAGGCTCAGCGCCTCCGTCATGGAAGCACGGACATACCGGGTCATGCCGCCAAGAGAGGAGAAGGTCATAACGATCAGGGGAAGCCCCATATAGTACAAACGCTCCAAAAACGCCGCCATACCGGTGGCGGTGGAGCCGGCTTCCTTCATGCCGGATACAGGGAACCATTGCAGCTGCACACCAAACAGCCAAATGAACACGATCGCCACGATGAACGTGGGAACGCTGTAGCCGATGATCGTCGCGGTTTGTACAAAGGAATCTCGTTTGCTGCCACGATGGCAGGCACAGTAGATGCCCAGGGGGATGGTGATCGCCAGGGCGATGATGGTAGAGAAGATGTTGATGAAGATGGTATTCTTCATCGGTTCCTCCAGGACCTCGACCACAGGCCGGTCATACTCGTAGCTGTAGCCGAAGTCGCCTTGCAGGATGCCTTGGTAAGTCCCGTTGATCGGTACCACACCGAGCCATCCTAAATAGCGGACAAAAACATTCTGGTCCAGGCCCATCTCTATCCGCTTTTGTTGGTAGAGCTCTTCCAGTTTTTCCGGTTCGTTCTTAAACGCCTGTCTGTAGTTTTCGACTTCGGCCCGAGCTCTGTCAAATGGAATCATGGAATAAACAAGATACATGAGAAGGGACAAGATCATGAACACCACGAACACATATCCCAATCTCTTGAGAACATACTTTGCCATTTGTATCGCTCCTTCTTCTTTGGCTAAGCTCAGCCTCTCTTTGGATTCTCAAAAATGCTGAGGGGGCAGCCGTGTTCGGTTGCCCCCTCAATGGGGAACTTATGTTTTTACGCCAAATGGAGAGAAGCGATCACTCAGTAACGTAGCAGTACAGAATCGCGTCTGCCGGACCCCAGAAGGGACCAGTCTCAAAGTTCTGGATCTTAGCGTTGTAAACATCGAAGTAGTAGTTGGAGTACAGGGGGATGTCGGGCATGAGCTCGTTCCATCTCTCGATGTAAGCCTGCCACCACTTGTTGTACTCTTCCTCGGTGGTCGCGTCGTAGACCATCGCCATGGACAGGTAATCCATGCCCAGCTTATCGCCGGAAGCGGCGACCGCGTCCTCATAGCTCAGCTTCTCGTGGCTGCCATCCTCCGCGAAGTAGGGGAAGGCCTTGTCGTACTCGTCGTAGAGCTTGTTGGCGGACCAGGCGAAGTAAGCGGGATCCAGCGACCAGTTCCAGGAGTAGTCGTAAACAGAGCTGTTCCAGCCGGTGGCCAGGTTGAACATACCATAGGTGGGGGTGCCGCTGTAGCCGTAGCTGGCCTCACGGTAGATCTCGCCCAGCAGCTTGGTGAAGTCGCCGATGGAGTTACGCACCACCATGCCCAGGGAGGCAACGTTCTCGGTGTTGACCAGACGGGCAGCCACCATTTCGGTAACGCTGTTGTCCTCGGTGCCGAACCAGTTGATCACCAGGGGCATATAGTAGTCGTCGCCGACCTTCACGGTCTTGTACACCACGCCGTCGGTGTTCTCCACGGAGGCGTAGTTGATGTTGACATCGGTGGCTTCCTCAGCGGTCAGCTTCTTGTAGCGGACAGCGTCCACGCCGGTCTGGCCTTCCACATAGGGCTCGCCCTTGGAGTTGTAGATCCAGCCGTCATCGATCAGGACCTGCTTGGCGTTCTCAAGGGAGAAGCTGTAGTCGATCAGCTCGATGTCGTACTTGACCGCCTGATACATGGCGAAGTCCGGGGAGTAAGGACCGTAGACCACGGCGCCGTAGCCGCCGGTGAAGGCATTGGCGAACTCAGCGGTATCCAGGACGTAAGCCACCGCCTGACGGACGGAAGCGAACATGGTGGGACCGAAGTCACACTCGAACTGCAGCTTGCCGTAGCCGGCGCGCTGGTAGTGGGTCTCGGCGTACTTGCCGTTGCTCCCGTCCACCACAGCCAGAGCGGCACGGGTCTCGTCGCCGCCGGTGATGCCGGCGAGGATATCCACCTGACCGGTCTTGAACTGGTCCAGCTGGGTCTCTTCGACCAGCTTCACGTAGACCACAGTTTCAATGTAGGGGGTCTGGCCCTCGAAGTTGCCCTTGAACTCGGGGTTGATCTTCAGGGTGCACTGCTTGGTGGACTCGTCCCACTCCTCGATCACGTACGGGCCGGAGAAGGGATACTCGGTGACGTCATAACGAGCCTTCTTCAGCTGGGCGCCCTTGACGTAGGTGCCGTCCTCAGCCTTCTCGTACCAGGGGCCGTCGATGTAAGCGCCGTTGCCGTCGTCCTTGACGGTGCAGTCGGTGCCCAGCATCATCTCCACGGAGACCGGGGAAACGGCGCCGTAGGTCTCGGCATAGTAGTAGGGATAGTAGCCCGCGGCGGCGTTGATGGTCATGGAGAAGGTGTACTCGTCGATCAGACGGATACCGGAGAACTCCTTGCTGGTGCCTTCCGCTTCTTCGCCGGTGTAGGCGTTGTAGGCATCAAAGCCCACGATGGTCTGGCCGGAGTTGCCCGGGTGGTCCGCGCTGGTAGCAACGGGAGAACCAAGGGCCAGAGTGGAAACGATGTAGTTGGCGGCGGTGATGGGGCTGCCATCGCTGAAGGTCAGGCCCTCGTTGAGGGTGATGGTGATGACCAGGTTGCCGTCAGCATCTTCTTCCTCGGTGTGGGACTTGACAGCGGTCTCGTTCCAGACATAAACGCCGTCCTGGTTGGTCTCCATGGTGGAGTAGCCAACGGTCAGGCCGTTGATGTCCTGGTCGGACGCGCCGGCAGAGCTGCCGCCCCAGCCGGGGAAGCGGAAGTCGCCGGACAGCTCGGTAACGTTGCCCATAACGACCTTGCCCTTGATCTCAGGTTCCGTGGGATCGGTGGTGCCAGTCGACCCGGTAGTGTCGTCGGGGTCCGCCGGCGCGCAGCCAGCAAACAGGCCCAGGAGCATGACGAGCGCCAGAGTCAGGGACAGAAGCTTCTTCATGTTCATACTATTTCCTCCATTTTCTTTCAGATTTCCTTTTATACCACAGATCTGCGTCAAACGCGCTCTGTTGTATACACGGCTCCCAGACAGTCGCCACCAGGCAGACACCCACAGGAGAGGTATCCTTTCCAGGAGAACACCTGTCTTCTATAGGAGGGATTGTATACCAAAACCCCTCATAAGTCAATAACGATCATTCACGTATCTTGCATTTTTGTTCATTCTGCCAGAAGCATGACGAAAACGGCGGCTTTTCCAGGGTGATCTCGTCCGTTCCTACGAAAACCAGGGGCGATATCCCGCGCCCAGTCCCACGGCCGCCGCCGCGACGCCCCGGCAGGAGATCATCATCCTCCATTTTATGCAGCTGTTTACATAGCTATATCACACACCATAAAGCAAGCCTGCCCCGTCCTTCCGCCGACCCACTTGGCTCTCCCTTTGGGAGAGCCGGCACAGGGCTGAAAGCCCTGTGACTGAGAGGGTGGCG
>CALXFQ010000042.1 GCA_944387625.1 uncultured Oscillospiraceae bacterium
ATTCCTTAATCACGCAAAAAGTGACCTATATTTTGATCAAGAGCAGAATGAAAGCTGTTTATTCAGAGCTTCCCTAAGCTTTCTGGTGTTCACATGATCGCCATGGCATCTCCAAAAGAGAAGAACCGATAGCGCTCCCGCACCGCCTCGTTATAGGCGTTGAGCACGTGTTCTCTCCCGGCAAAGGCGGAGACCAGCATCACCAGGGTGCTCTCCGGCAGGTGGAAATTGGTGATCAGGGCGTCCATGGCCTTGAATTGGTAGCCCGGATAGATGAAGATCTCCGTCCATTTGGACTTGGGGCGGAACGTGCCATCTTCGTCGACCAGGCTCTCCAAGGTCCGGCAGGAGGTGGTGCCTACACACACGATCCGACCGCCGCTGAGCCGGGTATGGTTGAGGATGTCTGCCGTTTCCTGGCTGATCTGGCACAGCTCCGCGTGCATATGATGGTCGGAGATCTCCTCCGCCTTCACCGGCCGGAAGGTCCCCAGCCCTACATGGAGGGTGACGAAGGCGGTGGCGACTCCCTTGGCCCGGATCTTGTCCAGCAGTTCGTTGGTGAAGTGCAGGCCAGCGGTGGGCGCGGCGGCAGATCCTACCTCCCGGGAGTACACGGTCTGATACCGCTCCTGGTCCTGAAGCTCCTCTTTGATGTAGGGGGGCAGGGGCATTTTGCCCAGCCGCTCCAACACCTCCAGGAAGATGCCCTCATATTGGAACCGAACGATTCGGTTGCCGTCCTCCTGGACATGATCCACCACGGCGGTCAGTTCTCCGTTTCCGAAGAGCACCTGGTCGCCTTCTTTCATTTTCCGGCCGGGTTTGCACAGGCACTCCCATTTTTTGTCCCCCAGGTCCCGCAGCAGCAGCACCTCCACAGCGCCGCCGGTGGGCCGGTGGCCCAGCAGCCGGGCAGGGAGGACCCGGGAGTCGTTCATCACCAGCGTATCCCCCGGGTGGAGATAGTCGATGATGTCATAAAAGTGCCGGTGGGTCACCTGCCCGGTGGCCTTGTCCAGCACACACAGCCGGGAGCTGTCCCGTCGCTCCAGAGGGGTCTGGGCGATCAGCTCTTCCGGAAGGTCATACCAAAAATCATGGGTCTTCATATCATTCGTCCTTATCTATAGAGCATTCTTTGGTATTATAGCAACACTTCAAGGCGATTTCAACCGCCCGATCGCCTCTGCCCGGATTTTAATATCATTTGACACCCTGGCCCTCAGGTGATATGATGAGCAAAATGAGAGGGGGTACGAGATGGGGAACTTCAGCGAAAAAGTATTTCTTCAATTGGATATGCCCACCGACCAGGACTCGGTCAGCGACCAGCTTCGGATCCAGGACGCTCTGGTGGCCCGGGGATTTGAGCCGGTGACGGTCCCACTGCACATCGTGCGGCGGCTGTATCCGATGTGCCGGGACCAGGGCTTTCAGATCACCGCCACCTTGGTCTTCCGGGAACAGGACTGGGTGATGGTGGACGTAGAGCCGGGGGATATGCGTGCTCATCACTATGGCTTGGCGGTGGACCTTGGCTCTACCACCGTGGTCATGGAGCTGGTGGATATGACCTCCGGCGTGGTGATCGATCAGGCCAAGGAAGTGAACCGGCAGTGCGCCTATGGTACGGATATCCTGTCCCGGATCACCTATTCTTTGGAAGATGCCGCTCATGTATTGGATCTGCAAAGGGCCACCGTGGAGACCTTTCAGCGCCTGCTGGAGCGGCTCACTGAAAGCACCGGGGTCCCTGCCGGGAAATGCCCGGTGATGATCCTCTCCGGCAACACCACCATGATCCATTTCCTCCTGGGGCTGAACGCCTGGACGGTGTTTGCCGCTCCTTTTGCCCCGGTGACCACGGATCCGGGCTGGCTCTGGGGCCATGAGCTGGGGCTGGATCTTTCCGGGATGGTCTACATCATCCCCTCCGCCTCCAACTATATCGGCGGCGATATCGTCAGCGGCCTTTTAAAGGTTGGGGTCCACCGCCGGGAGAAGACGGCACTGTTCTTTGACATCGGCACCAACGGGGAACTTGTCGTAGGAAACAGCGAGTGGATGATCGCCGGCGCCGGCGCTGCCGGACCGGCGCTGGAGGGCTATATCAGCCGCTACGGTATGCGGGCCGCCCCCGGGGCCATCGACACGGTCCGGATCGAAGGGCGTGACTTGTCCTTTACCACCATCGACGGCAAGCCCCCGGTGGGGATCTGCGGCTCGGGGATCATCGACCTGCTGGCACAGATGTATTTGAACAGATGGATCTCGTCATCAGGAGCGCTGGACCCCCAGGCATCGGATCTGATCCGATATCTGCCGGAGGAGGGACAGTACGCCGCCGTCTATGCCACCGAGGCGGAGTCGGCAACAGGAGCGCCGCTGTTTTTCGCCCAGTCGGATATCTACCAATACCTGGACACGAAAGCCGCTGCCCATACCATGGTAGACTGCATCCTGGAGATGGCAGGCTGTACCCTGGAGGACCTGGACCACTGCTACCTTTCCGGGGCCTTTTCCGCCCATTCGGACCTGGGCTCGGCGATCACCATCGGGATGTTCCCAGACCTGGAACACAGCAGATTCACAGCCATCGACAACACTTCTTTGGAGGGCGCCAGGCTTCTGCTCCTGGACCGGGCGCGGCTGAAGGAGGTACGGAAGCTGAGCCGGGAGCTGTACTGCGTCCAATTCGCCTCTGTGCCGGATTTTCTGGTGCGGATGCAGGCGGCCAAGTTCATCCCTCATACGGACCTTTCCCTGTATCCATCCGTTGCCGATAAAATGAAAAGACCGCAATAAGCAAAATCGCCCTCCGTGTCATACATTGGCACGGAGGGATGCTTATGGAAGGACCATTGTTTACCGGGGTCTGTACCGCCCTGGTCACGCCGTTTTTAGACGATCAAGTGAACTATCCCATGCTGGAACAGCTGCTTCGCCGACAGATCGATGCCGGGATCGGGGCGGTGGTGATCTGCGGCACCACCGGCGAGTCGCCTACATTGACGGATGAGGAAAAACTGGAGCTGTTCCGGCGGGCCAAAGCCTATGTGGGCAGCAGCTGTTTGATCATCGCCGGGACCGGCTCCAATTCTACATCGCACACCGCTTACCTCAGCGCCGCCGCGGAGCAGATCGGTGTGGATGCCCTGTTGGTGGTCACGCCCTATTACAACAAGCCTACGCCGGAGGGGCTTTTGGCCCACTATATGACCATCGCGCATACCGTGTCCATACCGGTGATCGCCTACAATGTTCCAGGCCGCACCGGGGTGGACCTGCCTGTATCCACCTGCCGCAGGCTCTCTTCGATCTGCAATATGGTGGGCATCAAGGAGGCGTCTTCAGATGTGGTCAAGGTCACCAGGCTCTGCCGCCAATGTCCGGGATTTGCCGTGTGGACCGGCTGTGACGAGCTGATCGTCCCGTCGATCGCCCTGGGAGCCAAGGGGGCGATCTCGGTCCTGTCCAACATCCTGCCGGAGGAAACGCAGGCCATGGCCCAGGCGGCGCTGGCAGGGGACCTGGATACCGCGGCGGCGCTCCAGCAGCAGCTCCAGCACCTGGTGGAGCTGCTGTTCTGCGAAGCCAATCCCATCCCGGTGAAGGCGGCCATGAAGTGCATCGGCCTGGACTGCGGCGGCTGCCGCCTGCCCCTGACAGGCCTGAGCCGGGAGCATCAAAAGCAACTGGAGGACTATTTCCGAAGATAAAAGACCGCCGCCCTTTCGGGCGGCGGTAGGCTGTCCCCAAACCCCATCGGGACTTTATGTGCCAAGCCCCAACATTTTGCCCACCCACTTGCCTCTCCCTATGGGAGAGGTGTCAGGCCGAACGGCCTGACGGAGAGGGTGCTCACGCTATTTCTTTTGTATAGCGTTCCTCAATTGCGCTAGGCCGCTACCCTCTCAGTCACGGCCCCTGCGGGTCCGTGCCAGCGCGCTGCGGCGCGCCCGGTCGCGGCTCTGACGGTCCACTGGACCGTCATTGACTACCGCGACTTCGCTTCGCTCACCCCCAAAGGGAGAGCCAAGTGGGCTGGTGGAAGGTCGAGGCGCTCTCTGTGGGAGAGCGCCAAGGGCCCGCCCGAAAGGGCGGCGGATCGTATCAGCCAAGGATGGCTTTATGGAAGATCTTCTTGCCCTTCCGGATCTTCACACCGGCTTTGAGCATCTCTTCCGTCACGGTGAACTGGGGGGAGGGGACCTTCTCGTCGTTGACCAGCACGCCGCCCTGCTCCACCAAAAGCCGGGCCTGCTTGTTGGAGGGGGCCAGGCCGCAGGTGACCATCAGGTTCAAAATGCCGATCTTGCCGTCCACCAACTTGTCAGCCGTGATCTGGGTGGTGGGCATATTGGCATCGTCCCCGCCGCCGGAGAACAAGGCTTTGGCGGCGGCCTGGGCATTCAGGGCCTCTTCTTCGCCGTGGACCAGCTTGGTCAGCTCGAAGGCCAGGATCTGCTTGGCCTCATTGAGCTTGGCGTCCTTCCAGGAGTCCATCTCATCGATCTGCTCCAGAGGCAGGAAGGTCAGCATACGGATGCACTTGAGCACGTCGCTGTCCTCGACGTTCCGCCAGTACTGGTAGAAGTCGAAGGGGCTGGTCTTGTTGGGATCCAGCCACACGGCGCCCTTGGCGGTCTTGCCCATCTTCTTGCCCTCGGAGTTCAGGAGCAAGGTGATGGTCATGGCGTGGGCGTCCTGGCCCAGCTTCTTCCGGATCAGCTCGGTGCCGCCGAGCATATTGCTCCACTGGTCGTTGCCGCCGAACTGCATATTGCAGCCGTACTTCTGGAACAGGTAGTAGAAGTCGTAGGACTGCATGATCATGTAGTTGAATTCCAGGAAGGACAGGCCCTTTTCCATCCGCTGTTTGTAGCACTCCGCCCGGAGCATATTGTTCACGGAGAAGCAGGCGCCCACCTCCCGGAGCACATCCACATAGTTCAGCCCCAGCAGCCAGTCGGCGTTGTTGACCATCTGGGCCTTGCCTTCACCGAACTCGATGAACCGCTCCATCTGCTTTTTAAAGCAGGCGCTGTTGTGGTCGATGATCTCCTTGGTCATCATGGACCGCATATCCGTCCGGCCGGAGGGGTCGCCGATCATGGCGGTGCCGCCGCCGATCAGGGCGATGGGCTTGTTGCCGGCCATCTGCAGACGCTTCATCAGGCACAGCGCCATGAAGTGGCCCACATGGAGAGAGTCGGCGGTGGGGTCAAAGCCGATGTAGAAGGTGGCCTTGCCGTTGTCGATCATCTCCCGGATCTCTTCTTCGTTGGTGACCTGGGCGATCAGGCCACGGGCCACCAGCTCGTCATATAGTTTCATTGGGTGTTCCTCCTCATGATAGTTTAAATCAAAAACGCCCTCCGTCCTTTCGGACAGAGGGCGTAAAATACGCGGTACCACCTCTGGTTCGGCATCCCCTCACGGGCCATGCCCTCATAGTGTCTGACAACACCGTCCGCTGTGTCGGGCGTACCCGTCATCCTCTACTAAAGGTTCAAGGATGCCGCTCCGGGAGGTATTTCGGCGTGTGTCCCTATCCCCTCGCACCAACCGGGGACTCTCTGGAGGAACGTGGGCGCTTACTTCATCCCATCAAAGCGTTGTATTTATGTCTGATATCCTAGCAAAGATCCGTGGATTTGTCAAGGGTTTTGGTCTTGTGTTTTCCTGCCGGATCTGGTAAAATAGGGCCATTACGGTCATATCAGAGGTAATGGAATGTTTGAGCTTTTAAAAACGGAAGGAACTGCCCGGCGTGGTGTGTTTACCTGCGCCCATGGCACGGTCCAGACCCCGGTGTTCATGAACGTAGGCACCCAGGGGGCCATCAAGGGCGCTCTCAGCGCCAGGGATCTGAAGGACATCGGCTGTCAGGTGGAGCTGTCCAACACCTACCATCTGCACCTGCGCCCTGGCGACAAGCTGGTAAAGCAGTGCGGGGGATTGCATAAGTTCATGACCTGGGACGGCCCGGTCCTCACCGACTCCGGCGGCTTCCAGGTGTTCAGCCTGGCCGGCCTGCGGAAGATCCGGGAGGAGGGCGTGTACTTTTCCTCCCACATCGACGGCCGGAAGATCTTCATGGGGCCGGAGGAGAGCATGCAGATCCAGTCCAACCTGGGCAGTGACATCTGCATGGCCTTTGACGAGTGCATCGAAAACCCTGCCCCCCGGGACTATGTGCAAAAAAGCGTGGATCGGACCTTCCGCTGGCTGGAACGGTGCAAGGCCGAGAACGCCCGGCTGAATGGGTTGCCGGACACGGTAAATCCCCAGCAGATGCTCTGGGGCATCAACCAGGGCGGCACCTACCCGGACATCCGTGTGGAGCATATGCGCCGGATCGCCGAGCTTGATCTGCCGGGTTACGCCATCGGCGGCCTGGCGGTGGGGGAGACCGCCCAGGAGATGTACGATATCATCGAGGCGGTGGAGCCGCATATGCCCAGGGAGAAGACCCGCTATCTTATGGGCGTAGGGACCCCCACCAACATCATCGAGGCGGTGGCCCGGGGGGTGGACTTTTTCGACTGTGTCATGCCCGCCCGGAATGCCCGGCACGCCCGGCTGTTCACCTGGGAGGGGTATATCAACCTGAAAAATGCCAAGTACGCCACGGATACCCAGCCCATCGACCCTGACTGTGACTGCCCGGTGTGCCGCCGGTACAGCCGGGCCTATATCCGGCATCTGTTCGTGGCGGAGGAGATGCTGGCCATGCGCCTGAGCGTGATGCATAATCTGTATTTTTATAATAAACTGATGGAAAAGATCCGCCAGGCCCTGGACGAGGGCCGGTTCCAGGCTTTCAGAAATGAATATTCTGCAAAATTGAGCAGAAGGCTTTGATTTTCTTCTTGCTTTTTGTGGATCTGATGATATAATCAATACCGATGAACAAACGAAAAGGAGTTTTCTTTCCATGCTGAATTTCCTGACTGAAACTGCCGGCAACGCCTCCGGCATGATGACCACCATGATCATGATCGTTGCCATGCTGGGCATCATGTACTTCCTGATGATCCGCCCCGAGAACAAGCGGAAGAAGGAAGCCGAGCAGATGCGTGCCAACATGAAGGTAGGCGATAAGATCACCACCATCGGCGGCATCACCGGCACTGTGGTGAACGTGAAGGACGAGAAGTTCGTGATCGAGACCGGCGCCGATCAGGTCCGTATCGAGTTCATGAAGTGGGCGCTGTCCACCAACGACTCTGCCAACGAGCGGGCCAAGGAAGCCAAGGCCAAGGCCGACGAGGAGAAGGCCCAGGCCGCTGCCGCCAAGAAGGCCGCCAAGGGCAAGAAGGACTAAGGATAAAAAGCAAAGGAGCTGCCTTGAAAGGCGGCTCCTTTCAGCATATCCCAAAAGCCTCGCAGAGTTTGCCGTCATCAGACGGCAAATGAATTTTAAGCATTTTCCGTCAGGGCGTGTACCTGACGGAAAATTCCTTACAGGCTGCAAGTGTGGGATCTGTACGCCAAAGGCGTGCAGATCATGCGCGCGGCAGACTGCAACTCCTTTGTCGAAAAGCCCTGAAGGGGTTTTCGACAGTCTAAAAGGAGCTGCCTTGAAAGGGCAGCTCCTTTTATCATTCCTCGTAGGTGAGGATCTCCTTGGCAACATACACCGGCCGGTCCTTGCTCTGCTCGAAGGTCCGGCCTACATATTCGCCGATGATCCCGATGCAGAACAGTTGGATGCTCCCCAGGAGCAGGATCAGCACGATCACCGTGGCATAGCCGGGGATGTCGATCCCCCAGGCCAGCTTCTCCACGATCACCAGCACCATATACAGCACCGCCGCCAGCGCGGTGAGGATCCCAAGATAGATGGAATAGCGCAGGGGCTTAGTGGAAAAGCCTACGATCCCCTCGATGGCGTAGTTCAGCAGCTTCCGAAAGCTCCATTTGCTCTTGCCGGAGTGGCGTTTACAGGCGACATAAGGGATGTACTCCGTTTCGTAGCCCACCCAGGCGAACAAGCCCTTGGAGAAGCGATGATACTCCCCAAGTTCCAGCAGACTGTCCCGGACGCTGCGGCGAAAGGTCCGAAAGTCGCTGGCGTCGGCGTGAAGGCTCACATCCGACAGGTGGTTGATCAGCCCGTAGAAGCATTTTTTGAAGAAAGAGAGGACCGTGCCTTCTCCCCGCCGGTCCTGATAGGCGGCTACCACATCCACCTCCGGCTTCTCGTCCAGAAGGCGGACCATATCCCGGACGATCCCGGGCTGCTGCTGGAGGTCCGCGTCGATCAGGCAGATATATTCTCCGCTGGCGTGTTCCATTCCGGCGTAGATCCCACTCTCCTTGCCGAAGTTCCGGGAGAAGGAGATCACCTTCACCGGGCACTCCTGCGCCTGGTGGAGCTTTTTCAGATTGTGGAGCGTGGCATCCCGGCTGCCGTCGTTGACGAAAACGATCTCATAGTCGTATCCGCAGTCCCGGAAGGCTTCGATCACCGCCGCCTGGAAGGCGGCCACATTTCCCGCTTCATTGTAGCAGGGGACCACGAGGGATAGCTTCATGATCTCATCTCCTGTCAAACAGATAATTTCCTACATTATACCCTTGGGACCAGATCTAGTCAAGAATGAATGGTCGGGCTTGACAGTTTGTAAATTGTGTGGTATTTTTTATCCCAGAAAGCGCAGATGGGGAGGTTCCGCCTCCAATCCCTTCAGAGAGCGTCCGGTGGGTGCGAGGACGCAGGGTCAAGAGCGGATGGTCGCCCCGGAGCTGTTTCCCTGAAAGAGCAGTAGGGGAGACCGGGTCGGCCCGTTACAGCGTTTGAGCGCCCGTTTTCGGGAATCCAGGTGGTACCGCGGAAAGTCGATTTTCGCCCTGAGGAGATCTCCTCAGGGCGTTCTTTATTTTAAAAAGGAGCGTGTATTATGTCTAGAGAACTGCCGAAGGTCTATGAGCCACAGCAGGTGGAGAACGAGATCTATAAGATGTGGCAGGAGGGAGGCTACTTCAAGCCTCAGGGGAAGGAGGGCGCCAAGCCCTTCACCATCGTCATGCCTCCGCCCAATGTCACCGGCCAGCTCCATATGGGCCACGCCATGGATGCGACCTTGCAGGATACCCTGATCCGGTTCAAGCGGATGCAGGGGTATGACGCCCTGTGGGTCCCGGGGGTGGATCATGCCGGCATCGCCACCCAGATCAAGGTGGAGGAAGAGCTGCGCAAGGAAGGACTGACCCGCTACGACCTGGGCCGGGAGAAGTTCCTGGAGCGTGTCTGGGACTGGAAGCACAAGTATGGCAACAGGATCGTGGAGCAGCAGAAGAAGCTGGGCGCTTCCTGTGACTGGGATCGGTCCCGGTTCACCATGGACGAAGGGTGCTCCAAGGCGGTCCGGGAGGTCTTTGTTTCCCTGTATGAAAAGGGCCTGATCTACAAGGGCAGCCGGATCATCAACTGGTGTCCCCACTGCGTCACCGCGCTGTCCGACGCGGAAGTGGAGTATGTGGACAAGCCCGGCCACCTGTGGCACATCCGCTACCCCCTGGCCGACGGCTCCGGGGAAGTGGTGGTTGCCACCACCCGGCCGGAGACCATGCTGGGCGACACCGGCGTGTGCGTCAACCCCAACGATGAGCGGTATCACAGCATCATCGGCAAGAAGGTGATCTTGCCTCTGGTAGACCGGCAGATCCCGGTGGTGGCGGATGATTACGCGGAGATGGAGTTCGGCACCGGCTGTGTGAAGATGACCCCCGCCCACGACCCCAACGACTTTGAAGTGGGCCTGCGGCATGACCTGGAGATCATCCGGGTGCTGGACGACAACGGCAAGGTCAACGAGCTGGGCGGCAAGTACCAGGGCCTGGACCGGTACGAGGCCAGAAAGCAGATCGTCCAGGATCTTCAGGGGCAGGGCTACCTGGTCCGGATCGAGGACCACAGCCACAATGTAGGCACCTGCTACCGCTGCCACAACGATGTGGAGCCGATCATCTCTGCCCAGTGGTTCGTGAAGATGAAGCCCCTGGCGGAAGCGGCGATCGGGGTGGTCAAAGAGGGCCAGACCCGGTTCGTGCCGGACCGATTCAGCAAGACCTACCTGAACTGGATGGAAAATGTCCGGGATTGGTGCATCTCCCGGCAGCTTTGGTGGGGCCACCAGATCCCTGCCTGGACCTGCGCCGACTGCGGCCATATCACCGTGTCCCGGGAGGACGCCTGCAAGTGTGAGAAGTGCGGCAGCACCCACATCCAGCGCGATCCTGACGTGCTGGACACCTGGTTCTCCTCCGCTTTGTGGCCCTTCGAGACCCTGGGCTGGCCGGAGGATACTCAGGACCTGAAGAAGTTCTATCCCACCGATGTGCTGGTCACCGGCTATGACATCATCTTCTTCTGGGTAGCCAGAATGATCTTCTCCGGCCTGGAGCATACCGGCAAGGCCCCCTTCCACACCGTGCTGATCCATGGCCTGGTCCGGGACGACAAGGGCCGGAAAATGTCCAAGTCCCTGGGCAACGGCATCGATCCGCTGGAGATGATCGAAAAGTACGGCTGTGACGCCCTGCGGATGAACATGGTCACCGGCAACTCTCCCGGAAACGATATGCGCTTCTATGTGGAGCGGTGTGAGGCCATGCGGAACTTCGCCAACAAGCTCTGGAACGCCTCACGCTATGTGCTGATGAATCTGGGGGAGGATACGAAAAATGCGCTGCCCGCCCTGGACGATCTGGAGATCGCGGATAAGTGGGTGCTCTCCAAGCTGAACAGCCTGATCGGGGAAGTCACCGAGAATATGGAGCGCTATGAACTGGGCGTGGCCATCCAGAAGATCTATGATCTCATCTGGGACACCTACTGCGACTGGTATATCGAGCTGACCAAGGCCCGGCTGTACGCCGAGGACCCGGCCCGGAAGCAGACCGCCTTGCAGGTGCTGGTGTATGTCCTGGATCAGATGCTGCGGCTTCTGCATCCGTTCATGCCCTTTATCACCGAGCAGATCTGGCAGTCCATCCCCCACGAGGGAGAGGCCCTGATCGTGGCCCGGTGGCCCCAACAGCACGCTGAGCTGGACTTCAAAGCCGAGGAGGGCACCATGGAGTCGGTCATGGCGGCGATCCGTGGGATCCGCGCCCGCCGGACCGAGATGAACGTGCCTCCCAGCAAGAAGGCGGCCCTGTTCGTCCTGACCTCCAAGAAGGAGATCTTCCAAGAGGGCGACGGCTTCCTCCAGCGGCTGGCCTACGCCGATCGGGTGACTCTGCTGGATACGGAACCGGCGGACCTGGACGGCATGGTGACCATCACTACCGCCGATGCCAAGCTGTATATCCCGCTGGGACAGCTGGTGGACGTATCCAAGGAGATCGCCCGGATCTCCAAGGAGCTGGAAAACGCCCGGAAGTTCCTGGCCTCGGTGGAAGGGAAGCTTGCCAATGAGCGCTTCGTTTCACGGGCCCCGGAGGCGGTGGTCAACGCCGAGCGGGAGAAGGTCGCCAAGACCAAGGACCTGATCGCCCAGCTGGAGCAGAGCGAAGCCGCCCTGAAAAAGCTGTGATATTTGCCATATGGAGCCGTCCGATGGGACGGCTCCATATTTTTGAATCTTATGCCCAACTGGGGGTTGACAATCGGGAAATTTTTCATTATAATGACTTGGCTATCGGGGTGTGGCGAAGTTTGGTATCGCGCTTGGTTCGGGTCCAAGAGGCCTCGGGTTCGAATCCCGACACTCCGACCA
>CALXFQ010000043.1 GCA_944387625.1 uncultured Oscillospiraceae bacterium
TTGGTGGAGACTACGGGACTCGAACCTGTGACCTCATGCGTGTGAAGCATGCGCTCTAACCAGCTGAGCTAAGCCTCCGTGGAACAGTAAGAATTATAACACATATCCATCAGATGTCAAGCTTTTTCTTTTCGCCAGGGAAAAGAATTTGGCTGGGTCAGAAATAGAGCTGGTCGGCCAGGTTGCCGTGGACATACAGGCACACCGCCTTCCGGATCAGGGCTTCCGTGACGCCAAAGTGATCCGCCAGGTCCCACAGCTCGGTGTGGCCCTGGGCGATGGCATCGTCCAGCTGGTCCAGGGGGACCAGGCGGTGGATCGCCCATTTGTCCGCGCGGTTCTCGTGGCGCTGGCGGCTGTCCACCGCCGTGTGGATGCTGTAAAAACTGCCGGTGAGACAATGCCCCAGCTCATGGCTCAGGTGGACCCGCTCCCGGGCGGCTCCATCCTTCACCGCCGGTTCCAGGCCGATGTAGCATTTGCCGTCCTCGGTCATGATCGACATGGAGCCGTTGCTGGGCATGGGAAAGTCCAGCACCTGGATATCCTTTTCCCGGGCCAAAGCGTATAAGTCCGGTACAGGGTACATAGGTCACTCCTTCTTTCGTTCCCGCTCCTTTACATAGGCGGCGAATCGGCGGACCTCTTCGTACATCTCGTCGGTGATCGGTCCGTCCCCACCGAAAAGGGCGAATTTGATGTCTTCGTCGGATACCCGCCGGGGATCTCCCTGGCCGTAGACCGCGTCCAGGGAGATGCCCAGGGCGGTGGCCAGCTTCTGGGCGTTGGTCATGGACAGGCCCTGACTGCGGCCCTTCTTCAGCTCCGTCATGGTGGCCCGGGGCACCCCGGCATGGGCGCATAGCTGGGTCATGTTCCGAAACCCCTTCTCCTTTGCCAGTTCCTCGATACGATCATACAGATCTGCCATGATCTCCACCTCATTTTGATGCAAAATGTGAAATTACAGAAAACAGTAAAATTTGTCTTGACAAATTGGTCCAACAGGAATACTATAGGACTATAAATTACAGCGTTCTGTAACAATATCTTGGTATACCAGGATTATATTACAAGTTGCTGTAAAAGTCAAGGACTTTTGGAGGAGGAAGAAAAATGGCACAGCACACCCGATTTGGAAAGGACGTGAAGAAGGCCCTGATCGAGCAGGGACACACCGGCGCCTGGCTGGTGGGGCAGGTCCGGGAACGGACGGGGATGTATTTTGACGATCCCTATCTGTCCAAGCTCCTGTCCGGCAAGAAGCAGGCCCCCCACTTCCAGGAGGCGATCCGGCAGATCTTAGGGCTGTCCCCGGAACAAGGGTAACAGATCCTTGGTACGATAAAGGGGACAGTTCCATGGGGGAAGCGTATGATCTGGCGGCGGAACGGGCCTGGGAAGAGCGGCTGCGGCGGCGGCCCAGGTGCGCCTGCTGCGGAGAGCTGGTGGACACGGAGGAGTATTTGGAGCTGGCGCCTTTTGGCGGTGTGGGGATCGGCTGCGGCCGGTGCCGGGACCGGTTTTCCCGTTGGGCGGACCGGCTGGACCGGGAGGAGGAGTAGATGAAAAAGACCAGATCCGGGGCGCTGGGGTGTCCGGCCCGGTGCAGCGGCAGGCCGGAGTGTGAAAAGGGAAAGTGCCGGTGGCTGGCGGCCTATCTGGTGCGGCAGAAGTGGATCAACGCCTACGCCCGGACGGTGGCGGACCGGCAGATCTTTCGATACCACCATCCCCAGGAGCAGCGGCAGTTCCTGAAGGAAGGGCCGTGCCCGGGGTGTTCGCTGGAGAAGCTGTGCGATTTGCCCTGCCCGGAATATGTACGGTGGTGGGATCTTCGCATGGCACTGCTTAGAAGGAGGATGTGATGGAGAAGTGGAAGGAGCGGACGGTGGACCGGCTCCGGGACTACCCTCTGCAGAAGGCGGCGCTGGAGGCGATCCCCCTGGAGCTGGACCGGCTCCGGCGGCAGGCAGATCGGTCCCCGGGACAGGCCCTGCAGCGGCGGATGGAGATCTTCCAGATGGAGCAGAACCTGGACATGGCCGGGGGGTATGTGGCCTTCCTGGACCGGGGGCTGGCGGCATTGACCCGTGAGGAGCGGGACGTGCTCCGGCGGGTGTACATGGACCGGGAGGAGGATGTGATCGAGAGCCTGCGGGCGGAGTGGGAACTGGTGGAGAAGCGGTCGGTATACAAGCGGCTGGATAAGATCCTCTATCGGCTGACCCTGGCGCTGTTTGGCACCGAGCGGTCCTAGGACACTTTGGGGACATTGTGTACAGGGCCGCCGTGGCTTAAGATAGGCTAAGGAAAAGAGGTGGTGCCATGGGGCTGTCCCAGAAGCAGGAGCGGTTCGTCCAGGAGTATCTGGTGGACCTGAACGCCACCCAGGCGGCGGTCCGGGCGGGCTACCGGGGCAGCACCGGCAGCCGGCTGCTGGCCCGGCCGGAGGTGGCGGCGGCGGTGGACCGGGCCATGGAAGAGCGCGCCCGGCGGACGGAAGTGACCCAGGACCGGGTGATCCGGGAACTGGCGGCGATCGCCTTCGCCAAGGCCACGGACCACACCCGGGTGTCGGAGGACGGCCAGGTGGAGGTCCTGCCTACCCAGGCGTGGCCGGAGGGCCAGGCCCGGGCGGCGGCGTCGATCAAGGCCGGAAGGTATGGGGTGACGGTGAGCAATTACGACAAATTGAAGGCGCTGGAGCTGTTGGGCAAGCACTTGGGGATGTTCGACGGCCGGGGCAGTTTGGAGGTGGAAGAGAACGATCTGTTGGAGCGGCTGATGGAGGGACTTTCGGAAGAGGATGAAGTATCAGACTTGGAGTAAAAAGCAGCTCCTGGCGGCCACCTGGTGGGCAAGGAAGGATCTGCGGGACCGGGACGGGATCATCTGCGACGGGGCGATCCGGTCGGGCAAGACCCTGGCCATGGTGGACGGGTTCGTGCTGTGGGCCATGACCTGCTTCCAGGGGGAGAAATTCGCCATCTGCGGCAAGACCGTGGAGGCGGTCCGCCGGAACATCGTGATGGATCTGCCTGCCTGGCTGGGCGGCGTGGTCCAGATCCGGGAGAAACGGAGCCACAGCGCTTTGGAGATCCGGTATCAGGGCCGGAAAAACACCTTCTTCCTCTTTGGCGGAAGGGACGAGAGCGCCTATATGCAGGTCCAGGGCGTGACCCTGGCCGGGGCGCTGATGGATGAGGTGGCCCTGATGCCCCGCAGCTTCGTGGAGCAGGTCTGCGCCCGGTGCTCCGTGGCCGGGTCCCGGCTCTGGTTCAACTGCAATCCGGCAGGGCCGGAACATTGGTTCTACAAGGAGTGGATCTGTCAGGCCCGGGAGCGGAATATGCTCCACCTGCACTTTACCATGGAGGACAATCTGTCCCTGGACCCGGCGATCCGGCGGCGGTATGAGCGGATGTACACCGGGGCGTTCTACCGGCGCTACATCCTGGGCCAATGGTGTATGGCCGAGGGGCTGGTGTATGAGTTTGACCCGGAGCGCCATGTGGTCAAGGAGGTGCCTGACCAGGGAAGGTGGTACATCTCCTGCGACTACGGTACCCAGAACCCATTCTCCGCCGGGCTTTGGTGTGTGGACAAGGGCAAGGCGGTCCGGGCGGCGGAGTTTTACTACAGCGGCCGGGACCGGCAGCGGATGATGACCGATGAAGAATACTATCAGGCCCTGGAGGAGCTGGCCGGGGACCGGCGGATCGAGTGCGTGGTGGTCGATCCCTCCGCCGCCAGCTTCATCGCCTGTATCCGGCGGCACGGCCGGTTCCCGGTGCGGAAGGCCCGCAACGAGGTCCTCACCGGGATCCGCATGGTGGCGGCCATGCTCCAAAGCGGGAAGATCCGGATCGGGGCCGGGTGCGCCGACGCGATCCGGGAGTTCGGCCTGTACCGATGGGACGACCGGGGGGAGGAGGACCGGGTGGTGAAGGAGCATGACCACGCCATGGACGATATCCGATATTTTTGCGCCACGGTGATGGGCAGAAGGGTGATGGAGGAATGAAAAGGTTCAAGATCTATTTGGCGGAACGGGTGCTGCCGGTGTATGTCCGGGAGAGCCTGATCCGGGAGAACGAGGCGCTGCGTGAAAAGCTGGCCCGGTTGGAGAGCTTTGTGGAGGGCCTGCAATGGGCGGTAAAGCATCAACGGCGGATCCAGATCCGCGGAAAGGAGGAAGGAAATGGGCTTTGAGCTGGAGATGGTCCAGCAGGCGCTGGGGGCGGGGGACATCACCACCCGGGCCATGAAAGAGGCGATCGGGGAGTGGTCCCGGCTGTATTACCGGCAGGAGGCCACCCGGGAGGAAGATCCCTGCCAGCGGATCGGCTACACCGTGGTGCGGAAGCTGACCCAGGCGGTGTTTGCCGAGTACCGGGCCGAAAGCCCGGATCCGTTCACCCGGCGGGTGCTGGAAGGGCTGGGCCGGAAGGGATGCCAGGCCGTGCAGCTGGCCCTGATCGGAGGGGAGAGCTACCTCAAGCCGGTGGTCACCGGCCAGGGCTTCCGCTTCATGACCATCCCCCGGACCGGGGTGGTGGTGCTGGGCCGGGATCCGGAGGGCCGGCTGACGGATATGGCCAGCGTGGAGCGGACGGTGGAGGGGAAGTTCTACTACACCTTGCTGGAGCGGCGGACCGTGGACCGGCAGGGGTATCTGACGATCGGGAACCGGCTCTTCCGCTCCTACACCGACGGCGCGCTGGGCCAGGAGGTGGCTCTGGACGCTTTGGAGCGGTATAGCGACCTGCCCCCCAGCTACACCTTCCGGGAGCCGATCGGCTCGGTGGGCCTGGTGGCCCTGCGGACCCCCATGGTCAACTGTGTGGATGGGTCTTGGGACGGGGTGTCGGTGTACGCCCCGGCGGTGGGACTGATCCGGACCATCGACCGAAACATGGCGCTGCTGGAAGGGGAGTTCCAGCGGGGCAAGAGCCGGATCGTTGTCAGCGCGGATCTGCTTCGCCGGGATGAACTGGGGGGCAGAGGGCTGGTGGACGACACCTTCGTGGGGCTGGACGAGGACCCTCAGACCGTGGGGATCTCGATCTTCTCCCCGGCGCTTCGGGAACAGTCCTATCTGAGCCGGGAACAGGCGCTGCTGCGCAGCGTGGAGAACCTGATCGGGCTGAAGCGGGGGCTGCTGTCCCAGGTGGAGGCCCAGGAGCGGACCGCCACCGAGATCACCTCCACCGAAGGGGAGTACACGCTGACGATCATGGACTTTCAGCGGATGTGGGCCGATGGGGTGGCGGAGGCGGTGCGGCTGTGCGCCATCCTGGGCAGGCTCTACCGTCTGCCCGGGGCGGCGGAGGGGACGTTCAGCCTCCACTGGGGCAATGGGGTCCTCCACGACCAGCAGCAGCACCGGGAAAGGATGCTCTCGGAGGTGGAGGCTGGGATCCTGGCGCCGGAGCGGTATCTGGCTCAGGTATACGGCCTGCCCTGCCAGACGGCCCCGGACCGGGAGAAGATCCGCCGGGAGTATATGCCTGTAGGATGAATCTTGCCGTGGTGGGCGTAAAAACACCGGCCGCAGGGGAGGCGACCCCCGTAAAAAAGCGTAGCGGAGAAAGGAGCGGAGATGAAACGGGAATTTTTGCAACAGATCCGGGTGGAGGGACAGCCTCTTCCCAAGGAGGTGGTGGACGCGATCATGGCCCAGAATGGCCGGGACATCGAAAATGTCCGGCAGGGCTACAGCGACTATGAGGACCTGAAACAGCGGCTCCAGGAGGCCCTGGACCGGCAGGCGGACAGCCAGGCCCTGGCCCAACAGGCCAAGGACTGGGAGGAGCGCTACCATGCCGCCCTGGCGGAGCAGGCGGAGCGCGCCTTCCGGCAGGACCTGGAAGGGGCCATCGAAAAGGCCGGAGGCCGAAGCGTCAAGGCGGTCTGCGCCTTGCTGGATCTGGAGGCCCTTCAGGCCGGCGGGGATATCCCGGCGGCGCTGGAGGCCCTGCGGAAGGACCATGGGTATCTGTTCGACGACGGGGCGACGCCGCCCCCCTACGCCGGAGGCACCGGCGGACCGGCCCTTCCTTCGGACCGGCCGGAGAGCCTGGCCGGGGCGCTTCGGGAGCGCTACGGCTGGAAGTGATATGTTTTAATCTGAAAGGAGAAATGGATCGATGGCGATCACTTTAGCGGACGCGAAAGTCGGCATGGCCGACAAGGTAGATCAGCAGATCGTGGATATGTTCCGGCGCAGCTCTCTGCTGCTGGATCTGCTGACCTTTGACAACTGTATCAGCCCCGGCACCGGCGGGTCCACCCTGACCTACGGTTATGTGCAGCTCAAGACCCCGGCCACGGCGGGGGTGAGAAGCATCAATGCCGAATACACCCCCGGGGAGGCCAAGCGGGAGAAGAAGACCACCAACGCGATCATCATGGGCGGCGCATTCCAGGTGGACCGGGTGCTCCAGGGCACTTCCGGGGCGGTGGACGAGCTGGCCTTCCAGGCCGAGCAGAAGATCAAGGCCACCGCCAACTACTTCCACCATCTGGCGATCAACGGCTCCGGCGAGGCCACCGACGCGGGCTTCGTGACCGGGACCTTCGACGGCCTGCGCAAGCTCCTGGCCGGGTCCGCTTCCGAGATGACCTGCGATGTGGACCTGTCCACCTCCGCCAACATGGATACCAACTGCAACGCTTTTCTGGATCGGATGGACACGCTGATGGCCAGCGTGGACGGCGGCGCTTCCGTGCTGCTCATGAACCGGGATATGCTGGTGAAGCTGCGGTCCCTGGCCCGGCGGGCGGGTTACTATGAGCGGACGAAGGACGACTTCGGCCGGGTGGTGGAGAGCTACGCCGGGGTGCCGATGCTGGACATGGGCAAGTACTTCGACGGCACCCAGACCCAGGACGTGATCGGCACCACCAGCGGCAAGACCGCGATCTACGCCGCGGGCCTGGGCCTGGACGGCTTCCACGGCATCAGCCCCAACGGCACCGGGGTGATCTGCGCTTATATGCCGGACATGAACGCCCCCGGGGCGGTGAAGAAGGGCGAGGTGGAGCTGGTGGCCGGTGTGGCCCTGAAGAACACCTTGAAGGCCGCCTGCCTGAAAGACATCCCCATCAGCGCCTGATGAAAGGATGGGTGGTCCGCTGTGCAGGTGACGTATGAATTTTACCAGACCGTCTATGGCGGCACCGCCCTGACGGAAGAGGCGTTCGGCACCTTTGCCCTCCGGGCGGCGGAGGAGCTGGCCTGCTTTCAAAGGATCTATACCGTGACGGCCTCCCCGGAGGGGGAGGCCAGGGCGGTGTGCGCCATGGCGGAGGTGCTGGCGGAGCGGACGGAGAAGGTGACCTCCGCTTCGATCGGCTCGGTGTCGGTGCGCTATGAAAGCGGGGAGGATCGGACCGCCAAGGGCCTTCGGCAGGCTCTGCTGGGGTGCGTCCGCCGGTATATGGAGGTCTGCCGGGGGGTGAGCGGATGCTGAAAAGCGCCTATGACCTGTGTGACATGACGGTGACGGTGTACCGCCGGGAGGAAGATCAGATCCTCCGCCGGGTCTATGACCGGGCTTTCTTCGACATCCGCAAGAGCCGCGGTACAGGCAAGGAGGGAGATCAGGAGAGCACCGCCTTTCTGCTGGTGATCCCGGGACAGGAGCAGGCGGTGTATCCCCAGGACAAGGTGCTTCTGGGCATCGGGCCGGAGGTCGGCAGCGGGGACTGGGGCCGGTTCATCCCGGCCCTGGTGCCCGGGCTGGCGGTGGTGAGCCATGTGGATGTGAAATACTGGCAGGGAAAGCCGGTCCACACCGAGGCCGGCGGCAGTCTGCTCCGATTCCAGAACCTGGATCAGAATCGGTAAAGGAGGGGCGGCATGACGGTATGGCAAAAGCTGGAGCAGTGGCTGGCCGCCTGGCCGGAGATGGTCCCTCTGGCGCGGGACGGCTATGGACCGGCGCCGGATCAGGCCAGCTTGATGGCGGAAGGCAGCCGGGAGTTGGACCGCTGGCAGGATGTGCTGGGCAATGTGACGGTGGAGTATCGCCAGGACTATTCCCTGCACCTGTGCCTGGCCAGGGAGGACGGAAGGCCGGAGTTATGGCTGGAGCGGCTGGGGGACTGGCTGCTCCGGCAGTCCGCCCTGGGGCTGGCCCCGGTCTTCGGGGACCAGCCGGCGGCGGAGGGGGTGGCGGTGAGCCATCCCATCCAGGTCAAGAGGTCCCCGGAAGGCACGGCGGTGTATAAGATGGAGCTGTCCGTGACCTTCCGGCGGCGGTATGAGGCGGAACATGGATGAGCGGGAACTGTCCGCGCCGGTGGGGACGGCGCTTTACCGGCATCTGGAGCGCTTGCTGAGCCAGCCGGTGGATCCGGCGGCGCTGAAGGTCTTTTGGGCAGGCCGGTGGGCTTATGTGCAGATCCTGGGCCGCCGGGAGGACCGGATCTGCTACCGGCTGGTGGACGCGCAGTAACAGGCCGCCCCGGCATGGGGCGGCGGGGGAGGTGGAGGATTGAGGAGCTTTACCTATTTGTTTCAAGTGGACGGCGCGCCGATGCTGGCCCCGGACAAGGACGTGGCGGTGGTCCGCCGGGATGTGGAAAGTCCTGACAGCGGCTATGATGAGCTGGGGGTGTACCATCCGATCATCCTGCGCCGGGATGTGGCGGTGTGGACCTTCCGCTACAGCCAGCTCACGGACAAGGAGCGGCGGTATTTGGAGGAGCTGTTTGGGGAGAAGACCCTGTTCCAGTTCACCTATCCCGGGGAGGATGGCCTGGAGCGGACCTGCACCGCCTATCGAGGCCGCCGGGAGGGGGCATGGCAGGACGCGCCGACCGCCCTGTGGCGGGACTATGGATTTGACATCATGGAATATTGAGGTGACGCCATGTTATATACGCAGATCAGAATATTGCCCAACGGGCCGGTGCTGGGCTACGGCGGTCAGGGCAATATCCGCAGCTGCCGGCTCACAGAGTCGGTGAACGAGGGCCAGGAGCTGACCCTGGGCTCGGTGTGTACCGCCCGGGTCCAGGTGGTGGCCCAGGTGGAGGGGCTGGAGGTGGCCGCCGGGACGGAGGCGGCGCTGTACAAGATCGACCCGGCGGCAGGCAGGACCCTGGTAGGGACCTTCACCCTGGAGCGGCCGGTGCGCATGGGGAAGGAAGTGTGGAAGATCGTAGGCTATGACCATGGAGCCAAGCTGGACAAGGACCTTTCCCAGTGGCTGAAAGGACTGACCGGCTGGCCCTATGACCTGCTGGACTTTGCCAGCCAGGTCTGCCGGGCCTGCGGCGTGGAGCTGGCCACCACCGCCATCCCCAACGGCGGTTTCCCTGTGGAGAAGTTCTATCGGGCGCAGATCACCGGCCGCAGGCTGATGGAATGGGTGGGCCAGCTCAGCGGCCGGTTCTGCCGGGCGGATGCCCAGGGGCGGATCTGCCTGGACTGGTATCGGGACACCGAAACGGTGCTATCCCCCTCCGGGGAACGGTATCAGTTCCAGGGGAGCCTGCGCTACGGCGAGTATGAGGTGGCCCCGATCGACGGGGTGAAGGTCCGGCTCACCGGCTCCCAGGCGGGATTGCTGTGGCCGGAGGGGGACAAGGAAAATCCCTATGTGATCGGCTCCAACCCGATCGCCCTGGCCCGGGTGGACCAGGACCTGACCGCCTATCTGGACACGGTGGCCGGGGAACTGGCCAAGCTGAGAGCGTACCGGCCCTGCCAGGTGACGGTGCCGGCCTGCGTGGACATCCGGCCCGGGGACCGGATCGGCGTGGAAACGCCTGAGGGCCTGCGCTTCTATACTTATGTGATGAAAAAGACTCAGGTGGGCCAGCGGGAAACGCTGGTGTGTACCGGCTCCCCGGACCGAGGCGGTCTGACCCTGAACAGCCGTCTGGACGAGCAGATCCAGGAGGTGGTGGACCGGCAGACCCAGGCGGAGATCTTTGAAAAGCTCACCGACGGCAGGGCCGATCAGGGGCTGTTCCTGGACGAGAACGGAGATCTGTACCTGAACCTGAGCCGCATGGTCACCGGCACCTTGTCCGCGGAATATATCGATGTGAGCGATCTGGTGGTCCAGGCGCTGGTGGCAGAGTCGGCGGACGCCACCCTGATCATCGACAACAGCCTGATCCATATGGAGGCCGCGGACGGTTCCGAAATGAGGATCTACTACAACAACTACCCGGAGATGTTCATCGCTTCGGAAAACAGAGTGTGCCGGCTGGGAGCGGCGGGCATGGACTTCTCCATCGGCATAAAGGACGTGGCGGGGATCTGCTTGCGGCATATCGATGGAGAATATAAGGGATTGGTCTACGCGGAAGAGCTGAATGTGGGCGGCGTCTATGCCGAGTGGAACTATGTCAACGGCGTGCGGACTCTGGTGGCGAAAGGAAGTGTGGTATGACGGTAACACACAAGATCACGGTGCATCTGGACCAGCGGCGGCTGATCCCCACGGTGGAGGCGGTCCAGGGCGATGCCAGCACCAGAGTGCTGGAGCTGACTTTGATGTCCGGCGGCGCGGCCTGGGCCGTGCCTGGGGGAACGGAGGTGTCGGTGGCCTACGACAAAAGCGACGGCACCAGGGGCTGGTACGACACCCTGCCGGATGGGGTGGCGGCCTGCGCCGTTGCCGGGAATATGATCACCGCCATCCTGGCCCCTCAGGTGCTGACGGCGGCGGGCAAGGTCCGGGTGATGGTGGTGGTGCGGGATACGCTGGGGCAGCGGCAGCTGGCGGCGTTCCCGGTGACGGTGATGGTGGCAGCCAATCCGGCGGCGGTGGAGCAGATCTCCAACGACTACTACAAATACACCAGCCTGGCCCAGATCAACCAGGCGGTGGAGAACGCGGCGGCGCTGGTGTGCACCATCACCGCTGATGAGGAGGGCGTCTACAGGAGCGATACCACCTATGACCAGATCAAAGAGGCGATCGACGCCAAGCGGACGGTGTATGCCGTTATGGGCGGCCGGGTCTTGTATCTGTCGATCCGACAAGTGGTCTATTTTCGGTTCGTTTGCGTGGAGGATATGAGCGGCACGGTCCAGGTGTACAGGGCCACCGTCCACCGCTCGCCCACGATGGCGGTGACCGTGGAGAGCTATGATATGGGCGATGGGGCGCTGCCGGTCCCCTCCGCTGACGACGCCGGGAAGGTGCTGGTGGTCAAGGCCGATGGCTCCGGGTACACGCTGGCGACCGTGACCGGCGAAGGGGAAGTGGTGGTATCCGGGGTGGATGGGGGCTATTATGTGCCCTATGTGGACGGGGATGGGGACCTGAGCTGGTCGGCCAGCCAGGAGGGGATGCCGTCCGTCCCCACGGCCAACATCCGTGGCCCCCAGGGCGAGGATGGACCGGCCATGTCGGAGATCTTGCAGGCGGTATACCCTGTAGGCGCGATCTACCTTTCCACCGCGGTCACCAGCCCGGCGACCCTGTTCGGCGGGACCTGGGAGCGGCTGAAAGATCGGTTCCTGCTGGGCGCCGGCGACATCTACACCGCCGGATACACCGGCGGCGCGGCCACCCACAC
>CALXFQ010000044.1 GCA_944387625.1 uncultured Oscillospiraceae bacterium
TTTTATATACGCATTTTTAGAAGGCGGTCCAGGATCTGATCTGCCGCCTCCTCCTTGGTGACCAGGGGCAGCTGGACCGTGTCACTTTTGGTGATCAGGGTCAGGACGTTGGTATCCACGCCAAAGCCCGCTCCTTCCTGCTTGAGGTTATTGGCGCAGATCATATCCACCTGCTTGTGCAGGAGCTTTTGCCGGCTGTTTTCGATCATATCCTCCGTTTCCATGGAGAAGCCGCAGACGATCTGCCCCGGCCGCCGATGGCTTCCAAGATACCCCAGGATGTCCTGGGTCCGGGCCAGAGAGAGGGAAAGTTCCCCGTCCTTTTTTTTCAGCTTCTCCGGGGAGTAGCTCGACGGGGTATGATCGGCCACCGCCGCGGCCTTGATGATCATGTCCGCCTCCTGGCTGTGGGACACGACTGCCTGGAACATCTCCCGGGCGGAGACCACCGGCACCACCTCCACGAAGGGCGGGGGCTGTATGGCGGTGGGTCCGGAGATCAGCGTGACCTCCGCGCCACGCAGCATGGCTATTTTTGCCAGGGCATAGCCCATTTTGCCGGTGGAGTGGTTGGTAAGATACCGCACCGGATCCAAGGCCTCCTGGGTAGGCCCGGCAGTCACCAGCACCCGAAGCCCTTTCATATCCTGCTCCCTGGCGATATGCCGGAGGATGTGCTGGACCAGCGTTTCCGGCTCCGGCATTTTGCCTTTGCCTACGGCCCCGCAGGCCAGCCGCCCGCTGGCCGGTTCGATCACCTCCCAGCCATACCGGCGCAGGAGGGCCAGATTGTCCTGGGTCACCGGGTTTTCGTACATATTGGTATTCATCGCCGGGGCGATGAGCTTGGGACATTTACAGGCCAGTACGGTGGTGGTGAGCATATCGTCCGCCAGACCATGGGCCAGCTTGGCGCATACGTTGGCGGTGGCTGGAGCCACGATCACCAGATCGGTCCGCTGGGCCAGGGAGATGTGTTCCACCTGGTGGGAGAAATTTCGATCGAAGGTGTCCACCATGGTCCGCCGGCCGGTGAGCTGTTCGAAGGTCAGCGGCGTGATGAATTTGGTGGCGTTTTCCGTCATCACCACCTCTACAGCCGCGTGGAGCTTTACCAGCGCGGAGGCCAGGGCCGCCGCTTTATAGGCGGCGATGCCGCCGGTGACGCCCAGAAGGACGGTCTTTCCTTTCAACATGAGCATATCCTCCTTGTATCATAGCCCTATTATAGCCTAGTATTTGTCCGGTGTAAAGGCAACAAATGCTTGTTTTCATCCAGGGCCTGTGATATAATCAGGTCCGCAAAGCCCATCTTTGCAAATTTGCGCTGTATCCTCTTTGGGAGGAACGGCAGCAGGAGGAACTGAAAAATGAAAAAGAAAGTGTTCGTTGACACACGGTACATGGCCACCCTTGCCATGTTCATCGGCCTGGTGGCCGTCATGGGGTTGACCGGCATCGGCTTTATCCAGCTTCCGCTGATCAAGGCGACCACCATGCACATCCCGGTGATCTTAGGCGCGATCTTACTGGGGCCGAAAGCCGGGGCGATATTGGGCGCAGTATTCGGCCTTTGCTCGATCTGGGCCAATACGGTCACCCCGTCGCTGCTGTCCTTTGCTTTTTCCCCATTCATGACCAATGAGGGCTTCATTGGCGTGGTGAAGAGCCTTTGGATCGCTCTGGGGTGCCGGATCGCGCTGGGCTTGGTGGCCGGATGGCTGTGGCAGCTGCTCAAGCGCCGGAACTGGAACGAGATGATCACGCTGCCGGTCACCGCGGCGGCTTCCACGATCGTCCATACCCTGCTGGTCATGGGCAGCATCTATATCCTGCTGGGGCAGCAGTACGCCGAGGCCAAGAACGTGGCCTTCTCCGCGGTGTTCGGGCTTATCATGGGCACGGTCACCGCCTCCGGCATCCCGGAAGCCTTTGCCGCCGCCGTCCTGGTGACGGTGCTGGCCAAAGCCCTGCTTCCTGTGATGCAACGACTGAAGAAAGGATAATAGATCATGCTCCTTGCCATCGACATCGGCAATACCAATATCGTCATCGGCTGCATCGAGGACGATGAGATCAAATTCAAGGCCCGGATCGCCACAGACCGGATCCGCACCTCGGACCAATACGCGGTGGAGTTCAAGAACCTGCTGGACCTGTTTGGCGTCAGGCCGGACCAGGTGGATGACAGCATCATCTCCTCTGTAGTGCCGCCGGTGTTCAACTCTGTCCGCACAGGTGTTTACAAGGTCCTGGGCAAGCGCCCGCTGGTGGTTGGCCCCGGACTGAAGACCGGGTTGAATATCCATATGGATATGCCCTCTCAGGTGGGCAGCGACCGGATCGTAGTATCGGTGGCGGCCATGGCGGAGTACCGCCCGCCGCTGATCATCATGGACCTTGGCACCGCTACCACGATCGATGTGGTGGAGCCGGATAATGTGTATATGGGCGGCGTGATCTTTCCCGGTGTTCGGGTGTCTTTGGACGCGCTGACCAGCCGGGCCACGCAGCTGCCGGGGATCAGTCTGGAAAAGCCCAAGCGTGTGATCGGCAAAAATACCGTAGATTGTATGCGCAGCGGCATGATGTATGGCACTGCCGCCATGATCGATGGGATGGTGGAGCGGATCGAAGAGGAGCTGGGCCACCGTTCCACCCTGATCGCCACCGGCGGGATGGCCCAGTTCATCATCCCCTTGTGCAAGCGGGAGATCATCCTGGAGAAGGACCTTCTTCTGAAGGGCCTGAACATCCTCTATAAAAGATCCAAGCGTGGATAATGCTGAGCGGCCGCCTTCGGGCGGCTGCTTTTTCGCATATCTTCAGATCTGGGGCATAGTCTTTTTCAGGAGTGATGCAAATGCGTTGTGCGTGGGAGGAATTGTTGAAGATCTTGCCCGGGTGGATGCAGGGGGATGTAGACCATCTGGGAAGGGAGTCCCTTCAGGAGCTTCGGCTCAGGCAGGGGTATCCGCCGGAGCTGATCTGCGCCAACAAGGAAGCGACCCTTCGCCGCCCGGTGAGCGGGGAGGATCTGAAAAGGATCGTCCATGTGGCATCGGCATATTCGCCCTGGGCGGCGTCAACGATCGGCCAAGGGTATGTGACCGCGCCAGGCGGCCATAGGATCGGGATCTGCGGGGAGGTGGTGGCGTCTGACGCCGGGATGACGGGCATCCGTGTGGTCACCTCCCTTTGCGTCCGGGTGGCCAGAGATCTGCCTGGGATCGCCCAGGGGCTGGACGGGGTCGGCGGCTCGGTATTGATCATCGGACGGCCCGGAAGCGGAAAGACCACGCTGCTCAGAGATCTGATCCGGCTTCGGTCCAGGAAGCAGAGCATGGCGGTGGTGGACGAGCGGGAGGAGCTGTTCCCGCCGGGCTATGATACCGGCCCCAGGACGGACGTACTGCGAGGCTGTCCCAAAGTCCAGGGCGTGGACATCCTTCTGCGGACCATGGGGCCGGGGGCCATCGCGGTGGATGAGATCACCGCGGCGGCGGACTGTGAGGCCCTGCTTCGTGCCTGCTGGTGCGGCGTAGATCTGTTGGCCACGGCCCACGCCGGGTCCAGGGAAGACCTGTATCACAGGCCGGTGTATGAGCCGCTGTTGAAAAGCGGGGTCTTTAAGACCCTGGTGATCTTACGTTCGGACAAGACCTGGCACATGGAAAGGATGACACGATGACCATAAAGCTGATCGGCGCGGTGATGATCGTCCTGGCTTGTGGATGGACAGGCTTCTCCGCCGCCATGAGTTTTCGCCGGGAGGAGCGATGTTTGGAACAGCTGGAGCAGGCTGTCCAGATGATGGGCGCAGATCTGGAGCACGAGCTGTCGCCCCTGCCTGTGCTGTGTAAGAGAGCGTCCCAGTGGGTGAAAGGCCCGATCGCCCAGGTCTTCACGGCGCTGGAACAGGAGCTGACCCAGCAGGTCGCCCCGGATGCGGCCATATGCATGGCCGCGGCGATCGAAAAGACGCCGGGCCTGCCGGGGAAAGCCCGGGAGGGCCTTATCCGCCTGGGGACCGGCTTGGGCCGGTTCGATCTGCCTGGTCAGATCCGTGGGCTACAGGTGGTGGAGGCATTTTGCCGGGACAACCTGGAGCAGATGAGAATGGGCCGGGATCAGCGCCTGCGGGGCTATCAGACCTTGGGCCTGTGTGCCGGCGCCGCCCTGGCGATCTTGTTTTTGTAAATGTCTATGGATATCGACCTTATTTTCAAGATCGCGGCCATCGGGATCATCGTATCGATTCTCAATCAAGTGCTCGCCCGGTCCGGCAGGGAAGAGCAGGCCACCATGACCACGCTGGCGGGGCTGGTGGTGGTCTTGATGATGGTGGCCCAGAAGATCGCGGAGCTCTTCGACCTGGTGAAGAGCTTGTTCGACTTCTGATGGAGAGCTTCTGGAAGGGGGCCGGTGCGGTGGTGCTGGCGGTGATCCTGGGGCTGGCGCTGGGCAAGCAGGAGAAGCACAACGCGATCCTTCTGACCACGGCGGTATGTGTGATGGTGGCCGGGATCGCCATCGCCTACCTGTCGCCGGTGGTAGATCTCCTCCGGCGGATCGGGGACATGGCACAGCTGGACCAGCAGATGCTGGGCATCGTTTTAAAAACGGTGGGGATCGGCATGATCGGGGAGCTGGCCTGTATGATCTGCCGGGATTCGGGAAACGGGGCGCTGGAGCGGACCTTGCAGCTGCTCACCACCGGCGCGATCTTTTACCTGGCGCTGCCGCTGCTGCAGCAGCTGCTGGACCTGCTGCAGGAGATTTTGGGGGGCCTATGAAAACGATCGGGATCTTGATCTGCCTGGTACTGCTCTTTTGCCAGCCGGTACAGGCCCAGCAGATCCAAGCGCCGGAGGCGCCGGACGAGGCGGCGGAGCTGATGCCTGAGGAGCAGGACAGCTTTGCCAGGGATCTGTGGTATGTTTTATGCGCGGCCTTGAAAAAGCTGGAGCCGGAGCTGGTCTACAGCATCAAGCTGTGTCTGGCGGCGGTGTGCACCTCACTGCTGGTCTGCCTGGCAGGGGCGCTGCATAGCTCCGCAAAGACCGTCACGGAGCTTGTCGGCACGGTGGCGATCGCTGTTTTGTACTTAAAGGACGCGGGGCTTCTGATCCGGGGGGCAACGGACGCGATCTCCCAGCTCAGCGACTATGCCAAGCTCTTGCTGCCGGTGATGGGCTCGGCTCTGGCGGCCCAGGGCGGGGTCACAAGCTCCACGACGCTGTATACAGGCACCGCCGTATTCGACGCCCTGCTCTCAGGACTGATCTCAAAACTGATCTCGCCGATGATCTACATCTTCCTTGCTCTGTCGATCGGATACCGGGCGCTGGGCGACCAAATGCTGGACAAGTTCCAGAGGTTCATCAAGTGGGCCATGACCTGGTGCTTGAAGACTTTGCTGTATGTGTTCACCGGTTATATGACGATCACCGGGGTGGTCAGCGGCACGGCAGATCAGGCGGCGCTGAAAGCCACCAAGCTCACCATCTCCGGCATGGTCCCGGTGGTGGGCAGCATCCTCTCCGACGCGTCGGAGGCGGTGGTGGTGGGGGCCGGTGCGGTAAAGAACGCAGTGGGCATCTATGGCCTGGTGGCCATATTCGCCATAGCGGTCAGCCCGTTCCTGAAGATCGGGATCCACTATCTGCTGCTGAAGATCGGATGCGCCCTGTGCTCCGTTTTTGGCAGTAAGAGCACTTCCGGGCTTATGGAAGACCTGAGCAGCGCCATGGGGCTGCTGCTAGGGATGACCGGGGCGGTCTGCCTTATGCTGACGATCAGCCTGGTGTGCTTTATGAAGGGGATGTCTTAATGGATACGCTCAGAGCATACATTTTCAGCATCCTGGGAGCGGCGCTGATCAATGCTGTTGCCATGAGGATCCTTTCAGAGAAAAAACAGCAGGCGCTGGTGCAGGTGGTGTGCGGACTGTTTCTCGCGTTCACCATTTTGCGCCCTGTCACCGGGGATCTCTGGTCCGGGTCCTTATCCTTTTCAGCGGACTTCTCCCAGGCCGCACAGGAGGCGGCCCAGGAAGGGACAGCCAGATCCCAGGCGGCCCTGCGCGATCGCATAAAGGCCCAGTGCGAGGCATATATCTTAGAGAAAGCGGAGGACTTAGGCGCGTCTATACAGGTACAGGTCCAGCTCTCCCAGGATCCGATCCCAGCGCCTGAGGCGGTAGAGCTGGAAGGGGAGATCTCTCCCTATGCGAAGAGGATCCTCAGCGATACGATCTGTCAGGATCTGGGCATCGGAAAGGAGGCTCAATCATGGCGCTGACGGAAGCATCCCAAAAACTCCTGGAGCTGGCGAAGAAATACCGGGCAGCGATCTTGGTGGTGTTGGTCGGCATCGTGCTGATGTGCTGGCCAGCGGGCCAAAACAAGGAGAACACAGAGCACGAGACCGAGGAAGAGGTCATCACCACCGACTATGCCAAAGAGTTGGAGGCGATACTTTCCAGGATCCAGGGAGCGGGAAAAGTCGAACTGCTGCTGACGGTGGAAACAGGGGAGACCATGATCTACCAGACAGATCAAAGCGGGCAGACCGGGGATCGGAAAACGGTGATCGTTACCGACAGTGACCGTGACGAACAGGGGCTGATACAAAGCGTCCGGTCGGTCCGCTACAGAGGCGCTGTGGTGGTTTGCGAAGGCGCGGATGACCCGGTGGTAAAGCTGGCCATCGCGGAGGCGGTGGCCAATGCCACCGGGCTGTCCACAGATCGGATCAGTGTGCTGAAAATGAGATGAATGGGAGGATATTTTATGAAGTGGAAAAACTGGAAGAAGAATCTGGTGGCCGCCGGTGTGCTTGTGACGGTGTGCAGCGGCATCTATCTGAACTGGCTCTACAGCGGCGGCTCGGACACCAAGGATCTGACCGACACCCTGGACGCGGAAAAGGTGATGTCCGACGATCTTCTGGTGCTGGGAGATGACTCGTTGCAGGCAGGGAGCGATGAGCTGGACACCATGTCCGATTATTTCGCGGCGGTCCGCCTCTCCCGCCAGCAGGCCAGGGACAACGCGGTGACACTGCTGCAGGAAGCCATGGCCTACGGCGATGAGTCCGAGGTAAGCTCCTCTTCCGCCCAGCTGGAGAAGATCATCCAGATCTCTTTGTGCGAAGCGCAGATCGAGAGCCTGGTGATCGCCAAGGGCTACGCCGACTGCGTAGCGTACATGGGGGAGGATGGGATCTCTGTAGCGGTCGCCGCCCCGGAAGGCGGCCTCCAGGAGGAGGATGTGGCGCTGATCGCGGACATCGTCATGTCCCAATCGGATCTTTCCTATGAAGACATCCATGTGGTACAAGTCCAGTAACAGATCCCCCGGCATCGCCGGGGGATCCTTATGGAGATACCGGCAGGGATCATTTGCTTGGAGCCTGAAAAATCTGTTGTATTTTTACTTTTGCCGTGGTATAATGAACAAAAATATGGCTCTGCTTTTGTAGGGGCTTTACAGGAGGTTTTTTCACCATGGCTGATAATAAGCAGTATGTTACGCAGGCCCAGGATAATGGCCGCGTGATGATCTCTGAGGATGTGATCAGCAGCATCGCCACCCAGGCGCTTGTGGACATCGAGGGCTACGCCGGCCTGAGCAGCAATCCCGCGATCGATCTTGCGGATATGATCGGGAAGAAGTCCTGGGGCAAGGGGCTGAAGGTCAGCATCGGCGAGAAGGATGATGTTACCATCGAATGTAACGTGATCATGCGTTATGGCCATAGTGTGGTGGCCGTGGCCACCGCGATCCAGGAGGCGATCGTCAACGCGATCAGCTCCATGACTGGCATCCAGGCCATCGTGGTCAATGTCAATGTTTGCGGCATCGTCCGTCAGTAAGGAGCATTTATGACCAGAGCCAATGCCAGAGAACTGGCGGCCCATTTGATCTATGGCCGGGACTTCACCGGCGAGGAGCCGGAGCAGGTGGTATCTGTACGCCTTGCCAAGGAATACTATGCCAAGCTGTCCCAGGAGAACGATGTGTATGCCGAGCGCCCCACCCGGCCCCAGGTGGCCTACCTGGACAAGGTGGTGACCGGCGTTGCCAACCGTGCCGAGGAGCTGAACGGCTATATCCAGAAGTATTCCATCGGCTGGGACGTGAGCCGGATCTCCCGGCTGACCCGGGCCATCCTTCAGCTTGCCATGTTCGAGATCCTGTACGTAGAGGATGTCCCCACCGGCGTGGCCGTCAGCGAAGCGGTTCGGATCGCCAAGAAATACGACGGGGACGATACCGGCTCCTTTGTCAACGGGATCCTGGGCTCCTTTGCCCGGGCCTTGCCTGCCGAGGAACAGGTATGATCGCTATTGGATTTGACACCAGCAACTATACCACCTCCATCGCCTGGTTCGATGGCGCTGATGGCGTCAACGAGTCCAAACTTCTGCCGGTGAAGGAGGGGGCGTTGGGGCTTCGCCAAAGCGACGCCGTTTTTGCCCACATCAAAAGCCTGCCGGAGCTTTCCGGCAGGCTGTTTTCCCATGTGGATGCCGGGAAGATCGCTGCCGTAGGCGTCAGCACCCGGCCAAGAGCTGTGGAAGGCAGTTATATGCCTTGCTTTATGGCGGGATACGCCCAGGCAAAAGTGCTCGGCGATGTCCTGGACGTGCCGCTGGTGGAGGTTTCCCATCAGCAGGGCCATGTGGCGGCCGCCGCTTGGAGCGCCGGAAGAACAGATCTGCTGGATATGCCCCATTTGGGCTGGCATCTGTCCGGCGGCACTACGGAGCTTCTGCTGATCCGTCCCCAGGAGAAAAATGTAGCCTGCGCCAGGATCGGCGGCACCACGGACATCTCCGCCGGTCAGCTGATCGACCGGACAGGACAGCTCCTGGGCCTGCGGTTCCCGGCGGGAAAGCAGTTAGACGTCCTCAGCAGGGAAGCGAAGGGTACGGATGTGTTCAAAGTAAAATGCAACGGACTGGATTTTTCCCTCTCCGGCGTTCAGAACAAGGTACAGCAGATGTATGAAAAGACCGGCGACCCGGCGGAAACAGCGGCTTACGCTCTTCGCTGTGTGGCAGGGGCCGTGTTCCAGGCCACGGTGAACGCGCAAAGGGCCTATCCGGGCCTGCCGGTGATCTTCTCCGGCGGCGTGGCCTCCAATACCTTGCTCAGACACCTGCTTGCGCCCCTGGGACCGATCTTTGCCCAGCCGCAGTATTCCACCGACAATGCCATGGGCGTGGCGATCTTGGCCCATCGGGCCATGGAGGGCTGATATGAGCCAGAATATTTTGTCGATCAGCCAGGTAAATGAATATATCCGCAGTCGCTTAGACAGCGACCCACTGCTGGGTTCTGTGGCTGTCCGGGGCGAGGTGAGCAACTATAAGCAGTATCCCTCAGGCCACCACTATTTCACCCTGAAAGATGAGTCGGCGGCGCTTAAATGCGTGATGTTCAAAGGGAACGCCATGCGCCTTCGGTTCCGCCCGGAAAATGGCATGAAGGTGATCGCCATGGGTAAGATCTCCGTCTATCCCAGAGATGGCGCCTATCAGCTTTATTGCACGGCCATGGCCATGGACGGCGTGGGGGACCTGTACGCGGCTTTTGAACAGCTCAAGGCCAAGCTGGCCGCCCAGGGGCTGTTCGATCCGTCCCACAAAAAGCCCATCCCCAAATTCCCGAAGGTCATCGGCATCGTCACCAGCAGCGCCGGCGCCGCCCTGCATGATATGCTGAGGATCCTGAAGAAACGCTATCCCCTGGCCCAAGTCCGGCTGCTGCCGGTCCGGGTACAAGGCGCTGAGGCCCCTGGGGAGATCGCCGCCGCGATCGGTTATGCGGACCGACATCAGCTGGCGGATCTTTTGATCGTAGGCCGGGGCGGCGGATCGATCGAGGACTTGTGGGCCTTCAATGATGAACGGGTGGCCTACGCGATCTATCGGTGTACGATCCCGGTGATCTCGGCTGTGGGCCACGAGCCGGATGTAACGATCTCGGACTATGTAGCGGACCTGCGAGCGGCTACGCCGTCCAACGCCGCCGAGCTGGCAGTGCCGGACCAGGATGCTCTTCGCCAGAGCCTGGACAGTATGTACTCCGCCATGGCATCCGCCCTGGGCCGCCAGATCACTGCCAGCCGGCGGCATTGGAGCGTACTGGCCAATAGCGCGGCGCTCCAGTCGCCTTTTGGATATCTGGAACAAAAAAAGACATCGATCGTCCATCTAAGCAGCCGGCTCCTTGCCGCCCAGACCCGGACCATCGACCAGAAGAAGCAGTACTATATCGCCCAGACCGCCAAGCTGGACGCGATGAGCCCTTTGAAAGTCCTCAGCCGGGGCTATGCCATGGCGCAAAATGAAGCGGGAGAGGTGGTCCGTTCCGTCCGGCAGCTCCATCCCGGGGACCGGCTGACGCTGGGATTGAGTGATGGAAAAGCGACGGTAACGGTGACCGACCGGAAGGAGGAGAAATGATGGATCAGGAAAATGGGAGTTTTGAGGCGAAGATGCAGCGGCTGGAGCAGATCGTCCGTGCTATGGAGCGAGGCGATGTGCCGCTGGAGGCTTCTTTAAAGCTGTTTCAGGAGGGGACGGAGCTGGTCAGGAGCTGCGGCAAGCTCCTGGATGAAGCGGAGCTCCAGGTCAAAAAAGTGATGGCCGATGCCAATGGAGCGCCCATACTGGAGGATATGCCCAATGAATGACAGAACGAAAGAATATCAGCGATTTGTCCAGGGATACCTTCAGGACTGGTATGCCCGTTTTCAGGACGCACCGCAAAAGAAGCTGTTTGAGGCCATGGAATACAGCCTTATGGCCGGAGGGAAGCGTCTGCGCCCGGTACTGGCCTTCGAGTTTTGCCGGATGTGCGGCGAAGACTGGAAGAAAGCGGCCCCCTTTGCCGCCGCGATCGAGATGATCCATACCTACTCCCTGATCCACGATGATCTGCCCTGCATGGACAACGACGACTATCGCCGTGGAAGGTACACCAACCACAGAGTCTACGGTGAGGCGATCGCCATATTGGCAGGTGACGCCCTCCTTACGGATGCCTTCGCGGTGGCCTCCACCAGCGGCAGCGTGGAGGGGATGGCCGTTCTTGCCGAGTGCGCCGGTTCTTTGGGCATGGTGGGCGGCCAGGTGCTGGATATGATGAGCGAGGAGCGGGTGCTCACGGAGCAGGAGGTCATCGAGATCCAGAGCCGGAAGACCGGCGCGCTGATCAACGCCGCCTGTGTCACCGGCGTGATCGCCGGCGGCGGCACCCAGGCCCAGATCCAGGCGGCAGGCACCTTTGCCGGGGCCTTGGGCATGGCTTTCCAGATCCGGGACGATATGCTGGATGTGATCGGCGACGCGAAGGAACTGGGCAAGGCGGTAGGCGTGGATGGCAAAAAGAACACCTTCGTCCGCCTTTACGGCTTGGAAAAATGTGAGCAGTTGGTCCAGAAGTACACCGATGTGGCCATCCAGGCCCTGTCGGCCTTTGAAGACCATGACCATATGGCCCAGCTTGCCCGGAGCCTG
>CALXFQ010000045.1 GCA_944387625.1 uncultured Oscillospiraceae bacterium
CCGATCTTCCACCGACCCACTTGGCTCTCCCTTTGGGGGTGAGCGAAGCGAAGTCGCGGTAGTGAATGACGGTCCGGCGGACCGTCAGAGCCGCGACCGGGCGCGCCGCAGCGCGCTGGCACGGGCCCGCAGGGGCCGTGACTGAGAGGGTAGCGGCGTTCCTCATTTGAGAAACGCTACGCAAAAAACAAACGCGGCCACCCTCTCCGTCAGGCCGTTCGGCCTGCCACCTCCCCCAAAGGGGGAGGCAAGTGGGTGGGCAGAATGTTGGGCGTTGCCCGGTTTTTTGACGCACTAAGCGCCCATGATAAACACCGCCTCAGGATCATCCTGAGGCGGTGTGTTTTTTGGGGATCTCTTACTTGGCGAAGATCTTCTTGAGCTTGACGAACCGGGGCAGGCCGTCTTCCTTGACCATGCCGGTCTCGCCCTGGATCAGCGGCAGGCAGTAGTCGATGAAGCCCTGCTCGATGCCGTTGCCCTCCTTGTTGATCCACTCCAGGGGGACCTTCTTCTCGGTGTTGGCCACCAGGCTCAGGTCGAACAGCTTGGGCTGGCAGTGGTAGCCGTTTTCGTCCCGGGTGCACTCGAAGCCCACCATCTTGTCGGTCTGGCCGGCCACGGCGGCCTCCACGGCGGTCTTGCCGGACAGGAAGGACTCCTGGATGTCGGTGCCGGAAGCGCAGTGAGCGGCGCAGCGCTGCAGCAGGCTCAGCTCGATGGGCCGGACCTTCACGCCCAGCTCGGCCTTGATCACGTCGGTCAGCCGCGCCGCCAGGCCGCCCAGCTGGGCATGGCCGAAGCCGTCGGTGCCGGAGGTCTTGGCCTCGGAAACGAAGGTGCCGTCGGCATAGTGGATGCCCTCGGACACCGCCACCAGGCAGTTCTTCTTCTGGGCGTACACCCGCTTCACATCGGCGATGAACTGGTCCATGGAGAAGTCCACCTCAGGCAGGTAGATCAGGTCCGGGCCGTCGCCCTTGACGTTGGCCAGGGCGGCGGCGGCGGTGAGCCAGCCGGCGTGACGGCCCATGCACTCGATCACGGTGACCATGCCGGTGTCGTACACCTGGCAGTCCCGGCTCACTTCCATAAAGGAGGTGGCGATATACTTGGCGGCGGAGGCGAAGCCCGGGCAGTGGTCGGTACCGGCCAGGTCGTTGTCGATGGTCTTGGGCACGCCCATGACCCGGCACTCATAGCCCACCTTGTTCATATACTTGGAGATCTTGTTGCAGGTGTCCATAGAGTCGTTGCCGCCGTTGTAGAAGAAGTAGCGGACATTGTACTTCTTGAAGATCTCCAGGATGCGCTTGTAGTCGGTGTCGTCCACGTCCGGGTCCGCGATCTTGTAGCGGCAGGAGCCCAGGGCGGAGGAGGGGGTGTGGAGCATATTGGCCAGCTCAGCCGGATCTTCCTGGTCCATGATCATCAGCTCATCGTTGAGCACGCCCTTGATGCCGTGGTGCGCGCCGTAGACGGTGGTGATGTTGGGATCTTCCAGACCGGCCTTGATCACACCGTAGGCAGAGCAGTTGATCACGGAAGAGGGGCCGCCGGACTGACCGATGATCAGGGAACCCACAAGCGTTTTTTCAGACATATCGTGTTTCCTCCATATATGATTTTAGATTTTTCACACATTCGGGAGCAAAGCAAACTCCTTCCCGTAAATTATAGCACGGCCCTACGGAAATAGCAAATATTTTTATTGAAATGCCGGGAAAATATGCTATAATGAGGATGAACAAAAGCGGGGGCCTCCCGCTGAATGAAGAAAGGAATGATTCCAATGGCTCTTGTTACTACGACTGAGATGTTCCAGAAGGCTTACAACGGCGGCTACGCCGTGGGTGCTTTCAACGTCAACAACATGGAGATCGTCCAGGCCATCACCGAGGCCTGCAAGGAGGAGAACGCTCCCGTGATCTTGCAGGTGTCCAAGGGCGCCCGTGCCTACGCCAACCACACCTACCTGGTGAAGCTGGTGGAGGCCGCAGTGATCGAGTGCCCCCAGATCCCGATCGCCCTGCACCTGGACCATGGCGACTCCTTCGAGACCTGCAAGTCCTGCATCGACGGCGGCTTCACCTCCGTCATGATCGACGCTTCCAGCAAGTCCTTTGAGGAGAATATCGCCCTCACCAAGAAGGTGGTGGAGTACGCCCATGACCACGGCGTGGTGGTGGAGGCCGAGCTGGGCTCCCTGGCCGGCATCGAGGACGAGGTCAACGTTTCCGCCGAGCACGCTTCCTACACCCGGCCTGAAGAGGTGGAGGAGTTCGTTTCCCGCACCGGCTGTGACTCCCTGGCCATCGCCATCGGCACCTCCCACGGCGCCTACAAGTTCACCCCCGATCAGTGCACCGTAAACGAGCAGGGCATCCTGGTGCCGCCTCCCCTGCGCTTCGACGTGCTGGAAGAGGTCACCAAGCGTCTGCCCGGCTTCCCCATCGTGCTCCACGGCTCCTCTTCCGTGCCTCAGGAGTATGTGAAGATGGTCAACGACAACGGCGGCCAGATGCCCAACGCCATCGGCGTGCCGGAAGATCAGCTCCGCAAAGCCGCCAGCCTGTCCGTGTGCAAGATCAACATCGACTCCGACCTGCGTCTTGCCATGACCGGCACCATCCGCAAGTTCTTCAATGAGTACCCCAGCAAGTTCGATCCCCGGGAGTACCTGAAGCCCGCCCGTGCCAACATCAAGGAAGTGGTCCGCCACAAGCTGATCAACGTCCTGGGCTGCGCCGGCAAGGCCTAAGTTCATCCTCAGTCTATCGGCCCCTCTTCGGAGGGGCCGGTTTTTTCATGTAAAGATCCTCCTTTTCTGGCAGGCAGGCCCTGAATTATCGGGTTTTTCAGCGATTATCCCGCCTGTCCCGGCGGCATATTAACAGGGCAGACGAGAAAAGGAGGGCTGGCTGATGAAAAAAATCCTTTGCGCCGCTGTGGCGGCAATGCTTTTATATGTAGTCCCCCAGCAGGCCCTGGCGGCCTCGCTGATCCCGGTGGGCCAGGTGATCGGACTTTCCCTGTCCAACGGCAGCGTGTCCGTGGCGGCTTTTGATGAGGCCCTGGGCGGTCCGGCCCAGGCGGCAGGCTTGCAGGTGGGGGACCAGATCTTATCCATTGACGGTCAGGCGGTGGACGAGGCCGCGGACATCCACCGGGTCCTTTCCCGGTCCGACGGCCAGGTGGATCTGACGGTCCGGCGGAAGGACCGGCAGATCCGGCTGACGCTGTCGCCTCAGATCACGGAAGAAGGCCCCAGGCTGGGGGTCCATTTGAAACAGGGGGTCACGGGCCTTGGCACCGTCACCTGGTACGATCCCCAGACCGGCCGGTTCGGGGCGCTGGGCCACGGGGTCAGCGACGGCCAGGGGGCGCTGGTATCCATGACCACCGGCACCGCCTACGCCGCCGCCATCGCTTCGGTGAAAAAAGGCCAGTGCGGCCAGCCCGGACAGCTTCGGGGGTCCATGGATCCGTCGGTGTCGGTAGGCACCTTGGACAAAAACACCCAGCAGGGGCTTTTCGGCACCGCCGATACCGGCTGGACCGGCCAGGCTCTGCAGACCGCCGCCCCGGACCAGATCCGCACCGGCCAGGCCACGATCGTTTCCACCGTCAGCGGCCAGGGTCCCCGGGAATATTCTGTGCAGATCCTCCGGCTCTATCCCGACAGCCGGGGCCGGGACCTGCTGCTGCGGGTGGATGACCCGGCCCTGCTGGAAGCCACCGGCGGCATCGTCCAGGGGATGAGCGGCTCGCCGATCCTTCAGGACGGGAAGCTGATCGGGGCGGTGACCCATGTGCTGGTGAACGACCCGACCACGGGATACGGCATTTTCATCGATCATATGCTGGAAGCGGCGGCGTAAAGGAGGTGCGCGTATGGACCATGACCAGATCCCCAGCGGCTTTGTGGCCGCTCTGATCCGAAACGAACAGGCGGTGAACGCCTACGCCATGATGACCAAAGAGCAGAAGTCGGCGGTACTGCAAAAGGCCCGGGCCGCCCGGACCAAAGCGGAGATGGACCGGCTGACGGCCCAATTGGCCCGGGAGTCCGCCTTCTGATCCCAACGCCCCGGACCCCTTGCCGTCCGGGGCGTTGGTCCGTATCAAACACCTGCCGATCGGGCATACTGGCGCATATCCAAGATCTTCATTCCTTGAAGGAGGCTTTTATGGAACGCAAGTCTGATACGCCCAGGCCCTTCCCCAACGATTTTGCCCCGGCCCTGGGGCTGGACGCCCCCGCGCTGATCGCCTACACCACCCTCTCCCGGAAAGATCCGCCGCCCCCGGAGCGGCCCCAGGCCACCCAATGATCCGCCGCGCCGCCGGGAGACCGGCGGCGCGGTCTTTTGGCGGAAAGTGGGCGTTTTTGCGTATTTACACAGATCCGAGGCCCTTTCCTGCATTTATCCATGTGAGATCTCCGGATCTTTGCCCCGGCGGGAGAAAAAATGAAAGACGTTCTTGACAAACTTGCGGCTAAGGTATACAATTCGTCCCGTGGAGGCAAAGACGTCTTTCTGAGGGTGCACCCTTGGGAGAGGCTTTGTCCCTTTTTTGTTTTCGGCGCGGCCCCGGGGCAAAAAAGCCCGGGCGACGGCCCCTGCATCTTATATAGGTATATCCCCCGCTCTCCGCTGGGACCAGGGGACGCGGGCAAACTAAACTAGAGAGGTATCGATCCATGGAAAAGAAAGAACTGCTGTACGAAGGAAAGGCCAAAAAGGTCTACACCACCGACGATCCCGCCCTTCTGATCGTTTCGTACAAGGACGACGCCACCGCCTTCAATGGTCTGAAAAAAGGCACCATCTCCGGCAAAGGGGCGATCAACAACCAGATGAGCGACCTGTTGATGGAGCGCCTGGAAAAAGCCGGGATCGCCACCCATTACGTTCAGATGCTCAGCGACCGGGACACCCTGGTCAAGCGGGTGCAGATCGTGCCCTTGGAGGTGATCGTCCGCAACATCGCCGCCGGGTCCTTCTCCAAGCGCTACGGCGTGGAGGAAGGCCGGGTACTGCCCAGCCCCACCCTGGAGCTGTCTTATAAGAACGACGAGCTGGGCGACCCCCTGCTCAACCATTACCACGCCCTGGCCCTGGGCCTTTGCACCCAGGAAGAGCTTGCCGTCATCGAGCGGTACGCCTTCGCCGTCAACGACTTCCTGAAAAACTTCTGGCAGGAGTGCGGCGTGACGCTGGTGGACTTTAAGCTGGAGTTCGGCCGCCTGGCCGACGGCACCATCGTCCTGGCCGACGAGATCAGCCCGGACACCTGCCGCCTGTGGGACAGCGCCACCGGGGAGAAGCTGGACAAGGATCGGTTCCGCCGGGACCTGGGCGGCACGGAAGACGCTTACGCGGAGGTCATGCGCCGTCTGCGTTCCCATGACTAAGGAGGAAAAACACATGGCAAACTGCGCGATCGTCGGCATCAACTGGGGAGATGAAGGCAAGGGCCGGATGGTGGACCTGCTGACCCAGGACCACGACGTGGTGGTCCGCTACCAGGGCGGCGGCAACGCCGGCCACACGGTGATCAATGAAAAGGGCAAATTCGCCCTCCATCTTCTGCCCTCCGGCATCTTCCGGGACGGCGTGGTGAATATCTTAGGCAACGGCGTGGCCCTGGACCCGGAGAACCTGTGGCAGGAGATCTGCCAGGTCCGCGGCCAGGGGGTCCGGCTCACCCCCGAAAACCTGAAGATCAGCGACCGGGCCTCACTGCTCCTGCCCTGGCACCGGGATCTGGACGAGCTGGAGGAGCGGCGGCTGGGGGACAAGAAGTTCGGCTCCACCAAGCAGGGCATCGCCCCCTTCTATTCCGACAAATACCAGAAAAAGACGGTGCTGGCCGGAGAGCTGTTCTACCCGGCGCACCTGAAGGCCCACCTGCTGGACCTGATGGAGTGGAAGAACCTGACACTGACCCGGGTGTATGGCGCGGAAGCGTACACCGAGGCGAAGCTGGACGCCTGGCTGGAAAGCGCCTGTGAGAAGATCCGCCCCTTCGTCTGCGACACCGGGGCCTTCCTGCGCCAGGCCCAGGAGGCGGGGAAGAAGATCCTGTTCGAGGCCCAGCTGGGGTCTTTGCGGGACCTGGACTTCGGCATCCATCCTTATACCACCTCCTCCAACACCACCGCCGCCTACGCCCCGATCGGCTCCGGCTTCCCCGGCGCCAAGATCGACCGGGTGCTGGGCGTGGTGAAAGCCTACTCCACCTGTGTGGGGGAAGGCCCCTTCGTGTCCGAGCTGTTCGGAGAGGAAGGGGACCGGCTCCGGGAGGCCGGCGGCGAATACGGCGCCAAGACCGGCCGGCCCCGGCGGGTGGGGGCCATGGACCTGGTGGCCACCGCTTACGGCGTCCAGGTCCAGGCGGCCACCGAGCTGGCTCTGACCAAGCTGGACGTGCTCAGCGGCATGGAGAAGATCCCGGTGTGCCACGCCTATCAGCTGGGGGACGAGGTATCCACCACCTTCCCCTTCCCCACGGCCCTTCCGGCGGCCCGGCCGGTGATCGATCATATGCCCGGCTGGCAGGAAGACCTCTCCAACATCCGCCGGTGGGAGGACCTGCCCCAGGCCGCCAGAGATTATGTAAACCGCATCGAACAGGCGGTGGGCTGCCCGATCCGCTACATTTCCGTAGGCCCGGAGCGGGAGCGCATCATCGTGAAGTATTAAGGAGGGCCTTATGCACCAGCGATACGTTTCCCCCCTGTCCACCCGATACGCCTCCCAGACCATGCTGTCCCTGTTTTCCGAGGACACCCGGTACCAGACCTGGCGGAAGCTCTGGGTGGCCCTGGCAAAGGCCCAGATGGAGCTGGGCCTGCCGATCAGCCAGGCCCAGGTATCCGCTTTGGAGGCCCATATCCAGGACATCGACTATGAATGTGTCCGCCAGCGGGAGCGGCAGGTCCGCCACGATGTGATGGCCCATGTCTACGCCTACGGCCAGGCGGCCCCGGAGGCCGCCGGGATCATCCATCTGGGGGCCACCAGCTGCTATGTCACCGACAACGCGGACCTGATCATCTACCGGGACGCTTTGCGGTACATCCGGGAGGAGCTGCTCAAGGCGATCGGCCTGCTGGCGGACTTCGCCGGGCGCTACAAGGCCACCCCCACTCTGGGCTACACCCATTATCAGCCCGCCCAGCTGGTCACCGTAGGCAAGCGGGCCACGCTGTGGATCCAGGACTTCCTGGCGGACCTGGAGCAGATCGACTTCGTGCTCTCCCAGATCCGGTTCCTGGGCTGCCGTGGCACCACCGGCACCGAGGCCAGCTTTATGGAGCTGTTCGCCGGGGACACGGACAAGATCGATCAGATGAACGAAAAAATAGCCGCCTCCTTCGGCTTTGACCGCTGTTTCCCGGTGTGCGGCCAGACCTACCCCCGGAAGCTGGACAGCCTGATCTTGAACTGCCTGTCCTCGGTGGCCCAAAGCGCCTATCGGATGGCCGGGGATATCCGTCTGCTCCAGCACGACCGGCAGGTGGAGGAGCCTTTCGAGAAGGACCAGATCGGGTCCTCCGCCATGGCCTACAAGCGCAACCCCATGCGCTGTGAGCGGATCTGCTCCCTGGCCCGGTATCTGATGGCCGACACCCAGAACGCCGCCATGACCGCCGCCACCCAGTGGCTGGAGCGGACCCTGGACGACTCCGCCAACCGGCGGATCAGCCTGCCGGAGGGCTTCCTGTGCGCCGACGCCATATTGCGTCTGGTCCAGAACGTGGCCGACGGCCTGGTGGTCAACGAAAAGATCGTGGAGAAGGCCGTCCGGGAGTATCTGCCCTTCATCGCCACCGAGAACCTGATGATGGAGGCGGTGAAGCGGGGCGGCGACCGCCAGCAGATCCACGAGATCATCCGCCGGTGCTCCATGGAGGCCACCCGGCAGATGAAGCAGGGGGAAAACTGGGACCTGCTGGCCCTGCTGAGCCAGGAGCCGGCCTTCGGCCTGACCCTGGAGCAGATGCGCGCGCTTTTAAAGCCCCAGGACTATATCGGCCGGTGCCCGGAGCAGGTGGATGCTTTCCTGGCCCAGATCCGGCCTTTGACGGAACATATCAGCGGCCCGGCGGCCCAGATCGACCTGTGACGGAGGTAACCAAATGAACGAAAAGATCCTGGTACTGGACTTCGGCGGACAGTACGACCAGCTGATCGCCCGGCGGGTCCGGGAACAGCAGGTCTACGCCGAGATCGAGTCTTACGACCACATCACCCCCCAGCAGATCGCCCAGGCGGGCTACAAGGGGATCATCTTCACCGGCGGGCCAAACAGCGTGTATGACCCGGCCTCGCCCCACTACGACCCGGCGGTGCTCTCCCTGGGGATCCCGATCCTGGGGATCTGCTACGGCCACCAGCTCCTGGCCTACATGGCCGGAGGCCGGATCGACAGCGCCGAAAGCTCCAGCGAATACGGCAAGACCCAGCTCTATGTGGAAAACAGCCCCCTGTTCCGGGATGTGGACGCTCAGAGCGTGTGCTGGATGAGCCACCGGGACTATGTTTCCCAGGTGCCTGAAGGCTTCACCGTCACCGGCCATACCGACCACTGTCCCTGCGCCGCCATGGCCGACGAGGACCGGAAGCTCTACGGCGTCCAGTTCCACCCGGAGGTGACCCACACCCAGTTCGGCACCCAGATCATCCGCAATTTCCTGTACCAGGTCTGCGGGTGTACGGGAGATTGGACCATGGACGACTTCATCCAGCGGTCCGTGGAGCACTATCGCCGGGAACTGGCAGGGAAGCGGGTACTGCTGGCCCTGTCCGGCGGCGTGGACTCCTCGGTGGTGGCGGCACTGCTGTCCCAGGCGATCGGCCAGTCCCTCACCTGCGTGTTCGTGGACCACGGCCTGCTTCGCAAGGACGAAGGGGACTTTGTGGAGCGGACGTTCAGCGGGATGTACGGCATGGAGTTCATCCGGGTCAACGCCCAGGACCTGTTCCTGGAGCGGCTGGCCGGCGTCACCGAGCCGGAAGCCAAGCGCAAGATCATCGGCGAGCTGTTCATCCGGGTGTTCGAGGCGGAGGCCGGGAAGCTGGGGAAGATCCACGCCCTGGCCCAGGGCACCATCTACCCGGATGTGGTGGAGAGCGGCAAAGGCGGCTCCGCCACCATCAAGAGCCACCACAACGTAGGCGGCCTGCCCCAGACCATGGGCTTTGACCAGCTGGTGGAGCCTCTGCGGGACCTGTTCAAGGACGAGGTCCGGGCCGTGGGCCTGAAGCTGGGCCTGCCCCGGGAGCTGGTGTACCGCCAGCCCTTCCCCGGCCCCGGCCTGGCGGTGCGGGTGGTGGGCCAGATCACCAAAGAGAAGCTGGATATGCTCCGGGAGGCGGACGCGATCTTCCGGGAGGAAGTGGACCGCTGTCCCGAGGAGGAGCGGCCTAGCCAGTACTTCGCCGTGATCACCGACCTGCGAAGCGTAGGGGTGAAGGGGGACGAGCGGACCTACGGCTACACCGTGGCCCTTCGGGCGGTGACCACCGACGATTTCATGACCGCCGAGTGGACCCGCCTGCCCTACGAGGCGATCGACCGTGCCAGCCGCCGGATCACCAACGCCATCGGCCCGATCACCCGGGTGGTCTACGACGTCACCGCCAAGCCCCCGGCCACGGTGGAGTGGGAGTAAGCCCGGAAGCAAACAAGAACGGAGCAAAAAAGAGAGGGGAGCGCTATGACCAAATACATCTTTGTCACCGGCGGTGTGGTGTCCGGCCTGGGCAAGGGCATCACCGCCGCCTCCCTGGGCCGTCTGCTGAAGGCCCGGGGCCTGAAGGTGGCCGCCCAGAAGCTGGACCCGTATATCAATGTGGACCCAGGCACCATGAGCCCCTACCAGCACGGCGAGGTCTATGTCACCGAGGACGGCGCGGAAACGGACCTGGACCTGGGCCACTATGAGCGGTTCATCGACGAGGACCTGAACAAGTTCTCCAACCTGACCACCGGCAAGGTCTATTGGGAGGTGCTCAACCGGGAGCGCCGGGGGGAGTATCTTGGCTCCACGGTCCAGGTGATCCCCCACATCACCGACGCGATCAAGGACTTCGTCTACCGGGTGGGCAAGCAGACCGACGCGGACGTGGTGATCACCGAGATCGGCGGCACCATCGGCGATATCGAGTCCCAGCCCTTCCTGGAGGCGGTGCGCCAGATCTCTCTGGAGGTGGGCCGGGAGAACAGCCTGTTCATCCATGTGACCCTGGTCCCCTTCCTCAGCGGCTCCGAGGAGCATAAATCCAAGCCCACCCAGCACTCTGTCAAGGAACTGCGGGGCATGGGCATCAGCCCGGACATCATCGTGCTGCGGTGCGACCGGCCGCTGGAGCCCTCGATCTTCAAGAAGATCGCCCTGTTCTGCAACGTCAAGCCCGACTGCGTGATCGAGAACATCACCTTGCCGGTGCTCTACGAAGCGCCTTTGATGCTGGAGAAGGCCCACTTTTCCCAGGTGGTCTGCCGGGAGCTGTCCCTGCAGGCCCGGGAGCCGGACCTGACCGAGTGGCAGGCCATGGTGTCCAAGATCAAAGGCCGCCAGGGCCAGGTCCAGGTCGGCCTGGTGGGCAAGTACACCGAACTGCACGACGCGTACCTGTCCGTGGCGGAGGCCCTGCGCCACGCCGGATACGCAAGCGATGTCCATGTGAAGATCCATTGGATCGACTCGGAAGGGCTGACCCGGCAGACCGTGGACCAGGCCCTTTCCGGCCTGGATGGGATCATCGTCCCCGGCGGCTTCGGCGACCGGGGCATCGAGGGGATGATCCTGGCGGCCCAATACGCCCGGGAGCGCCATGTCCCCTACTTCGGCATCTGCCTGGGGATGCAGATCGCGGTGATCGAGTACGCCCGGAACGTGGCGGGCCTGGCGGATGCCAACTCCGGGGAATTCTCCCCCAACTGCCCCCACAAGGTGATCGACTTCATGCCCGGCCAAAGCGATCTGGTGGACAAGGGCGGCACTTTGCGGCTGGGGGCTTACCCCTGCCTGATCGCCCCTGGCACCACCATGGAGCGGTGCTACGGCCAGCGGACCATCTCCGAGCGCCACCGCCACCGCTATGAACTGAACAACGACTACCGCCAGCGGCTCACTGACGCCGGACTGACCCTCTCCGGCACCTCCCCGGACGGCCGCCTGGTGGAAACGGTGGAGCTGACCGGCCGGCCCTTCCATGTAGGGGTGCAGTACCACCCCGAGTTCAAGAGCCGCCCCAACCGGCCCCACCCCCTGTTCGTCGGCTTCATCGCCGCCGCCGTAAAAGCCGCCCACACCTGAACCGCTGAAAAGACCTGGGACCCCAGTCCCAGGTCTTTTAGCGTGTGGAAAAGCCCTTCGGGGCTTTTGTACCAACTCCCAACATCGTACCACCCACTTGCCTCCCCCTATGGGGGAGGTGGCACGGCGAACGCCGTGACGGAGAGGGTGCC
>CALXFQ010000046.1 GCA_944387625.1 uncultured Oscillospiraceae bacterium
GGTGGAGGGTCGGGGCGTTGGTGGAGTTGGGGACTTGGGCGTAAGAAGACGGGCGCGCCACGGCGCGCCCGTCTTCTTACGCCCAGGTAGGATCATCCGCCCAGGTAGGCTTTTTGGACTTGTTCGCTGGCGGCCAGCCCTTTGCCGGTGCCGGACAGGACGATCCGGCCGTTCTCCATCACATAGGCCCGGTCCGAGATCGCCAGGGACTTGCCCGCGTTCTGCTCCACCAGCAAGATGGTGGTGCCGTCCCGGTTGATGTCCCGGATGATCTGGAACACCTGGTCCACCAGGATCGGGGACAATCCCATGGATGGCTCGTCCAGCATCAGAAGCTTGGGATGGCTCATCACCGCCCGGCCCATGGCCAGCATCTGCTGTTCTCCGCCGGAGAGGGTCCCGGCCACCTGGCTCCGCCGCTCCGCCAGCCGGGGGAACCGGGCGTACACCGCCTCCAGATCCAGTTTCAGCCGCTGAGGGTCCCGGGTCTGGTAGCCGCCCATGAGCAGGTTCTCGTATACCGTCAGCTCCTGGAAGATCCGGCGGCCCTCCGGCACCTGGGTCATGCCCAGCCGGACGATCTTATGGCAGGGAAGAGCGGACACGTCCTGCCCGTCGAAGTACACCTGGCCCCGGCGCTTGGGGATCAGCCCGGCCACGGACTGGAGCGTGGTGGTCTTGCCCGCGCCGTTGGCCCCGATCAGGGACACGATCTGGCCCTGGGCCACCTGAAAGCTGACGCCCTTCAAGGCCCGGATCACGCCGTAGCACACTTCCAGATCTTTCACTTCCAACAGTTCCATATGGTCAACCTCCGATATAGGCTTTGATCACCGCCGGGTCCTGGAGAACGGTCTGGGTGGAGCCTTGGGCCAGGATGGTGCCGAAGTTCAGCACCGTCACCTGGTCGCACAGATCCGCCACGAAGCGCATATCGTGCTCGATCAGCAGGATGGTCATGCCAAAGTCGTCCCGGATCTGGCGGATGGTGTTGGCCAGGTCCTCCGTTTCATGGGGGTTCATCCCTGCCGCCGGCTCGTCCAGCAGCAGCACCTTGGGGTCCGTGGCCAAGGCCCGGGCGATCTCCAGCTTGCGCTGCTTGCCGTAGGGCAGGCTGCACGCCAGAGCGTTGCGGTCCTCCTCCAGGCCGAAGATCCGCAGAAGGTCCTTGGCCCGCTGGCGCATCTGCCCCTCCACCCGGCGGTGCCGGGGCAGGCGCAGCACCGACTCGATCACGGAGCAAGCATACTCCGGCCGGTTCTGCAGGCCCACCATCACGTTGCGGACCACGGTCATGTTGTTGAACAGCCGGATGTTCTGGAAGGTCCGGGCCAGGCCCAGCCGGCAGATCTTATCCGGCCCCAGCCCGGTCAGGTCCTGCCCGTCCAGCAGTACCTGGCCGGTGGTGGGCTGGTAGACCCCGGTGAGCAGGTTGAAGATGGTGGTCTTGCCCGCGCCGTTGGGACCGATCAGGCCGTAGATCCCTTCCTTGGGGATCCGCAGGTCCACGTCCTGGGCCGCCGTCAGGCCGCCGAAGGAGATGCCCAGCTTTTTCGTTTCCAAAATATAGCCGCTCATGGATCGTCCCCTCCCTCCTGATGGCCCCGGTCGGCGATGTCTACGGACAAGAGCTCATCCATATCGATCTTGGTAGGCACCACGTCCCACTTGGCGGCGTCGTCCCGGACGGCGGCCGGGTCCGGCGCGGACCGCCGGAGCTTCTTTGCCAGGGCGGCCAAGTTATACTTATCCCGGAAGCCTTTCAGGGCCGGGGCGTTGTTGTAGATCACGATGGCGATCAAGATCGCCGCGTACAACAGGTTCTGCAATACCGCCAGGTCCCCGGTGAGGATCGCGGCAAGCTGGGTATCCAGGAAGGTGATCAGCGTGGCGGACAAGATCGCGCCGGGGATGCTGCCCATGCCGCCCAGCACCACCATCACCAGGATCTCGATGGAGTAGTTGTAGCCGAAGCGCAGGCTCTGGACGGTGTAGTTGCTGTAGCTGTAGAGGACCCCGGCCACCCCGGCGAAGGCGGCGGAGAGGGTAAAGGCCAGCAGTTTGTACTTGGTCACGTTGATGCCGCAGCTCAAAGCGGCGATCTCGTTGTCCCGGATCGCGGTGATCGCCCGGCCGTGCTTGGACCGGATCAGGTTTTGGACCACCATCACCGTCAGCAGTACCAGCAAAAAGGCGAAAAGGAAGAGATACCGCTTGTCATACCGGGGGGTGTCCAGCCCCAGGGCGCCGCCGAAGCTCTCCGGGGAGGAGTTTTGGAACAGGCTCTTTACGATCTCTCCAAAGGCCAGGGTCACGATCGCCAGATAATCCCCCCGGAGCCGGAGGGCCGGGATCCCGATCCCGATCCCGCACACCGCCGCCGCCCCGGCCCCTGCCGCCAGGGACACCAGGAAGGCCGCCGGGCCGTTGCCCAGAAGGGGCACCAGCAGTGCCGAGACCTTGCCCCCCAGGTACGCCCCGACACACATGAACCCGGCGTGGCCCAGGCTCAGCTCCCCCAGGAAGCCCACCACCAGGGACAACGATACTGCCAGGATGATGCTGATGGCGATCTTCTCCAGCAGGAAGAGCAGGGAGCTGTCGAACCTGGCCCCGGTGAGGGTCAGGACCCCCAGCACGGCGGTGATCCCGCCGATCAGGGCGAAGTGAAGGTGATGCTTGAGTTTAGATCCCGGGCGCTTCATACCTTCTCCCTCCTTTTCCTGCCTAAAAAGCCGGTGGGCCGGACCAGCAAGATCACGATCAGGAGCGAGAACTCGATCGCGTCGGTATAGGGGGCGATCGGGGCGAAGGAATAGGACACGCTCTCCACCAGGCCCAGGGCGATGCCGCCCAGCATGGCTCCGGGGATCGAGCCGATGCCTCCGATCACCGCGGCGGTGAACGCCTTGATGCCGGGCATGGCCCCCATGGTGCCGGACACGGTGGGGGCTTTCAATAAATAAAACAGGCCCGCCAGGGCCGCCAGGGCAGATCCGATGGCAAAGGTCAGGGTGATGATGCCGTTGACGTCGATGCCCATGAGCTGGGCCGCGCCCCGGTCCTCGGACACGGCCAGCATGGCCCGGCCCACCCGGGTGTATTTGATGAACAGGGTCAGGCCCGCCATCACCGCCGCCGCTACGGCCAGGGTCACCAGGGCGGAGACCTGGACCGTGGCCCCCAGGAAGGTGACGGTGCCGAACTGGTACACCGTGACCATCTTGGGGGCGGAGCCGAAGACGATCTGGGCCAGGCTTTGGAGCAGGTAGCTCACGCCGATGGCGGTGATCAGCACCGCCAGAGGCGAGGCCCCCCGGAGGGGCTTATAAGCCAGCTTCTCCACCACCACCCCCAGCGCCACGCACACCACCACCGCCGCGGCGATGGCAAGCAGGGGGGACCCGGTGGCCATCACCACATAGATGGTATAGCCGCCCACCATGATGATGTCGCCGTGGGCAAAGTTGAGCATCTTGGCGATGCCGTAGACCATGGTATAGCCCAGGGCGATCATGGCGTAGATGCCTCCCAGGCTCAGGCCGCCGATCAGCGCGGATAAGATCTCTTCCATATATATTCCATCCTTCCGGGTGTTTTTGCCCCCTGCCGGGGAGGCCGGCAGGGGGCACTGGATCAGCCGGCTTCCTTGATCACATACTGGATGGCGCTCTTGTTCACATAGCCTTGTTCATCCCAGCTGATCGAAGCGCCGGTGACGGCATCGGTCATGGTGTAGCCGCCGTCGAACTGGGCCTTCAGGATGTCGCAAAGGTCCGAGGCGCTGATGGTCACCGGGATCTCGGTGCCCTCGTCCACCGCCTTCTTCATGGCGCCGTAGATCGCGTACACGCAGTCGTAGGCGGAGGCGCCGAACTGGTTCAGGGTGTCCCGGCCGTATTTATCCACATATTTGTCGATGAAGGTCTTGGCCGGGCCGTCCTCGGCCTTGGAGTTGAAGTGGGAGAGCATGGTCACCGCCTGGGGGATCTGGCTGATGTCGAAACCGGGGATCGAGTCGATGCCGTCGAAGCCGTCACAGCCGTAGTACACGGCGGTGGGGGAGAGCAGATCCTTGGCCTGGGTCATGAACAAAGAGGCGGGGGAGTAGTAGATCGGCATGAAGATGAAGGAGCAGTCCTTCAGGGTGTTGATCTGGGCGGAAAAGTCGGTGGCGTTGGCGTCGGTGAAGGAGGTCTCCACCACCTCTATCGAGGGATCCAGGTTGGCCTTGAACTGGTCATAGACGCCCTTGGAGTAGGCCTCGTCCGACTTGTAGAACACGCCGATGGTGGTCCCGGCCAGGTTCTCGTTGACGAAGGCGGCGGCCACCTTGCCCTGGTTGCCGTCGGCAAAGCACATCTGGTAGCCGTTGGGGCCGGAGGGGATGGCGTCGCCGGAGGCGGAGGGGGTGAGGAAGAACACGTTGTCGTCGGCGGACAGGTTCTTGAACTCCAGGCCCGGGCTGGTGGTCACGGTGCCCAGGGAGATCTGCATACCGCCTTCGAGCATGGACGAATAGTTGGTGGATACCTTGGTGGGGTCGTTCATATCATCGGTGACCACCAGCTTAAACTTGACGCCGTTCAGGCCGCCGGCGGCGTTGATCTCCTCCACCGCAAGCTCGGCGGCGTTTTTCACCGCCTGGCCGTAGATGGCCTCGTCGCCGGTAAGGGGGCCGGAGACCCCGATCACGAATTCGGTGTTGTCCGCGGTATAGCTGTCGCCGGCGCACCCGGCCAGCATCCCCAGCCCCATGGCCAGGCAAAGCAGAACAGCGACGATCTTGTTTCGTTTCATAGTGGTTCCTCCCTGTCGATTTTGGATATGTCCTATAATAACGGGAAAACAGGTTTTGTCAATGGTTTTTTCTGATTTTTTTAAAAAATAATCCTGTGTTTTTAAGCGGATGTCGGCGTATTCCGTACTTTTGCATGAGGAATGACGGAAGAAAACCGGGGGCTTTTTCCGGCTTTTCCCGGCAAAAGACCGGGTTTATCCCACTTTTGGAGTATTTATGGGACAGTCAAATGTCCTCCGTGAGAAGATTTTTCGTCCCAGATCTGCCGGTGCCGGGCCATGGTCCATGTTATGCGGTCCGCCGCCGGAAGGGGACGGCGGCGGCCGGTCCGGCGCTATGTGGAATACGACAAAATTTGGGCGCATTTTACCGTCGATCTCGTAAAAGATCAACGAAAAGCTTTGTGCGAAATGTGCATTGAGAATAGATCTTACCGATGATATGATATGTTCAAAGGCATTTTTACCAAGATCTGCCGTCTGTGACGGCGGGAGGGAGGTGGAAGGGGCGCCGACCGCGGCACAAAAGACCATTTAGAAGAGAACAAACGAAAGCGAGGAAAACGTCATGTCCAAAAAACGCGTATTATCCGCCCTGCTGGCGCTGTGCATGATCGTGGGGATGGCCCCGGCCCATGCCATCGCTTTGGAGGAGAGCAACACCCAGCCCGGCTACACCGATCCCTGGAACGATCAGGCAGGCATCACCGTGCTGGAGAAGAAGGAGGCGATCACCTCTCCTGCCTTTACCGGCAAGGAATGGACCGGCGAGTACGCCGACGGCATCTATAACGAGGACGTCTTTGCCGTCAGCCGGGAACCGGCCAGTATGTTCGCCTCCTCCAGCGTGATCTACCACGATGTGGACAGCGCCCTTCACAGCGCCATCCACTTCGACAAGGACGCGTCCGCGTACGTCCAGTTCCTCACCGGCGCGGACCAGGCCGACTGGTCGCTGCGGGTGGTGAAGAACGACACCATCGCCAAGGAGAGCTACCCGGATTTCTACGAGGTGGACTTCCAGATCGATCAGGACTGGTCCACCGGCCTCCAGCTCCCTGCCAGCTGGACCACCTGGGGCCTGGACTACCCGATCTACACCAACACCCAGGTCCCCTGGCAGGAGGACGATACCTCCAGCTCCAGCGCCCCCCTGGCCCCGGTGAACCACAACCCGGTGGGCCTGTACCGCAAGAGCTTCGCCCTGGATGAGGGCCTGGCCGGCCTGAAGGCCCAGAACGGCCGGATCTACATCAACTTCCAGGGCGTAGAGGCGGCATATTATGTCTACCTCAACGGCCATGCCGTGGGCTACAGCGAGGATACCTACGCCCCCCACAGCTTCGACATCACCGACTACCTGGTCGATGGCGAGAACCTGCTGGCGGTGGAGGTCCACAAGTTCTGCGACGGCACCTGGTTCGAACTGCAGGATATGATCAAAGACGGCGGCATCTTCCGGGACGTGTACATCTACGGCGCGCCCCAGATCCACATCAATGACTATTTCCTGACCACGGACCTGGACGAAAACTATGAAAACGCGGATCTGGATATCTCCGTCACCGTGGAGAACGAGTCCGCCCAGGATGCCTCCGGCTATATGCTGGACCTGCGGATCTACACCGAGGACGGGGAGATGTTCGTCAACGGTGTGACCGTGGAGGTCCCCCAGATCCAGGCCGGCGGCAGCCAGACCGTGGACATCCACAAGTATGTCCAGGATGTGGCGCTGTGGAGCGCCGAGCATCCCAACCTTTACTATCTGGTGATCAGCCTGTATGAGCGGGACGGGGCCTATCTTGGGGCCATGTCCCAGCAGTTGGGCTTCCGGGAGATCGGCTTCACCCGGACGGAAGTGGACGCCAACGGCAACGCGATCACCCCCGACGACGAGTACACCCCCATCACCATCAACGGCCAGCCCCTGGTGTTCCGGGGCGTGAACCGCCACGACACCGACCCGGTCACCGGCAAGTACGTCAGCCGGGAAGTGATGGAGGAAGACGTGGAGCTGATGAAGCGCTACAACGTCAACGCCGTGCGGACCTCTCACTACTCCAACGACGACTATCTGTACTATCTGTGCAACAAGTACGGCCTGTACATGATGGCCGAGACCAACCTGGAGGCCCATCAGCTCATGAACAACGAGTCCGAGCAGCAGGCCTTCAAGGAGCTGGCCATGGACCGTACCGTGACCACCTTCAACCGTTTGAAGAACGTGTCCGCCATCGTCTGCTGGTCCACCGGCAACGAGAACTATTACTCTGGCAATGCCAGCTACGCGGACTATATGTTCTATGACCTGATCTGGTATTACAAGGACAACGACCCCACCCGGCCGGTCCACTGCGAAAGCTCCAATAAGAGCAACGGCACCGACATGGGCAGCAATATGTACCCCTCCGTCAGCCACGTCTGGTCCATGGCCGGGTACGATATGCCCTATGTGCTGTGCGAGTACGACCACGCCATGGGCAACGCCGTGGGCAACATCAAGGAGTACTGGGACGCGATCCGCAGCAGCGACAATATGCTGGGCGGCTTCATTTGGGACTGGGTGGATCAGTCCCGGATCATGACCTACCCCGAGGTGTATGAGCTGACCGAGTTCCCCGGCAGCGTGCTGGGCTTTGAGAGCATAGACACCGATCCCGGCGAAGGGGCCTTGACCCGGAGCAGCCTGGTCAACGGCTATGTGGGCCTGGAGGATACCGACGGGGCTTACAACGCCGCCCTCTCCGGCGAAGGCAAGGCCTTCACCGTGGAGGTGATCTGCAAGCCCACCGGGGACAAGAACGACCAGGTGTTCGCCGCCAAGGGCGACCGGCAGTTCGCCCTGAAGCTCAACGGCGACGGCGATCTGGAATTCTTCGTCTACAGCGGCGGCTGGAACTCCCTGGTGGTGGACCGGGAGAAGCTGGGGGACGACTGGCTGAACAACTGGCATCAGCTGGCCGCCACCTATGACAACGGCGCCATGAAGATCTACCTGGACGGCCAGCTGCTGGGCAGCAAGACCGGCCCCACCTCCATCGACGCCTCCAGCGCCCTGCTCAGCCTGGGCTATCAGAGCGACTACAGCGGCCGGCAGCTGATCGGCCAGATCTCCATGGGCCGGGTGTACAACGTGGCCCTTACCGGGGAAGAGCTGCAGGCCCAGTATTCCACCACGCCTGCCATCGCCAAGGACGACGCGCGTGTCCTGGCCTGGGTGGCCATGGACACGGTCCAGAAGAAGGAGGGCGGCACCTATAATTACTACGTCCAGGACTACGCCTATTTCAATTCCCAGGTCTACGGCGACATCATGGACGGCAAGTTCTTCGGCTACGGCGGCGACATGGGCGACTGGCGGAACAACTCCGGCAACTTCTGCCAGAACGGCCTGGTGACCCCGGACCGGACCCCCCAGCCTGAGCTGGAGGAAGTGAAGTATCAGTACCAGAGCCTGTGGTTCACCGCCACCCAGGCGGACCTGATCAGCGGCCTGGTCCAGGTGGAGAACGAGAACGGCTTCACCGACCTGAATGAGTATGACCTGCACTGGCAGCTCCTGGAGAACGGCAACGTGATCGGAGAAGGCACCATCGCCGCCGACTGCGCGCCCCAGGATACCGCCATCCTTCAGATCCCCTACGCTGAGGCCATGCCCGAAGTACCGGCGGCCGGGGCGGAGTACCATCTGAACATCTCCGTCCGGCTCAAGGCCGACACCCTGTGGGCCAAGGCCGGTCACGAGGTGGCCCATGAGCAGTTCCAGGTCCCGGCGGACGTGGAGCAGGCGGTGTTCACCCCCTCGCAGAGCCCGGTGACCGTCACCGAGAACGAGGAAGCCTATGAAGTTTCCTGCGGCGACAGCGTGGCCTTCACCATCAGCAAGGCCACCGGCCTGATCGGCGGCTATACCTACAATGGGCAGACCCTGCTGACCCAAGGCCCGGCTCCCACCTTCTGGCGGGCGCCTGTGAACAACGACAACGGCAACTTCGACTGGGCCTGGATGAACGCCGGCAACGATCCGGTGGCTACGCAGATCTTGCAGGGCACAGCGGAGGACGGCCGGACCACCATCTCCGTGACCCAGACCTTCCCCAATATGTCCGGCCTGACCCAGACCATCGTCTATGAGATCGACGGCTCCGGGGCGGTGACGCTGAACATCACCGTGGACGGCACCAATACCTCCACCAACCGCGGCCGTTACCTGCGGATCGGCACCACCATGGTGCTGCCGGAAGGGTATGAGAACGTGACCTGGCTGGGCCGGGGCGAAGTGGAGACCATGTGGGACCGGGAGAGCTTCGCCCGGATGGGCCGCTACAGCACCACCGTGGATGAGCTGTTCTTCCCCTACCTCCAGAGCGCCGACACCGGCACCCTCCGGGGGGTGAAGTGGTTCACCGTCACCGGCGAGTCCGACTACGCGCTGGCTGTGGCGGCGGAGCAGGAGGTGGAAGCCCAGGCCCTCCACTTTACCGCGGAGGATCTGACCGACGCCGATCATCCTTATGAGCTGAGCCGTCAGGATGAAACGTATCTTTCCATCAACTACGGCTCTCAGGGCACCGGCAACGCCAGCTGCGGCCCGGATGTGCTGAGGGAGTATACTCTGCCCACCTCCCAGGTCTATACCTACACCTACACCCTGATCCCCTACGCCGTGGAAGGCACGGATCTGGACGATCTGACCGCCCCCTTCCGCACCGCCCAGGTGATGTCCCAGGACACCGCGCTGGCTGAGCTGGAAGAGCGCATCAACACCCTGGTGGTCACCCACGCCGACCAGCTCCCCGAAGCGGAGAAGCTGATCGCGGCCTACAACGGCCTGCCCGAGGCCATGCAGGCCCAGCTGGGCCAGGAAACGCTGGCGTATCTGAACAGCCAGCTGGCCATCGCCCGGAAGATGAGCGAACAGTCCTACCACCACGCGGTCGTGGAGGACCTTGGCCCCAACGGCTTTGACGTGGATCTGACGGAAAAGCACGACACCGTCACCATGTACCGCGAGCTCCAGCAGGACGCTTACATGAGCGGCCACTTCCTGGTGGATAACCCCGGGGCGTTGGAGGCCATGAACGCCGTGATCGGCGGTACCAACAGCTTTACCATGGAGGCAGTGATCCGGCCCAACGTGTACACCACCGCCGGCAACCATTACAACATGATCATGGGCAAGGGCGACAGCAGCGCCGCCTTCCGGGTGTCCGGCGGCAACCTGTATTTCTTCATCTACAACGGCAGCGCCTGGACGCCTACGCCGCCGGACGAGGAAGACTCCAACTTCCCCATGACCGAAGAGCTGGTGGCTCAGTGGCTCCGGGTGGCGGCGGTGTATGACGGCGCCGACGGCGGCACCCTCCGGGTGTACCTGAACGGGGAGCTGTCCAGCGAGCGGACCGATGTGGGCCAGGTCCAGCCTTCGGATCTGTACCTGGGCATCGGCTGCTGTCCCGACACCGGCCGTACCTCCTGGTGTGACTTCAGCTCCGTCCGCCTGTATGCCAGCGCCCTGGACCAGGAGGCCCTGAAGGCTTCCGAGGAGACCAACCTGGCGCGGGAGGATGTGGCGCTGTGGTACGACTTCAGCCAGATCGAGTATGTGGACACCTTCCAGGCGGAAGCGGACGCGGACCAGGTCCCCGGCTACACCTTCCTGGGCCAGGAGCCTGTGCTGCCGGAGCGGCTGGATGTGACCGTCACCGGCGGTGAGACCACCGCCATGGATGTGACCTGGGATCTGTCCAAAGTGGATCTGAACACCGTAGGCACCTACCAGATCACCGCCATGCTGGATAACGGCTACACCTTCACCTTCGACCTGGCGGTGGTGCCGGAGAACGTGGTCTACTTCGTAGACGCCGGTGCCGACAGCTTCACCGCCCTGGGCCAGACCCTGGTGGACGCCAACGCGGACACCATCCTCAACACCACCACGGACCAGGCCTACACGGATGCCTCCGGCTGGGGCTACACCAACGCCGCCGCCGAAGTGGAGGCCCATACCGAGTTCGGCGACGGTGCCGACTACACCTTCCGCTGTATGACCGCCGACGCCCAGGGCCAGTCCATGACCTATCGGTTCGACGGCCTCACCGCCGGTAAATATGAGGTGTATGTGGGCTACTACGATCCCTGGTCCCAGTACAACACCGACCGGCCCACCACCATCACCCTGGCCCAGGGGGACACCGTGGTGGCCTCCAAGACCGGCCAGATCCTGAGCGTGAGCCAGCCCGGCTACACCGCCTTTACCGATGTGGCTCTGGCGGACGGCTCCCTTACTCTGACCCTGGCCCCGGAGAAGACCGAAAAGGCGGACAACGATGTGCTGGTGAGCTATATCCTGATCGTCCAGACGGAGAAGGCGGCCCATGAGCACACCTACGGCGCGCCGGTCTTCAACTGGAGCGAAGACAGCAAGAGCTGCACCGCCGTCTTCACCTGCGGCTGCAGCCACAGTGAGAGCGTCACCGCCAAGGTGACCGGCCTCATTGCGGTCGAAGCCACCTGCACCACCAAGGGCTCGACCGCCTACACCGCCACGGTGACCTTCGGCGGCCAGGCCTACAGCGACAGCAGGACCGTGCAGGACATCCCCGCCACCGGCCACCAGCACACGGAGGTCCGGGGCGC
>CALXFQ010000047.1 GCA_944387625.1 uncultured Oscillospiraceae bacterium
GCCTCTCCCTATGGGGGTGAGCGAAGCGAAGTCGCGGTAGTGAATGACGGTCCGGTGGACCGTCAGAGCCGCGACCGAGGCGCACCGCAGTGCGCTGGCAGGCCGAACGGCCTGACGGAGAGGGTGGTCACGCCAGTTTTTTGCATAGCCTTTCTAAAATACGGAACGCTGGCTCCCTCTCAGTCACAGGGCTTTCAGCCCTGTGACAGCTCTCCCAGAGGGAGAGCCAAGTGGGTCGGCGAAAGGGCGGGGCGTGTTCTAAATGCGGAACGCCGCTACCCTCTCAGTCACGGCCCCTCCGGGTCCGTGCCAGCTCTCCCAGAGGGAGAGCCAAGGGCGTGAGCGGAGGGACGAGAGGTGGTACAAAAAAATCCCTCGAAGCGGGGTCATTTGTACTACGCCTCAATATTCTGCCTACCCACTTGCCTCTCCCTCTGGGAGAGGTGGCAGGCCGAACGGCCTGACGGAGAGGGTGGTCACGCCAGTTTTTTGCATAGCCTTTCTAAAATACGGAACGCTGGCTCCCTCTCAGTCACAGGGCTTTCAGCCCTGTGACAGCTCTCCCAGAGGGAGAGCCAAGTGGGTCGGCGAAAGGGCGGGGCGTGTTCTAAATGCGGAACGCCGCTACCCTCTCAGTCACGGCCCCTCCGGGTCCGTGCCAGCTCTCCCAGAGGGAGAGCCAAGTGGGTCGGCGGAAGGGCGGGGCGCTCTGCCGTGGAGCGCGGGAAGGCCGTGGCTGAAAAGCCACGGCCTTTTTTTATTCCACCTGGGACAGCTCCATTTTCAGGGCCTTTTTGGCGATCAGGTAGCGGCGGGTGGCGAACAGGCCGGCGATGCACAAGATCGAGGCCACGTTGCTCCAGGGGTCGTCGTGGCTCAAGATCACCTGCCGGGCGATCGCCACGATCAGCACCTCCAGGGTGTTGGCCGGGGTCAGGTCCACCAGCATCCGCACGAACTCCAGGCCCACCACGATCGTCAGGATGTTGTGCAGGTACAGCTGCATATCCTCAAAATACCCGGCTACGGTGAACATCCGCCGGATCTCGATCCCCAGCATGATCACCAGCACCACCAGGGTCATCACCGCGATCGCGAACTCCAGGATGTGCAGGATCTTATTGATCGTCGCGCCGATCTTCTGATGCATGATACGCCCTCCTTTTACGACTCCGACTTGGTCATCAGGGTGACCTGGGCCAGCAGGATCTGGTCGTAGAGCACTTCCAGCTTCGCCGCTTCCAGGTGCTCATCCACCACGTCGGCGGTGGCCTCATAGGCCATGGTCTGCCGGCAGTATTCCGGCCACAGGCTATACGACCGGGTAAAGTACATGATGTGGTAGCCTTTTTCGGTCTTCACCAGGCCCGTGTCCCCGCTCTTGCGGCCCTCGTCCAGATACCACTCCTTGAACGGCTCATAGAAGTTCTCATTCTCGGTCAGGCCGTCATACAGCCCTCCGTTCTCCTGAGAGCCGGGATCCTGGGAGTGCTCCCGGGCCAGGGCGGCAAAGGCCTCCTCGGTGGCCTCCCCGGCGAGGAAGCCGTCCAGCAGGGCCTGGGCCTTCCGGCGGCAGTCCTCCCAGCCCTGGTCGGTCCAGTCTTCTTCCGCGCCCTCGGGCTGGATCAGGATATGGCGCACGTCATAAGCCAGGGTGTCCTGGTCGATCCCCTGCCGGGCCAGCTCCTCCTGGTGCTCCTGGAAGTAGGTCCGGATCTGCTCGTCGGTGTAAGTAAAGCCGTCATACACGCTTTGATAGTAATTGTAGCTGCGATAGTACAGGTCCATGTAGGCAAGATAGTCTTCCAGGGTACACCCTGCCCCCATGTTCTCCGCCAGATACTCCTCCACCGAGTCAAAGCCCTCGTCCTGGGCGGTCTGGGCCAGCCGCTCCTGAACGGCGTCCTTTTCCGCCTGCAGTTCCGGATCCATGGCCATGTCCTTCCCCGCCGCCGCCAGCACCTGGTACTGCCGCCACATGGTCAGGGCCTGGCCCAGGAAATACTGCTCCCAGGTGCCGCCGCCGGACATGGACTGCTCATACAGCGGCTGGCTGGGGTCCAGGCCATAGTAGTACACATAAGCGCCGTACTGGTTCAGGAACGACCGCACCGCGGTCCAGTAGTAGATCTGGAGCACGCCGTTGGTCAGGGCGCCCTCTTCCAGGGTGGCGATCACCGTTTCCCGGGCGGCCAGGACCTGGGCGTCCTCCCCGGTGTACTTGTCCACCGACAGCACCCCTTCCTTGGGCAGCTCGGTGGTATCGGTGGTATCGGTAGGGGCGGTGGTGGATCCGGTGGTCTGGTCCGGGTCCGTATCAGCGCAGGCGGTCAGCGTCAGGAGCATGACCAGCGCCAGAATGAACAGTCGTTTCATCGCTTCTTCCTCCTTGATCATTTGTGAAAATGGAGCCGCATCTCTTCTTCGGCCTGGGCCACCTCCGCTTCCAGCTCCCGGGCGGACAGGCGCAGCACCCCCGCGCCCAGAGAGCTGAGCTGGATCATGGCATCGGAGGTGGCCACCCGGACGGCGTAGCTGCCGCCGGTCTGGGCCACCAGGGCCTGGATATAGCTGTCGGCAGTCTGGCCCTCCCGGGTGAAGACCACCTGGATATTCTCCCCGCCGGTCTGACTGCCGGGAGAACCCTTTTGCTTGTAGCCGTCGAACACCACCACCAGCCTGCATTTTTTGAACCCGGCATAGCTGCCCAGCCGGTCGCACAGCCGCCGCCGGGCGGCGTCCAAGTCCCGGTCCGCCAGCGGGGCCAGGTCCTGCCAGGCGAAGATCATGTTGTAGCCGTCCACGATCAGATACTGCTGCCTGGGCGGCCGGATCGACACCGTGTCCCCAGGGGCGGCCCGGTCCACCGGCCGGTACAGCCGGGTGGTCATGTCCCCGAACTGGCGGCGCAGCAGCGCTTCCAGCTCCTTCTCCCGGATGTCCAGGTCCCGCCGGATCAGCTGAGGCCGGGGGGCCTTCAGGACGCTCTCCAGGTGCATATGCTCCCGGACCCGGTCCCAGGGGACCCGATAGGCCGCGCCCTGGCGGCAGAACACCGAGTCCGGGGTGTGTTCCGGGTCGGCCAGCGGGTCGTAGCCCGCCTGCGCGATCACCTGCTCTTCATCGTGGCAGGGCGCCCAGCCGGCCAGGCTCAGCTGGATCTGGCCCTGGCCCTGGGTGTAGGCCGCCAGGGTCTGGGGATAGTCCCCCAGCTCCGAGGCCGGCAGCGTGCCGGTGAGGGTGGCAAAGCCGCCGTCCGTTTCCGGCGGCTGGAACCGGCCGCCCATGGCCCGGATGTCGGCGATCGCCCGGCCGATCTGAGGGGAGGGCACCGTCAGCGCGAAGTCGTACCAAGGCTCCAGAAGATGGGACTTGGCCTGCATCAGCCCCTGGCGGATCGCCCGGTAGGTGGCCTGGCGGAAGTCCCCGCCTTCGGTGTGCCTGAGATGGGCCTTCCCTGCCACCAGCGTCAGCTTCATATCCGTGATCGGGGCGCCGATCAGCACCCCCCGGTGGGTCCGCTGGGCCATGTGGGCCAGGACCAGGCTTTGATAGCTCTGGTCCAGCAGGTCCACGGGGCAGTCGCTGTGGAACACCAGGCCGCTGCCTGGGGGCAGAGGCTCCAACAGGATGTGGACCTCGGCGTAGTGCCGCAGAGGCTCGAAATGGCCCACCCCCTCCACGGCGCTGTCGATCGTTTCCATGTACAAGATCTTCGGGTCCAGGAGCTGGATCTCCACTCCGAACCGCTCCTTCACCAGGGCCTTGAGCACCTCCTGCTGGACCTGGCCCATGAGCCGGAGGTGGATCTGCTTGAGCTGATCGTCCCACATCAGGGCCAGCTGAGGATCTTCCTCCTCCAGCTGCCGGAGCTTGGGCAGCAGCAGCACCGGGTCCATGGCCGAGGCCACCCGGTAGGTCATCACCCCCTGGGCGGTAGGCGGCGGGGCCGGCGGCTCCGCCCCCAGGCCCTGGCCGATGTAGGTGGCCTCCAGGCCGGTGACGGCGCAGACCGTCCCGGCAGGGGCCTGCCGGAGCAGATCGTAGCCCGCCCCGGAACAGAGGCGGATCTGCTGGACCTTCTCCTGGCCGATCCCCATCCGGGGCCGCAGCACGCCGCCGGTGATCTTCATAAAGGTCAGCCGCGTCCCCTGAGGGTCCCGGCCGATCTTGTAGACCCGGGCGGCAAACTCCGGCGGATAGTCCCGCCGGGGGGCGTAGTCGGTCAGGATCCGCAGGAACGCGCCGATCCCCTGGCCTTTCAGGGCGGAACCGAAGCAGCAGGGAAAGAGCTTTCCCTGGCAGATCAGCGCCTGGATGTTCCCCGGGGTCACGGCGCCGGTGGCCAGATAGCTCTCCAGCAGCGCCTCGTCGCACAGCGCCGCCCGCTCCTGGATCTGGGACCAGGGGGCGGAAAAGTCCACGCACTGGTCGCCCAGCCGCTGCTGGAGCTGGCTCAAAAGCTCCTCTTTCTCCCTGCCGGGCAGGTCCATCTTGTTGATGAACAGGAAGGTGGGGACCTGGAACTTCCGCAAAAGCCGCCAAAGGGTCCAGGTGTGGGCCTGGATCCCGGCGGTGCGGTCGATCACCAGCACCGCTCCGTCCAGCACCGGCAGCACCCGCTCGGTCTCGGCGGTAAAGTCCCCATGGCCCGGGGTGTCCATGAGCAGGAGCTGCCCCTCCGGCAGATCCAGCACCGCCTGCTTGGCGAAGATCGTGATCCCCCGCCGCCGCTCCAGGGCATGGGTGTCCAGGAACGCGTCCCCATGGTCCACCCGGCCCGGGGCGCGGATGGCCCCGGCGGCATAGAGCAGGGCCTCGGACAATGTGGTCTTCCCCGCGTCCACATGGGCCAGCAGGCCGATGACGCAGGGGGGCATATAAGGTCTTTCCTGTGCCATCGCAGGGCTCCTTTCCGGCGCGGATCTGGAAAACAGACCGCTTTGGCAGCCATTATACCACACAATGCCGGGGAAGTCGATGGTCAGCCGAAAAAATCAGGCCGTTCCGCCCCCTGGGGCGGGGCCGTTTTTTCTACACGGCCCTTCAATTATCGTGAAAATTTTACATAGGGCTCCATTCGACAATTTTACGTTTTTGTTAATTATTACGAAAACATCCGTTACTTTTTAGACATTTTGCCGCTTTCCTAAAGTTCAAAAATGTGGTATGGTATCCGTAGTGGTATGATCGCCGGTTTTAGGTCTTTTTCCCCTTTTTTCCGAGAAGAAAGGACTGATGAGCCATGAATGACGCACTTTCCGACCAACTCAGCCGTTACCACGCCGGTACGGAGGACCAGTGCTACCGGTTCCTGGGCTGCCATCCCGAGAGCCGGGAGGGAACGCCGGGATTCGTGTTCCGGGTCTGGGCGCCCAACGCCCGGAGCGTCCGCGTGGTAGGCGACTTCAACTTCTGGAACGGCGACGATCTGCCTATGGAAAAAGACGCCGGCGGGATCTGGCAGGCCTGGAGCCCCCACCCCCAGGTGGGACAGGCGTATAAATACCTGGTCTGCCACCGGGACGGCCGCCAAGTGTTCAAAATGGACCCGGTGGGCCGTCAGACCACCCCCGCCCCGGACACCTCCTCGGTGATCCGCGGTGAGGACCCCTACTCCTGGCACGACAGTTTATGGATGGCCCGGCAGGCCCGGCGGGCGCCGCTGAACGGGCCGATGAACATCTACGAGATGCACCTTGGCTCCTGGCGGCGGTCCGAAGGCGGCGGATACCTGAGCTACCGGGACCTGGCACAGCAGCTGCCTGGGTACCTGAAGGACATGGGCTACACCCATGTGGAGTTCATGCCCCTGGGGGAATACCCCTTCGACCCCAGCTGGGGCTATCAGGTCACCGGCTATTTCGCCCCCACCAGCCGCTACGGCGCCCCGGAGGATCTGAAATTCCTGATCGACCAGCTCCACCAGGCAGGGATCGGGGTGATCTTGGACTGGGTGGCCGCCCACTTCCCCAAGGATGAATACGGCCTCTACGAATTTGACGGCACCTGCACCTATGAATACGCCGACCCGATGATGAACGAGCACGCCGAGTGGACCACCCGGATCTTCGACTGGGGACGGCCGGAGGTACGCAGCTTCCTGATCTCCAACGCGGTGTACTGGCTTCGGGAGTTCCACATCGACGGCCTGCGGGTGGACGCGGTCAGCTCCATGATCTACCTGGACTACGCCCGGCCCAATTACCGGCCCAACCGTTACGGCGGCCGGGAGAACCTGGAAGCGATCGACTTCCTGCGCCAGCTCAACCGTGCCTGCTTTGCCGTGCGGAAGGGGATCGTCACCGCCGCGGAGGAGTCCACCGCCTTCCCCCTGGTGACCAGGCCGGACTACGACGGCGGGCTGGGCTTCCTGCTCAAGTGGAACATGGGCTGGATGAACGACACCCTTCGCTATTTCCGGGAAGACCCTCTGTACCGAAAATATCGCCACGATAAGCTGACCTTCTCCATGACCTACGCCTTCTCGGAGAACTATATCCTGCCCCTGTCCCACGACGAGGTGGTCCACATGAAGGGCAGCCTCCTGGACAAGATGCCAGGGGAGTACTTCTGGAAGTTCGCCGGGGCCCGGCTGCTCCGGGGCTACCAGATCGCCCATCCCGGGAAGAAGCTGTGCTTCATGGGGGCGGAGATCGGCCAGTTCAACGAATGGAACTACGCCAAGGACCTGGACTGGTCGGTGCTGGAATATGAGATGCACCAAAAGCTCCAGCTCTATTATAAGGAGCTGAACCGCTTCTACCGGGACAACGCCCCCCTGTGGGCGGAGGACTTCTCCTGGCAGGGCTATCAGTGGATCGCCCCGGACCAGGCGGACCATTCGGTGCTGGCCTTCCGGCGGATCGACCCGAAGAAGGACCGGGAGCTGATCTGCGTGCTGAACTTCACCCCGGTGTGCTGGGAGGACTACCGGCTGGGCCTGCCCAGGGAGGGGACCTACGACCCGGTGTTCTGCTCCGACGAGGAGCGCTTCGGCGGCACCGGCCAGCTTCCCCACCCGGTGATCTCGGAGAACATCCCCTTCCGGGAATACAGCCGCTCCGGCCTGTTCCGGATCAGTCCCATGAGCCTGACCTTCTACGCCCGGCGAAGTACCCGGGGCCGGAAAAAGGCCCTTCCGCCGGTGGAACGAACCTATGCGCAAAGTGCCCCACACTTGAACATATAAGGAGTTTTTATCATGTACTTTCAGAAAAAACGTTGCATCGCCATGCTGTTGGCCGGTGGCCAGGGCAGCCGTCTGAAGGTCTTGACGGAGAAGACCGCCAAGCCTGCCGTCCCCTTCGGTGGGAAATACCGGATCATCGACTTCCCGCTGAGCAACTGCGTCAACTCCGGCATCGACACTGTGGGCATCCTGACCCAGTATCAGCCTCTGGAGCTGAACGAATACATCGGCAACGGCCAGCCCTGGGGCCTGAACAAGACCCACTCCTGCGCCCAGGTGCTGCCCCCCTATGAGCGCCACGATAAGAAGTCCGGCTGGTACAAAGGCACCGCCAACGCGATCTACCAGAACATCGACTTTATCGACCGGTACGATCCGGAGTATGTGGTGATCCTCTCCGGCGACCACATCTACAAGATGGACTACGCGGACATGGTGGCCTACCACGAGCGCAACCAGGCTTCCTGCACCATCGCCGTGCGGAACGTCCCGCTGTCCGAGGCCTCCCGGTTCGGCATCCTGAACACCAACCCGGACAACTCGATCTATGAGTTCGAGGAAAAGCCCAAGCAGCCCAAGTCCACCAACGCCTCCATGGGCATCTATGTGTTCAACTGGAAGGTGCTGCGGGAAGCCCTGATCTCCGACGAGGAGGACGAAACTTCCTCCAACGACTTCGGCAAGAACATCATCCCCATGCTCCTGGGCGCCGGCCACAAGATGATGGCCTACCCCTTCGACGGCTACTGGAAGGACGTGGGCACCATCGACTCCCTGTGGGAGGCCAACATGGAGCTGCTGGGCAAGGAGCCTGCCTTCCAGATCCGGGGCAATGAGCGCCAGCGGATCTACGCCCGGAACTCCGCCCAGCCCTCCTCCTACATCGACGAGGACGCCAAGATCTACAACGCCTTCGTAGCCGAAGGGTGCGAGGTCTACGGCACCGTCCGCCACAGCGTGATCAGCGTAGGCTGCACCGTGGGCGAAGGGGCTCTGGTGGAGGACAGCGTGGTCATGCCCGGCGTGGTGATCGAGTCCGGGGCCATCGTCCGCCACGCGATCCTGGGGGAGAACAGCCGGGTCTGCGTCAACGCCGTCGTCGGCGGCGCCTACGGTCCCAAGGACAAGAAGAAGATCAGCGTCACCTCCAAGGGTGCCGTTGTGGAGAAGAACACCGTGCTCGCCCCTGGTGAGATGCTGTAAGGGAGGACTATCAACATGAATGTAACGGGCATTATTTTCGCCAATGACGCCACCATGGGCGACCTGACCAGCAAGCGGACCATGGCGTCGCTGCCCTTCGGCGGCCGGTACCGCCAGATCGATTTCCATCTTTCCAACATGGCCTGCGCCGGGATCCGGAACATCGGCATCATCTCCCGGTACAACTACCAGTCCCTGATGAACCATGTAGGCGACGCGGAGGAGTGGGGCCTGGAGCTGGGCGAAGGCGGCCTGGAATTTCTGACCCCCTACGCCATGTCCACCACCGACCGCTACCGGGGCAAGCTGGAGAACCTGTACTTTGCCATGGACTTCCTGGAGTACGGCCTGGGCAATGAGGACGAGTATGTGGTCCTGTCCGACTCGGCGGTGCTGAGCAATATGGACCTGACCAAGATCCTGGCCGCCCACATTGAAAGCGGCAAGGACATCACCATCGTAGCCAAGGCAGGGATCGCCGACGGCCGGAAGCAGTTGGACCTGGCGGTGAAGCTGGATGACAAGGGCCAGATCTCGGACATCGCCGTGGACTACGTCGCCGGGCCTGAGCACCTGGCCTCCATGGACACCTTCATCATGTCCAAGACCTTCCTGGTCCATCAGGTCCGGGAGCTGGTGGCCCGGAACCTGTGCCATATGGACCGGGACCTGGTGCTGGGCCTGTGGCAGAAGGGCGTTGCCAGCCTGAACGTGTATCCCTTCCAGGGGGTGGCGCTGTTCAACGAGTCCATCGAGGAATACTTCCGCAACTCCCTGTCCCTGCTGGACAAGCAGATCCGCCACGACCTGTTCGGCCGGTGCCACCCGGTGTACACCAAGGTCCGGGACCGGGTCCCCAGCTACTACGGCGAGGAGTGCGAGATCGAGAACTGCCTGTTGGCCGACGGGTGCTTCCTGGAGGGCGAGGCGGAGGACTCCATCTTGTTCCGGGATGTGAAGATCTGCCAGGGCGCTCAGGTGGAGAAGTCCCTGATCATGAACGACACGGTGATCGGCGAAGGGGCCAGGGTGGAGTATGTGATCCTGGACAAGAACGTCACCGTCCGGCCCGGCGCCCGCCTGGTAGGCACGCCCCATGACCCGATCATCATCAAGCGGGGGGAAACGGTATGAAGATCGCGATCGTAGCCTCGGAAGGGGCGCCTTATGCCAAGTCCGGCGGCCTGGGCGATGTGATGGAGGCCCTGCCCTCCGCCCTGTCCCGGATCGAAGGCAATGAGGTGGTGCTGATCCTTCCTTATTATAAGAAGATCAAGGACTGCCCTAAGTACCAGGTGGAGCAGGTATGCCACTTCGACGTGTCCCTGGGCTGGCGGAACGCCTACGCCGGGGTCATGCGGCTCCTGAACGGCCGGGACAAGGTCCAGGTCTACTTCATCGACAGCGAATACTACTTCGGCGCCCGGCCCGGCGCCATCTACGGCGACATCGACGACGGGGAGCGGTTCGCCTTCTTCTCCCGGGCCTGTCTGGACGCCCTGCTGGCCCTGGAGTATATCCCGGATGTGATCCAGTGCAACGACTGGCAGACCGCCCTGGTGCCCACCTATCTGCGGGCGGTGTACGGCCAGCAGTTCCCCAACACCAAGTGTATGTACACCATCCATAACATCGAGTACCAGGGCTGGGCCAACGCCGGGTTCTTCGACGATGTGCTGGCCCTCCCCTGGGAGTGGCGGGGCTGTCTGGACATGAACGGCTCGGTGAACGTGATGAAGGCCGCCATCGAAACGGCGGACCTGGTGACCACCGTTTCCGAGACCTACGCCCGGGAGCTGATGTACCCGTACTACGCCCATGGGCTGGACGGGGTCCTGTCCGCCGCCTCCTGGAAGCTCACCGGCATCACCAACGGCATCGACACTGACACCTTCGACCCCAGCCGGGACCCGGCCCTTCCTGCCCACTACGACTCCTCCACCCTGGAGGTGGGCAAGGCCCAGTGCAAGGCCGCCCTGCAGGAGGAAGTGGGCCTGCCGGTGGAGCCGGACGTGCCTTTGTGCGTCATGGTCACCCGGCTGGCAGGCCATAAGGGCCTGGACCTGCTGTGCTACATCGCCCGGCGGCTGTTGTGGGAGGAGAAGGTCCAGCTCCTGATCCTGGGCACCGGCGAGGCCCATTACGAGCAGTTCTTCAAGGACCTGGCCCGGGAGTTCCCGGAGAAGGTGGCCGCCAAGATCACCTTCGATCTGGGGCTGGCCGCCCGGATCTACGCCGGCGGCGACATCTACCTGATGCCCTCCAAGAGCGAGCCCTGCGGCCTGAGCCAGATGAACGCCATGCGCTACGGCACCGTCCCGGTGGTCCACGCCACCGGCGGCCTGCGGGACACGGTGCCTCCGGCCAACGAGCGCGGGGAGGAGGGCCTGGGCTTTACCTTCCAGAGCTACAACGGCGACGACTTCATGGCGGCGTTGAAGCGTGCTCTTGCGCTGTACAACACCGACCGGGAAGCCTTCCGGGCGCTCCAGCGCCGGGACATGAGCCAGGACTTCAGCTGGAACAAGCCTGCCAAGCGCTACATGGAGCTGTTCCGCCAAATGCTGGCCCAGTGATCCGCTGAAAAAAGCAAATGACCCAACCAAAGACCAGGCCGTCCAACGGCCTGGTCTTTGCTATACGCCCCCAAAAAACCACCCACGCCCCGGCCTTCCGCCAGCCCACTTGGCTCTCCCTTTGGGGGTGAGCGAAGCGAAGTCGCGGTAGTGAATGACGGTCCGGCGGACCGTCAGAGCCGCGACCGGGCGCGCCGCAGCGCGCTGGCACAGGCTCAACGAGCCTGTGACTGAGAGGGTCACGGCGTTCCACATTTAGGAAGCCCTATACAAAATACGAACGCTGGCACCCTCTCCGTCACGGCGTTCGCCGTGCCACCTCCCCCATGGGGGGAGGCAAGTGGGTGGTACACCATTTGAACGCGCTACCGCCAAGGCCCACCGGAAGGAGCCGGGGGATGGAAAAGACCGTCCGCTGGCGGCGGACGGTCTTTTAGGGTCTATGGTCACTTTCCGGCGATGG
>CALXFQ010000048.1 GCA_944387625.1 uncultured Oscillospiraceae bacterium
GTCGAAAGGCATACCGGCGGCACAGCCGCCCTTAGCGCCCCTTCATTGGGGCGTAAAAATAGGCCGAGCATCCTTTTGGATGCTCGGCTGGGTATTTTTCTTACAGAAGCACCAGGGGCTTGATCAGATCGCGGGGCTTGTCCTTCATGAGCATCAGGGCAGGCTCTACGCCTTCCAGGCCCTGGAAGGTGTGGGTGATCATCTTCTCCGGGTGGATCCGGCCGGTCATGATCAGACGGGCCAGCTTCTCCGAACGGACACGGCCGCCGGGCATCAGGCCGCCCCGGACAGTCTTGTGGCTCATGCCGCAGCCCCACTGGACCCGGGGGATCTTCACGAAGTCGCCCTCGCCCAGGTAGTTGACGTTGCCAATGATCCCGCCGGGCTTGAGGATCTCGATCGCCTGGGCAAAGGTGTCGTTGTCGCCGCCGGCGATGATCACCTTGTCCACGCCCTTGCCGCCGGTCTTGGCCATGATCTGCTCCACGATGTCGCCTTCCCGGTAGTTGATGATGTCGGTGGCGCCGTACTCCCGGGCCAGGTCCGCGCAGTTCTTCCGGGAGCCTACCGCAAAGATCTCAGCGGCGCCCCGGATCGCGGCGGCGGCCACGGACATCAGGCCCACCGGGCCGATGCCGATCACCGCCACATTGTCGCCGAACTGCACATCCGCCAGCTCCACGCCGTGGAAGCCGGTGGGGATCATGTCCGCCAGCATGGCGGCGGCGCCCAGGTCCATGCCCTCAGGAAGCTTGGCCAGGTTGCCGTCGGCGTCGTTCACATGGAAATATTCAGCAAACACACCGTCTTTGAAGTTGGAGAACTTCCAGCCGGAGAGCATACCGCCGGAGTGCATGGGGTAGCCCTCCTGGGCGGCGATGGAGTTCCAGTCCGGGGTGATGGCGCTGACCAGCACCCGGTCGCCGACCTTGAAGTCCTTGACCTCGGAGCCAACTTCCACCACTTCGCCTACAGCCTCATGGCCCAGGATCATGTCGTGGCGGTCGCCCAGGGCGCCGGACCAAACGGTGTGGATATCAGACGTACAGGGAGCCAGAGCGATGGGCTTGCAGATCGCGTCGGCAGGGCCGCACTTGGGGATGTCCTTCTCGATCCAGCCGGTCTGGCCAATGGTGAGCATCGCGTAACCTTTCATTTGCTGCTTCCTCCTTGAAGTGGTTGGTGGTTGGTAGATAAGTCTTTTCTTATCGATAAAATTATATCATAAAACCTTTCTATATGCAAGACCCAAACGTGACAAAGTCACACAGATCTCGTCAGGACCTTTCCCCTGCCTTTTTCTTGACAAAGGGTGGGCACATGGTTATTATAGTAAACTGAGGTGACGTAACACATGGACGACCACTACTACATGGACCAGGCCCTGGCCCTGGCCCGTCGGGCTGCCGCCGACGGGGAGGTGCCGGTGGGCTGTGTGATCGCGCGGGGGGACCGGATCGTAGGCCGGGGCCGCAACTGCCGGGAAACAGGCAGGACCGCCCTGGGCCACGCTGAGCTCCAGGCGATCGGGGACGCCTGCCAGACCCTGGGCGGCTGGCGGCTGTGGGATTGTACCATGTATGTGACATTGGAGCCATGCCCCATGTGCGCCGGGGCGATCGTGAACGCCAGGATCGGCCGCCTGGTCTACGGCGCTGCCGATCCCAAGGCCGGGGCCTGCGGGTCCGTATGCGACCTGTTCAGCATGGGCTTCAACCACCGGCCCCAGGTGACCAGCGGGGTCCGGGAGGCGGCGTGCGCCGAACTTTTGACAGATTTTTTTCAGCGGCTGCGGCTGACCCTTCGGGACCGGCCCAAGTGGAAGCCGCCACAGGAGCGTAGCATATGAACAACGACCGAACCGTCATCCGTGTGGGCATACTGGTACTGGCGCTGGCTATGGCGCTGCGGATCGTCGCCAGCGGCGCTTTGGGGGACCGGGTGTCCCTGTTCTCCCAGCCCAGGCTGGCTTCCTTCCTGGTGCGTACCGGCACCGGCCGGGACCCGGTCCAGACCGATCCGCCTCGGACCGATCCTCAGGCCACGGACCCGGTGCAGACCACCCAGCCTTCGCCGCCCTTCTCAGGATCCACTGCCCCTTCCTCCGAGCCGCCCGAGCCGGTGGTCCGGCCGGTGTTCACCAGCGAGGACCTGAAGAACGTGTCCCTGAACAACCAGGGCTCTCTGGATCCGGATATGGAGGCGCTGCTGCTGCGTCAGCTTCGCTGGGACCTGACCGCCGATCAGCCCACGGTGCTGATCGTCCACACCCACGCCACCGAAGCCTACACCCCCACCGCCGACACCGCTTATGAAGAGTACGGCGGCGAGTATCGGACCCAGGACCAGCGGTACAATATGCTCTCGATCGGAGAGGAGCTGGCCCGGCTGCTGGAGCGGCAGGGGATCCGGGTGATCCACGACCGCACCCTCCACGACCTGAACGACTATAACGACGCATATAAGAATTCCCGGGAAACGGTAAAAAAATACCTCCAGCAGTATCCTTCGATCCAATTGGTGCTGGACATCCACCGGGACGCCGCCGAATACGACGACGGCACCCAGTGGGCCACCTCCGCCACCATCGACGGAGAGCGTTCCGCCCAGCTGATGATGGTGGTAGGCGGCAGGAACGAAGGCTATCTGGACAATATGAGCCTGGCGGCCCAGATGACCGCCATGATCGGACGGACCTGCGCCGGGGTCCAGCGGCCGATCAACCTGCGCTATTCCGGCTACAACCAGGACCTGCTCTCCGGCTCGCTGATCGTGGAGGTGGGCTCCGCCGGGAACACCCACCAGGAGGCCATGAACTGTCTGCCGGTGCTGGCGGAGGCGATCGGGGCCATGGCCATAGGCGTCAACTGAGGGCGGGCCATGTATCTGTCGATCGGGAAAGATATGGCGGTCCGGGCCCGCTCGATCCTGGGCATCTTCGACCTGGACAATACCTCCACCTCCAAGCGGACCAGGGAATTTCTGGCCGCCGCCGAGGCCGAGGGCCAGGTGGTGCCTTGCGACGACCTGCCCAAGAGCTTCCTGCTGACCTCGGAGTTCGGCATGGACCGGGTGTACCTGACGGGGCTGAGCACCGCCACTTTGGAAAAACGGCTGAAGTAGACCATGGCGCCTTTTAAAAAAGGCGCCATGACCATTTGAAGGGAGGAACGATGAAAAAACTCGATCAGATCCGCGCCCCCCGGCCTGCCCGGTGGGGGTGGGGCAGGAGCCTGACGGTCTTCGCCCTGGCAGGGGCGGCCCTGGGGGCAGCCTCCAAACTGCTGGATATCCAGGGGGGATATCTGGGGGAGGTATTTTCCCAGATGTCCGTGTGGATCTTTTTGTGTACGGCGATCGCGGTGTACAGCCCGGACCCGGTCCGGGCCGGGGGACGGGTGCTGTGCTTCTGCCTGGGGATGCTGGCGGCCTATTACCTCACCGCCGAGCGGACCGGCAGCGTCTACGGCATGAGCTTCGTGTACGGCTGGACCATGTTCGCCCTGTGCGCCCCGGTGCTGGGCTTTTGCACCTGGTACGCCGGGGGCCGCGGCCCGGTGGCCCGGCTTCTGCTGACCGGGGTGGTGGCGGTACTGCTGGCGGCGGCGGCGGTGCTGTTCGACAAGATCCGCTTCGCCGACCTGCTCTTCGCCGTGCTGACGGTGCTGACGGTATGGAAGGTCCGCCGTCTGCCCCGGCAGCACGAACAAAACTGTGGATAACTGTCCGCACACAGCGGAACGATCACAAAGGTTTTCCACAATCTCCACAACTTTTTCCACAGGCCCTTCCTCCGCCCCGCCGGGGCGGATATTTTTTCAAATGCCCCTTGCGTTCGGAGTTGGGGCGCTGTATAATCATCCTGTAATGATATGGGCATAGCCCTGAAAATACTGGAGGAATGTTATCATGTTCAACGCCATGATCGAGATCTTGCGGGCGAACCCCCGGAAGATCGTTTTTACCGAGGGCCACGATCCCCGGATCTTGGAGGCCACCGCCCGGCTGGTGGAGGGCGGGTTCCTGACCCCCATCCTGATCGGCAACGAAGAGCAGGTCCGGGCCAAGGCCGCCGCCGGCGGGTACAACATCCAGGGCGTGGAGATCCTGGATCCCCTGACCTACCCGGGCATGGACCAGATGGTGGACACCATGGTCCAGCTCCGCAAGGGCAAGATGGCCCCGGAGGAGTGCCGGGCCGCCCTGTCCAAGGGCAACTACTTCGGCACCATGCTGGTGAAGATGGGCTATGCCGACGCCCTGCTGGGCGGCGCCACCTACTCCACCGCCGACACCGTCCGGCCTGCCCTGCAGTTGGTCAAGACCCGCAAGGGCGCGCACCTGGTGTCCTCCTGCTTCATCCTGGTCCGGGGGGACGAGAAGATCGCCATGGGCGACTGCGCCATCAACCTGAGCTATGAAGACACGCTGGACAAGGACGGCAACGTGGTCCTCTCCGGCGCGCAAAAGCTGGCGGAGGTCGCCATCGAGACCGCCAAGACCGCCAAGGTCTTCGGCATCGATCCCAAGGTGGCCATGCTCAGCTTCTCCACCAACGGCTCCGGCAAGGGCGGCACCGTCAAGCTCAGCCACGACGCCACCGTCATCGCCAAGGAGATGGACCCGGAACTGATGATCGACGGCGAGATGCAGTTCGACGCCGCCGTAGCGCCGGAGGTGGGCCAGCTCAAGTTCCCCGGCTCCGCCGTGGCCGGCTACGCCAACACCTTCATCTTCCCCACCATCGAGGCCGGCAACATCGGCTACAAGATCGCCCAGCGGCTGGGCGGGTTCGAGGCCTACGGCCCGATCCTCCAGGGCCTGGCGGCCCCCATCAACGACCTGAGCCGGGGCTGCAACGCCGACGAGGTCTACAAGATGGCGATCATCACCGCCGCGCTGGTGTAAGTTTCCACATAAGGACCGGCCGAAAATGGCCGGTCCTTTGCCCAACTGCCGATTTTTCCCGATCTTTTCCCAGGGTACTTGACCCCTGGGGAAGGCTATGCTATCATCGTATGAAATAGATGTAAGGAGCCTCTTCCTTATGATAAAGACCAAGAAGCTGGTGACCTACCTGGTGATCGTGCTGGTGGCACTGATCTGCGCGGTAAACTATCAGCTGTTCATCTTTCCCAACCGCTTCGCCCCGGCAGGGCTCAACGGCATCTGCACCATGATCCAGTATGTGTCCGGCATCAGCGTGGGCTTTATGAACCTGCTGATCAATCTGCCTCTGGCGATCTGGGTATACTTCTCCGTGAGCAAGCCTCTGGCCCTGCGGAGCATGGTGTATGTGGTGACCTTCTCCCTGGCCCTGCTGATCCTGGAGCGGATCGACCTGTCCGCCTTCGCCTACGACACCGCCTCCAGCGCCATCCTTGGCCCATTGGTGGGCGGCGTGATCAACGGCTTCTGCTACGGCCAGCTCCTGAAGGCCAGCGCCTACACCGGCGGCACCGACTTCGTAGCCGCCCTGATCCACAAGCGCCACCCGGACAAAAGCGTGCTGGGCCTGATCTTCGCCCTGAACGTGTGCGTGGCGGTCAGCTCCTACTTCGTCTACGACCACCAGCTCGAGCCGGTGATCTTGTGCATCCTCTACTCCTTCGCCTCCAACAACCTGTCCGAGCGGGTGATCCGCAGCGGCCGCCGGGCGGTGCGCTGTGAGATCGTCACCGACTATCCCGACTCCCTTTCCAAGCAGATCATCGACCGGCTCCACCACTCCGTCACCTTGCTTCCCGGCCAGGGGATGTACTCCGGCAAGAAGACCAGCGTGCTGGTGTGCATCATCAACAAGACCCAGGCCCAGGAGCTGGCCTCGATCATCCGCTCCTTCCCCCACACCTTCGCGGTGTTCAGCCAGGTCAGCGAGGTCATGGGCAATTTCCGCCACCTGACCCGGACCGGGGAAGAGGAGCTGGAACTGCTGGACCACGGCGACGGCAAAGCCGTATAGACCCCTACATCAACAACTACACCCAGCCAATATGACAGGAGGATCATCCCATGGCCTATATCTACCCCGAACCCAGCCACACCTTCAGTGAGTATCTGCTGATCCCGGGCTACACCTCCGAGGAGTGTATCCCCGACCGGGTCGACCTTCGCACCCCCCTGGTCAAGTACCGCAAGGGCGTGGAGGAGCCGGCCCTCAGCCTGAACATCCCTCTGACCTCCGCGGTGATGCAGTCCGTGTCCAACGACACCCTGGCCATCGCCCTGGCTAAGGAGGGCGGCATCAGCTTCATCTATGGCTCTCAGTCCATCCAGGACCAGGCGGCCATGGTAGCCAAGGTCAAGGGGTACAAGGCCGGATTCGTGGTATCCGCCTCCAACCTGACCCCGGAGCACACCCTGGCGGACGTGCTGGCCCTAAAAGCCAAAAACGGCTTCTCCACCGTGGCGATCACCGACGACGGCACCGCCCACGGCAAGCTCCTGGGCATCGTCACCAGCCGGGACTACCGGGTGAGCCGGATGGCGCCTGCCGACAAGGTCCGGGACTTTATGACCCCCCGGAGCAAGCTGGTCACCGCCCCCAAGGACACCACCTTGAAACAGGCCAACGACATCATCTGGGACAATAAGCTCAACAGTCTCCCCATCGTGGACGAGGATGACCACATGATGTACTTCGTCTTCCGAAAGGACTACGCCTCCCACAAGCTCAACCCTCTGGAACTGCTGGACAGCAAGAAGCGCTACCTGGTAGGCGCGGGCATCAACACCCGGGACTACGCCCAGCGGGTCCCCGCCCTGCTGGACGCCGGGGTGGACGTGCTGGTGATCGACTCCTCCGAGGGCTACACCTGCTGGCAGGAGAAGACCATCGCCTGGGTCCGGGCCCATTACGGCGACACCGTGAAGATCGGCGCCGGCAACGTGGTGGACAAGGACGGCTTCCGCTTCCTGGCGGAGGCCGGGGCGGACTTTGTGAAGGTGGGCATCGGCGGCGGCTCGATCTGCATCACCCGGGAGACCAAGGGCATCGGCCGTGGTCAGGCCACCGCCCTGATCGAAGTGGCCCAGGCCCGGGACGAATACCTGAAAGAAACAGGCATCTATGTGCCGATCTGCTCTGACGGCGGCATCGTCCACGATTACCACATGACCCTGGCCCTGGCCATGGGCGCGGATTTCCTGATGCTGGGCCGGTACTTCGCCCGGTTCGACGAGTCCCCCACCAATAAGGTCATGATCAATGGTGCTTATATGAAGGAGTACTGGGGCGAAGGCTCCAACCGGGCCAGGAACTGGCAGCGCTACGACCTGGGCGGCTCCACCAAGCTCAGCTTCGAGGAGGGCGTGGACTCCTATGTGACCTACGCCGGCCCCCTCCACGACAATGTGGAGGCCAGCTTGTATAAGGTCCGCTCCACCATGTGCAACGTAGGCGTGACCACGATCCCGGATCTGCAGAGGGAAGCCAAGCTCACCCTGGTGTCCGCCACCAGCATCGTCGAAGGCGGCGCCCACGACGTGACCCTCCGCTCCACCACCGGGGTAAAGTAAGGGCCAAAAGGAAGAAAATAGCCAAAAAAGGACCGAGAGGACAGCCCCTCCCGGTCTTTTTTTCGCGTTTTTCGCCTTTCCGCCAGCCACCTGGCGCTCCCTCCGCCTACGCTCTTGGCTCTTCCTTTATAGGAACGCCCCCACCTTCCACCGGCGCTCTTGGCTCTCCCTTTGGGAGAGGCAAGTGGGTGGGCAGAAAGTTGAGCGTTGGTACTAAAACAGTTCCTCCAATGTGCCGAAGGTGTAGCCCTGGGCTTTCCATTGGGTGAGCAGGTCGTCCAGGATCTGGGCGTTGGTCCGGGAGGTGGCGTGGAGCAGGATCACCGCCCCGTTATGGGTCCGGGGCAGGAGCTTCTCCATGGCCGCCTGGGCGGTGGGCTGGGCATCGTCCTTCCAGTCCACATACGCCAGGCTCCAAAACACCGTCTTATAGCCCAGGGCCTTGGCCTGCTCCAAATTCTCCTGGCTGTAACAGCCCTGAGGCGGCCGGTAGAACTTGGACATCTCCGCCCCGGTGGTCTGGCGCACCAGGTCCTCCAGGTCCTTCAGCTCCTTTTGGAAAGCCGCCTGGTCGGAGATCTGGCTCATGTCCGGGTGGTGCATGGTGTGGTTGCCGATCGTGTGGCCCTCCGCCGCCATCCGCCGGACCAGGTCCGCGTTTTTCTCCACATAGTTCCCACACAGGAAAAAGGCGGCGCTTACCTGGTGCTTTTTCAGCACGTCCAGGATGATCCCGGTACAGCCGTTCTCATACCCGGCGTCGAAGGTCAGGTACAGCTTCTTTTCCCCCGGGTCCCCCAGGTACACCGCGTCATACGCGGCAAGCTGCTCTACGGTGGCACTGCCCACCGGCGGCGCGCCCTGGGTCCGAAAGCTCAGGCCCCAACTGCCGGTCTCCAGCGCCCGGCCCCGGAAGATGGAGATCGCCAGGGCCACGGCGGCGATCACCGCCGCCCAAATGATCATCAGATCCCGTTTCCTCAAAAGAACATCCCCCCTGTGGACAAGATACGTCCCAGGGGGGAAGATCATGATCAAACTTTTCTCAGCCGTCTGCCCACCAGCATCGCCAGAGCCAGCTTTGCCCCATCCGGGATCAGGTAGGGCAGCACGCATTTGGCGATCACCGGCCACCAGCCCAGCGGGCCGTAGACCAGCTCATACCACACGGTGCCGCAGGCATAGCAGACAAGCATCCCCAGCGCCAGAGCGACCGCCTTGGGGACCCGGCCCTCCAAGGCCCAATAGATCCCCGCCGCCGCCAGAAAGCCCCAGATATAGCCGCCGGTAGGTCCTGCCAGCACTCCCAGCCCGGCCCGCATACCGGTGAACACCGGCACGCCCACCGCCCCCAGGACCACATACACCCCGATGGCGATCAGTCCCTTCCTGCCGCCCAGCCGGTCCAGGATCAAAAACACGGCGAAGGTCTGCATACTTACCGCCAGGTCCCCCACCGGCACGGACAGCCAACTGCACACCGCCAACAGCGCGGCGAACAGGGCGCATCGGGTCATATCCCGGATCTTCATGGCGCTCCCTCCTTTTCGTCCCCTAAGATACCACGCCATAAAGGAAAGGTCAAGGGCATATAGAAATATACGGCAAATGTATGGATATCGCCGAAAAAATTCCACAGATCCCGGTAGATCCCTGGGGAGAAGATCACGAAAACGCCGTTTTTTTCAAAACGTTCCGGCAAAGGGACTTTCCGGCGCGCGGCCCGGCGGCAGGCGGACGGGCCACTTTTTTTGCCGCCGGAGGCGGCTTTTTCCCTTTGGGGGAGAATACGGATCATTTCTTCCGAAAAAATTCTCATTCTCCCGTAGAACACCGGGATAGGTCTAATATTTTGGAGCGTTTTTCCTGATCTTTGAACGATCCGTCCATTGACGGCCATTTATTTTTCTGCTATGCTATATCCATAGATCAGCGCAGCTGGAGAGGAGGAGATCATATGTATCATGCTGCATTGGTTTGGGTGTGCCTGATGGTGCTCTTCGTGATCGTGGAGGCCAATACGGTAGACCTGGTATCGATCTGGTTCGCCGTGGGCGCTTTGGTGGCCACCGTGGCGGCCCTGCTGAACTGCCCGGTGTGGGGCCAGATCATCTTGTTCTTTGCCGTGGCGGCGGTGCTGCTGGCCTGTCTGCGGCCTCTGGTCCGCAAGTACATCAAGCCCAAGATCACCGCCACCAACATCGACGCCCTGATCGGCGCCACCGGCTATGTCACCAGCCCCATCGACAACGAGGCGGCCTGTGGCACGGTGAAGCTGGGCGCCATGGAGTGGACCGCCCGCAGCTCCTCCAAGGAGCCGATCCCCGCGGGGACCTTGGTAAAGGTGGATAGGATCGAAGGGGTCAAAGTCTTCGTATCCACAGCAGAACGATAATGCATAATAGAAAAGAAGGAGGAAAGAATTTATGGTTTGGATCATTGTAGTCGTCATCCTGGTGGTGCTGTTCCTGATCGTGATCTCCAATATCGCGGTGGTACAGCAGTCCCAGACCTATGTAGTCGAGCGGCTGGGCGCTTTCCACACCATTTGGGGCGTGGGCCTTCATGTGAAGATCCCCTTCATCGACCGGATCGCCCGGCGGGTGAGCCTGAAGGAGCAGGTCCTGGACTATCCCCCCCAGCCGGTGATCACCAAAGACAACGTGACCATGCAGATCGACACGGTGGTCTACTTCCAGATCACCGATCCCAAGCTCTACGCCTACGGAGTGGAGCATCCCATGGCCGCCATGGAGACCCTGACCGCCACCACCTTGCGGAACATCATCGGCGACCTGGAGCTGGACCAGACCCTGACCAGCCGGGACATCATCAACACCAAGATGCGTGCCATCCTGGATGAGGCCACGGACCCCTGGGGCATCAAGGTCAACCGGGTGGAGCTGAAGAACATCCTGCCGCCTCAGGACATCCAAAGCTCCATGGAAAAGCAGATGAAGGCCGAGCGGGACCGCCGCCAGGCGATCTTGCAGGCGGAAGGCCAGAAGAAGTCGGCGATCCTGATCGCGGAAGGCGAGCGGGAGGCGGCGATCCTTCGGGCCGACGCGGAGAAGCAGGCCGCCATTTTGAAGGCGGAGGCGGAACAGCAGGCGGCGATCTTGAGAGCCGACGGCGAGGCCCAGGCGATCTTGTCGATCCAGAAGGCCACCGCCGACGCCCTGGCCATGCTCAACGAGAACGCCCCCAACGACCAGGTGGTAAAGCTCAAGTCCATCGAAGCCATGGAAAAGATGGCCAACGGCCAGGCCACCAAGATCCTGATCCCCAGCCAGATGCAGGGCCTGGTAGGCATGGCCTCCGGCCTGGTGGAAGCGGTGAAGGAATAAGCGTCGATCCCCAAAGCAAAAACACCCCCCGGCGGAAGACCCCCGCCGGGGGCTTTTTTTGTGGAAGGGAGAAAGGCAGTACCGGCGCGCGCAGTGCGCTGTCACAGGCCCAAAGGGCCTGTGACTGAGAGGG
>CALXFQ010000049.1 GCA_944387625.1 uncultured Oscillospiraceae bacterium
TTCTGTAATCGGGGAGTCGGTTTTAGATATAAAGCCTTACTCGAATGTCGTTCCAATTATACACACGGCGCTTGGTAGAGAGGGAGTACACATATTCCTTTGCATCATCAATCGTCAGTGTAAATTCAGCGAATTGCAAGAAGCTGTGGCTTAGTTCCCGCTGTCCTTGATCGCAGCCTGGGCGGCGGCCAGGCGGGCGATCGGCACACGGAAGGGAGAGCAGGACACGTAGTCCAGGCCGATCTTGTGGCAGAACTCCACGCTCACCGGGTCGCCGCCGTGCTCGCCGCAGATGCCGTAGTGCAGCTTCCGGCCGGTGGACCGGGCCTTGGACACAGCCAGCTCCATCAGTTGGCCAACGCCGTTCTGGTCCAGCTTGGCGAAGGGATCGTTCTCGTAGATCTTGGCCTCGTAGTAGGCGGAGAGGAACTTGCCCGCGTCGTCCCGGCTGAAGCCGAAGGTCATCTGGGTCAGGTCGTTGGTGCCGAAGCAGAAGAACTCCGCCTCCTGAGCGATCTGGTCGGCAGTCAGGCAGGCCCGGGGGATCTCGATCATGGTGCCTACTTCGTACTTCAGCTCCACGCCGGCGGCTTCGATCTGCGCGTCGGCGGTCTTGACCACCACGCTCTTGACGTACTTCAGCTCCTTCACGTCGCCCACCAGGGGGATCATGATCTCAGGGACCATCTCCCAGTCGGGATGGCGCTGCTTGGTGGCGATGGCGGCCCGGATCACGGCCTTGGTCTGCATGGCGGCGATCTCCGGGTAGGTCACGCTCAGGCGGCAGCCACGGTGGCCCATCATGGGGTTGAACTCATGGAGGGAGGAGATGATCTCGTGGATCCGCTCCACGGACTTGCCCTGAGCGGCGGCCAGGGCGGCGATGTCCTCCTCAGAGGTGGGGACGAACTCGTGCAGCGGAGGATCCAGGAAACGGATGCACACCGGCCGGCCTTCCATGGCCTCGTACAAGCCCTCGAAGTCCGCCTGCTGCATGGGCATGATCTTAGCCAGCGCGGCCTCCCGCTCCTCCACGGTGTCGGCGCAGATCATCTCCCGGAAGGAGGCGATCCGGCCGTCCTCGAAGAACATATGCTCGGTACGGCACAAGCCGATGCCCTCCGCGCCCAGGGACCGGGCCTTGATGGCGTCCCGGGGGGAGTCGGCGTTGGTGCGGACCTTCAGGGTCCGATACTGGTCGGCCCAAGCCATGATCCGGCCGAACTCACCGGCGATGGTGGCCTCCACGGTGGGGATCTGGCCGTCGTAGATGTTGCCGGTGGAGCCGTCCAGGCTCAGGTAGTCGCCCTCCTGGTAGGTCTTGCCCGCCAGGGTGAAGCGCTTGTTCTCCTCGTCCATGGCGATCTCGGTACAGCCGGACACACAGCATCTGCCCATGCCCCGGGCCACCACGGCGGCGTGAGAGGTCATGCCGCCGCGAACGGTGAGGATGCCCTGGGCGGCCATCATGCCCTCGATGTCCTCAGGGCTGGTCTCCAGACGGACCAGGACCACCTTCCGGCCCTGGGCGGCCCACTGCTTGGCGTCCTCCGCGGTGAACACGATCTGGCCGCAGGCGGCGCCGGGAGAGGCGGCCAGGGCCTTGGCCACAGGCACGGCCTTTTTCAGGGCCTGGGCGTCGAACTGGGGATGGAGCAGGGTATCCAGGGTCCGGGGCTCGATCATGGCCACGGCCTGCTTCTCGGTGATCTTCCCCTCGTCCACCAGATCGCAGGCGATCTTCAGGGCGGCGGGGGCGGTACGCTTACCGTTACGGGTCTGGAGCATATAGAGCTTGCCGTTCTCCACGGTGAACTCCATGTCCTGCATATCGTGATAGTGGTCCTCCAGGATCTGGCAGACCTTGGTGAACTGGGCAAAGGCCTCCGGGAACTTCTGCTCCATCTCGGAGATGGGCATGGGGGTCCGCACGCCGGCCACCACGTCCTCGCCCTGGGCGTTGGTCAGGAACTCACCGAAGAGCTTCTTTTCGCCGGTGGCAGGGTTGCGGGTAAAGGCCACGCCGGTGCCGCAGTCGTCGCCCATGTTGCCGAAGGCCATGGACTGGACGTTGACGGCGGTGCCCCAGGAGTAGGGGATGTCGTTCTCCCGGCGGTAGACGTTGGCACGGGGGTTGTCCCAGGAGCGGAACACCGCCTGGATCGCGCCCATGAGCTGTTCCTTGGGATCGGTGGGGAAATCCGCGCCCAGCTTGGCCTTGTACTCGGCCTTGAACTGGCCGGCCAGCTCCCGCAGGTCCTCGGCGGTGAGCTCCACGTCCTGGGTCACGCCCTTGCGCTCCTTCATCTCATCGATCAGGGCCTCGAAGTACTTCTTGCCCACCTCCATGACCACGTCGGAGTACATCTGGATGAACCGGCGGTAGCAGTCCCAGGCCCAGCGGGGGTTGCCGGACTTGGCGGCCATGACGCCCACCACGTCCTCGTTCAGGCCCAGGTTCAAAATGGTGTCCATCATGCCGGGCATGGAGGCCCGGGCGCCGGAGCGGACGGATACCAACAGCGGATTTTCCTTGTCACCGAACTTCTTGCCGGTGATGGCTTCCAGCTTGTCCACATACTCCATGATCTGGGCCTGGATATCGTCACCGATCTTCCGGCCGTCCTCATAGTAGCGGGTGCAGGCTTCGGTGGAGATGGTGAAGCCCTGGGGCACCGGCAGGCCGATGTTGGTCATCTCCGCCAGGTTGGCGCCTTTGCCGCCCAGCAGTTCCCGCATGGAGCCGTTGCCCTCGGTGAACAGGTAGACATACTTGTGAGACATTCGTATATACCCCTTTCGTTTCTTTAAAGAGCGTTTCTCAGCGCTCATGATCTGACGATATATGGACCATATCCATTTTTGCGGTGCTAGTATACCACAGCCCTGTGAAAAAAGCAAATACTTTTCCATTTATCCGGCAATATCTGGGCAATTTCCATAAGAACGCCCACAGCAAAAGCCCGCCCGGGAGCCGGGCGGGCCGTATCATCGCGGGGCGGGTCAGCTGTCGTAGCCCATGGGGTTCTTGCTCTGCCAGTTCCAGGAGTCCCGGCACATATCCTTCAGGTCGTGCTCGGCGGTCCAGCCCAGTACCTGGCGGCTCTTGGCCGGGTCCGCGTAGCAGGTGGCGATGTCGCCGGGGCGGCGATCCACGATCTGGTAGGGCAGGGCCACGTTGTTCACCGTGCGGAAGGCCTCCACCATGTCCAGCACGCTGTAGCCCACGCCGGTGCCCAGGTTGAACACCTCACAGCCCTTGTGCGCGGCCACATACCGCACGGCGGCCACATGGCCCTTGGCCAGGTCCACCACATGGATATAGTCCCGGACGCCGGTGCCGTCGTGGGTGTCGTAGTCGTTGCCGTAGACGCTGAGCTTCTCCCGGCGGCCGATGGCCACCTGGGTGATGTAGGGCATCAGGTTGTTGGGGATGCCCCGGGGGTCTTCGCCGATCAGGCCGCTCTCGTGGGCGCCGATGGGGTTGAAGTAGCGCAGCAGCACCACGCCCCAGTCCTTGTCCGCGTAGGAGATGCCGGAGAGGATCTGCTCGGTCATGTACTTGGTCCAGCCGTAGGGATTGGTGCAGTTGCCGGTACGGGAGTCCTCCCGCAGGGGCATCTCGTTGTCGGCGGTGTAGACCGTGGCGGAGGAAGAGAAGATGATGTCCTTCATCCCCACCTCGCCCATGACCTTGGTCAGCACCAGGGTGGAGTTGAGATTGTTGTCGTAATACTTCCAGGGGATCGCCACGGACTCGCCTACGGCCTTCAGCCCGGCGAAGTGGATCACGCAGCCGATCTCATTCTCGGCGAAGATCCGGCGCAGCAGATCCTCGTCCCGGACGTCCCCTTCGTAGAACTTCAGGTCCTTGCCGGTGATCTGGCGCACCCGGTCCAGACTCTTGGGATTGGCGTTGCACAGGTTGTCGATGACCACCACGCCGTAGCCCTCGTTCAGCAGCTCTACGCAGGTGTGGGAGCCGATGTATCCGGCCCCGCCGGTAACTAAAACGTTCATATGAGCCCTCCTAGTCGTTTTTCCTTTATTGTACTACACCCCCCGGAAAAAAACAAGGCCGTTCTGGGACCCAAGGAATTTTTCTTGCTATTTTCCCCCGATGCCGGTATAATGTAGCATGAGATATGCTGAGCAAAGGACGGATCGACGACGTGAAAAAGCGCATCCTTTTGCTGACCACCGGCGGGACCATCGCCTCCGTGCCTGGGGATGATGGGCTGGAGCCTCGCCGCAGCGACGTGATGGAGCGGGAGCTTCAGCAGCTTCGCACCTACTATGATATCACCGTCCGGGACGTGATGTGCCTGGACTCCTCCAACATCCGGCCCCAGGAGTGGCAGCAGGTCGCCCGGGAGGTGTTCCGCCTCCGGCTGGAGCACGACGGCGTGGTGATCTCCCACGGCACCGACACCATGGCCTACACCGCCTCGGCGGTGACCTTCATGCTGCCGGGGATCGACCGGCCGGTGGTGTTCACCGGCTCCCAGCTGCCGCTGACGGATGTGCTCTCCGACGGGCCGGACAATCTGCGTACCGCCTTCGCCATGGCCGCCGCCGGACGGCCCGGGGTGTTTCTGGCCTTCGACCGGAAGGTGATGCTGGGCTGCCGGGCAGTGAAGGTCCGGGCCACCGGGTTTTCCGCCTTTGAAAGCGTCAACGCCCGGTACGCCGCCCAGATCACCGGCCTGGGCCTGCGGCTGAGCCGGTCCTCGATCCCCGTTCCCCAAGGCCCGCCCCGGCTGCTGGACCAGATCAGCAGCGATGTGTTCCTGCTCAAGCTCACCCCCGGCCTGTCGCCTAAGATCTTCGACGCTCTGGTGGGCATGGGCTACCGGGGCATCGTGATCGAGGCCTTCGGCCTGGGCGGGGTGAACGTGCTCCATCAGGGCCTGGAAGGGATCCGGGCGGCGATCGGGGCTGGGATCAGCGTGGTGATCACCACCCAGTGCCTGTATGACAGCGCCGACCTGGGGGTATACCAGGTGGGCAAGCGGCTTTTGCACCTGGGGGTGATCCAGGGCCGGGACATGACCACCGAGGCCGCCATGTGCAAGCTCATGTGGGCCATCGGCCAGGGCATGGACCAGGCTCAGATCGCCCTTCTTTTTCAGACCGACCTGGCCGGAGAGATCGACCCCGGCCGGTAGCCCCCGGAAAGGAGGTCTTCCATGGACCCGATCTACGTCACCGGCCACCAAAACCCGGATACCGACTCCATCGTCGCCGCCATGGCCTACACCGCCCTGCGGCAGGCTCTGGGGGACCGGGACTACCAGGCCGCCCGGCTGGGCCAGGTGTCCGCCGAGACCCAGCGGGTGCTGGACCGCTTCGGCTTCCAGGCCCCGCCTCTGCTCACTTCGGTCCACACCCAGGTCCGGGACCTGGAATTTGACACGCCGCCGGCGCTTCCCGCCCACGTCACCGTGGACATGGCCTGGCGGCAGCTCCAGCGGCACCAGGACCTGGCGGCGATCCCGGTGGTCCGTGCCGACGGCACCTTGTACGGTATGCTCTCTCAGGAGGACATCGCCGGCTACCATATGACCCAGATCGCCCACCGGCGGCTGGCCCCGGTGCCTTTGGAGAACCTGCTGTCCGTGCTGGAGGGCCGGCTCCGCGGCCCGGCGTCGCCGAACGCCATGATCGGCGGAGATGTGACCATCGCCCTGACCCGGGAGGACCTGCCCCAGGTCCGGGACGGGGTGGTCCTGTGCGGCCGCCAGCCGGACCTGATCCGTCAGGCCATGGAGCTGGAAGTGGGATGCTTGGTGATCTGCCAGGGGGACCTGCCGGAGGAGCTGGCGGACCTTTCCACCGCCACCTTGGTGATCGGCACGCCTTTTGACGCCTACCGGGCCTCCCGACTGCTGTTCCAGGCCGCCCCCATCCACCGGATCTGCCGGACCGAGGGGCTGGTCTGCTTCCACTTAGACGACCGGATCGGCGAGGTCCGGGACCAGGTGCTCCGGCACCGGGCACCCTGCTACGGCATCCTGGACCAGGCGGACCGGGTGGTGGGCGTGCTGTCCCGGCACCATCTCCTGCGCCCCCGGCGCAAGCGGGTGGTGCTGGTGGACCATAACGAGGCCGCCCAGTCCGTCCCCGGCCTGGAAGAGGCCCAGATCGTAGCGATCGTGGACCATCACCGGCTGGCGGACATCCAGACCGGGGACCCGATCTATGTCCGCAACGAGCCGGTAGGGGCCACCAATACGATCATCGCCGGGATGTTCCAGGAGCACGGGCTCCTGCCCGCCCCGGCCATGGCGGGGATGATGGCCGCGGCGATCGTGTCCGACACGGTGCTCTTCAAATCCCCCACCTGCACCCCGCAGGACCGCTCCACCGCCCAGCGGCTGGCCCGGCTGGCCGGGGCGTCTCTGGAAGAGCTGGGCCGGGAGATCTTCTCCGCCTCCACCGAGGGGCTGACCGACCAGCAGCTGCTCACCGCGGACTACAAGGAGTTCCGGATCGCCGGCCAGGGGCTGGGGGTGAGCCAGGTCACCTGTGTGGACAGCGCCGCCCTTCTGCGCCGGAAGGACCGGCTGCTGCCTCTGATGGCGGATATCGGCCGCCGCCAGGGCCTGGACCTGGTGCTGCTCATGCTCACGGACGTGCTGCTGGAAGGCACCTGGCTGCTGTGCGCCGGCGACCAGGAGATCGTCCGCCAGGCCTTCGGCGCCGCCCCCAAAGACGGAGCCGTGTTCCTGCCCCGGATCATGAGCCGGAAAAAGCAGGTGATCCCCATGCTCTCCGAGCTGTGGGCTTGATATTTCAGCAAAAGGAGGGTCCGCCATGGCCTTCGATGCCCTGCTGGGCAACGACCAACTGAAGCACCGGCTCTGTGAGAGCCTGCGCCGGGGCCGCCCCTCTCATTTCTACCTGATCGCCGGGCCGAAAGGGTCCGGCCGCCACACCCTGGCCCGGCTCCTGGCGGCGGCCTTGATGTGCCAGGGGGACGCCCCGCCCTGCGGCCGGTGCGAAGGCTGCCGGAAGGTCCTGGCCGGTGTCCACCCGGACTTCATCACCGTGGAGGACCCGGACCATAAGACCGTGCCGGTGGACCTGATCCGCCGGGTCCGTGCCGACGCCTTCATCCAGCCCAACGAGGGCCGGCGAAAGATCTATCTGTTCCCCCAGGAGCTGCGTTTGGAGGGCCAGAACGCCCTGCTCAAGCTCCTGGAGGAGCCCCCCGGCTACGGCGCGTTCCTGCTGATCGCCGAGGACCCGCAGACCCTGCTGCCCACGATCCGGTCCCGGTGCGCCGAGCTGCGGCTCCAGCCCTTGCCGGAGGACCTGCTCCGCCGGGAACTGCGGCAGCGCTTCCCCCAGGCAGACGACCAGGCGCTGGACACGGCGATCGCCCGCGGCGGCGGCTTCCTGGGCCAGGCCCAGGACCTGCTCTCCGGCGCCGCCGCCCTGCTGCCCCAGACCACGGACTTTCTGGCATCTTTCTGCCGCCGGGACAGCCTGGGGCTGCTGCAAGTGCTGGTGCCTATGGAGAAGTGGAAGCGGGACGCCCTGGTGGAAGCCCTGCAGCAGTGGATCTCCCTTTTGGAGGAAGCCCTGGCCTGCCGGACCACCGGCCGGGGCCTGACCCGGCAGGTCCGGGACCTGGCCGCCCAGCGCAGTCCTCAGGATCTGCTCCAGGCGATCGGACGGCTGCAAAAATGTGTGACATACGCCCAGGGCAACATCTCCCCCGCCGCGATCTGCGGCTATCTGGAGTGGGCCTTGCGATGAAATAAAACGAACGGCCCTGCGGGCCGTGGAACAGGAGAAGCCAATGCAAGAGCAGAACATCCCCCAAGCGGAAGCGCCTGCCGCCCCCCAGACCGTGGCGGTGGTGGACATCCAGTTCCGTCCGGGGCAGAAAGTCTATTATTTCGACCCTGCGGGCCTGGCGCTGAAGCAGGGCGACCATGTGATCATCGACACCGCCCGGGGCCCGGAATACGGCCTGTGCGCCTCCGGGGTCCACACCATCCCCCAGCGGGAGGTGGTGGCCCCTTTGCGGTCCGTGCTTCGGATCGCCACCGCCCAGGACGAGAAGACCGTGGCGGACAACCGAGCCAAGGAGCGGAAGGCCCACCAGATCTGTCTGCAAAAGATCGAGGCCCTGGGCCTGGATATGCAGCTGGTCAGCGTGGAATACGCCTTTGACGGCAGCAAGATCCTGTTTTTCTTCACCGCCGACGAGCGGGTGGACTTCCGGGAGCTGGTAAAGGGCCTGGCATCCCACTTCCACACCCGGATCGAGCTGCGGCAGATCGGCGTCCGGGACAAGGCCAAGATGGTAGGCGGCCTGGGGATCTGCGGCCGGCCCTTCTGCTGTTCCAGCTTCCTCAGCGATTTCCAGCCGGTGTCGATCAAAATGGCCAAGACCCAGAGCCTGAGCCTGAACCCCACCAAGATCTCCGGCACCTGCGGCCGGCTCATGTGCTGTTTGAAATACGAGCAGGAGGCCTACGAGGACCTGCTGCGCCGCAGTCCCAAGGAGGAGTCCTTCGTGGACACGCCGGAGGGCCGCGGCACGGTGGTGGAGGTCCAGCTCCTGCGCCAGCAGGTGAAGGTCCGCATGGAGAACGCCCCGGACACGGTGAGCCTTTTCCCGATCGAGGAGATCGCGGTGCTTCGCAACGGCAAGGCCCGGAAGAACGATCCCCCGATCCCGGCGGACCTGGCCCCGATCTCCGGCGGCGGCCTCCGCCCCCGGAAGGAGCGGAACGTGGAGCCTTCCAACTTCCTGGACCCGATCAAGTTCCGCTACCGGGAGGACGCGGTGGTAGAAGAGCCTGCCGCCGAGGAGGCTCCGGCTGTGGAGGAAGGCGGCGAGCGCCGCCGCCGGGACCGCCGGCGCAAGCCCCGTGCCGAGGACCGGCCCAAGCAGGAGAAGGCCCCGGCAAAGCAGGAGCGGCCCAAGCAGGAAAAGTCCGCTCCCAAGCAGGACAAGCCCAAAGCCCCGCCTGCAGGCGAGGACCGCCCCAAGCGGTCTTCGGACCGCCGCCGCCGCCACCGCCCCAAGCCCTCCGGCGGCCAGGAGCAGGGCTGAGCTGGATACCGCACCGCCGGACACGAGAGGATGTCCGGCGGTCTTTATGAGAAGGGGGGATCTTTTATGTTCCGGCGGGCGATCGTGATCGGCTGCCCCGGCGGAGGAAAAAGCACCTTCGCCCGGAAGCTCCGGGATCGGACCGGGCTGCCTCTGCACCACTTAGACCTTCTGTGGCATAAGCCGGACCGGACCACCGTGGACCCGGCGGCGTTCGACCAGGCTCTCGATCAGATCCTGGCCCAGGACCGATGGATCATCGACGGCAGCTACTCTCGGACCCTGGAGCGGCGGCTGCAAGCGTGTGACGTGGTGTTCTTCCTGGATATCCCGGTGGAAACGTGCCTGGCCGGGGCCATGTCCCGGGTGGGCACCCAGCGGCCGGACCTGCCCTGGATCGAGGAGGCGTTAGATCCGGGATCTCGCCAGTGGATCGAGGACTTCCCCAGGGACAAGCTCCCCACCCTTTATGCCCTGCTGGAAAAATACCGGGACGGGCGGACGGTATATCGCTTCCCCTCCCGGGCGGCGGCAGACAGGTATCTTCTTCGGGCCTTCGGATACTGAAGCAAACAGGACCAGGCGCTCGGGCCTGGTCCTGCTGTTTTACAATGTAGCGTCCATCCGGCTGTGGAGGACCAGCGCCTCTCCCCCGATCGGGTGGGGGAAGGCAAGGCTTTTGGCGCACAGGCGCTGATGATCCAGGCCCAGCGCCTGGGACAGCGCCCATGACCGATCGTTTCCATACTGCGGGTCCCCCAGGATCGGACAGCCCATGTAGGCGCAGTGGACCCGGAGCTGATGGGTCCGGCCGGTAAAAGGCCGGAGGGCCAGCTTGGACCACCCTGCCCCTGTTTCCAGCACCTGGTATCCCGTCACCGAGGGCTTCCCCGCCGGGGACACCTCCCGCAAAAGGCTTGGCAGAGGCCGCCGGGCGATCGGGGCGCGGATAAGGCCCTGCTCTTCCGCCGGACGGCCCAGCACCAGGGCGTGGTAGGTCTTCTCCACCGGGGCGGCCTGGAGCAAAGCGTGGATGTGGGCGTTTTTCGCCAGGAGCACGATCCCATAGGTGTCCCGGTCCAGCCGGGTCACCGGGTGGAAGGCGGAGGACTGGCCGGCGCGGCGGTAATAGCCCGCCACCAGATTGGCAAGGGTCCCGGTGAACTGGGCGCGGGAGGGATGGATCAGCATCCCCGGCGGCTTGTCCACCACCAGCAGGTGGTCGTCTTCATAGACGATCTCCAGCGGCCCGTCCTCCGCCGGATAGGCCGGGGCCTCCTCGTCCAGCCGGACGGTGATCCGGTCCCCAGGCTGTACCGGGAAGTTGGTGCGCCGGGGGACCCCGTTGACCCGGATGGCGTCGATCCATTTCAGCTTGTTCATCAGCCCGGAGGACATCCCCAGCTCCCCCAGCAAAAAGGAAGACAGCCGCCCGGCCCGCCGGGCGATATGACAAAGTTCCATGTTCGTGTCCTCCTGAAAAGGTGTTCCTTCCTGGCGCTCCACAAAGCGAAGGCCCCTGCCTCTGGCGTTGGGGAGCGTTTGTACCAAGCCCCAACATTCCACCCACCCACTTGCCTCTCCCTATGGGGGTGAGCGAAGCGAAGTCGCGGTAGTGAATGACGGTCCGGTGGACCGTCAGAGCCGCGACCGGGGCGCGCCGCGGCGCGCTGGCA
>CALXFQ010000050.1 GCA_944387625.1 uncultured Oscillospiraceae bacterium
CTTTTTTCAAAGGGGCATTTCCGGCGGCTTTTCGGTCCGGGGGCCGTTACTGGGCGGTGACAGAGCCGGATCCGGCCCAATAGACCGCCACATAGCTGTTGCCCTGGCCCAGGGTCAGGGGGGTGCCGTCAGAGAGGTAGTAGGAGAAGGGCACGTTTTCGCTCTCCCGCTCCCAGCGGATCTCCACCATCTTCCCGCCGCAGGCGAAATAGCCCTTGCCGGCGCCGGTGATGTCCACGTTCAGGCGGCCGTAGTCGTCCCGGATGGCCACATCGGCCTCCAGGGCCAGCACATTTTGGAAGGACACCGTCTGGCCGTTGTTGGCGTCCACATAGGTCTGGCCGAACTGCTCCATGGTATACCGGCCGGTGGCCTGGTCGAAGTACAGGTCCGTCTTCTTACAGCCGGCCTTGAACCGGATCTGGATATGTTCCCCGGCCACGCCCTCCGCCGGAGTGGCGTCCGGGGCGAAGAGATAGCCGTAGTCCAGGGGCTGGCTGTCCAGGCTGTAGCCCGCGTCCTCACAATAGGACAGGACCTCCGGGCCGGTGGTGTACATGGTGTGCCAGCTGTCCCGGCCGGCGCTGAGCCGGTCCTGGTCCCGGTGGAAGTACCGATCGGCGTAAGCGCCGCTGACGCCGTCCACATTGTTCCAGCCGGTGTTTTCCAGAGCATCCTTGGCGTAGGGGCTGTAGCCGGCGTGGACCAGCACCGCGTTATAGCCCATGGCCACGCTGAGCAGATGGACCCGGGCACTGCGGGTGGGGCCGATCTTTGGCACGTCGTCCAGATCGTCATAGACCCCCAGCATCCGGGTGGAGCCGCCCTCGTGGATCACTTCATACAGGATATCCGCCTGGGACACCCCCCAATGGGGGCTGGCCTGGGCATTGTCGTTGTCGATGGATACCACGAAGAGCCGGGTGGTCAACGGCGCGTCCAGGGCCGCCCCGGTCAGGGGATGGGTATACTGGACCACAGGATCGGTGGGGGCAGGCTCTGTGGGCTGGGTGGTGGTATCGGTGCCGGCAGGCTCGGAGGACTGGACCGGCTGGCTGTCCAGCGGGGGCTGGGTGGTGGTATCCGGGCCGTCCTGGCCGGCACAGCCGGTGAAGACCAGGCAGATCAGGCAGATCCAGGCGGTAAGCTTCTTCTTCATCTCGTTCATTCCTCTCCTTCAAGCAAGATCTGCTGGGCGCTCAGCCCCAGATCGTAGTAAAACAGAAAGTCCCGGGCGGGGGTGAGCTGGGTGAACGCGCCCCGCTGGGCATAGACCGCGTAGCTGCGGAAGGCGATGGGACACAGCAGTCCCTCCTCCAGCACCCGCTGGTAGAGGGTATAGTAGTTGCCCCGATTGGCCAGGGCCTCCTGGCACAGAGCGTAGATCACCGGGTCGGAGAGCCGCCCGAAGCTCAGCGCCCCCTCCGGGGCGAAGAAGGCGGACAGGTCCATGGTGGCCGAGAGCTTGGTCTGGCCCAGGTACAGGTCAAATCCCCCCTGTTCCAGCGCCGTGGTGTAGTCTTCGCCGCTCCGGGCGTCCACCGTCACCTGAAGGCCGCAGGCCTCCAGGCTCTGGGCGATGGCCCGGGCCACCTGGACCCGAAGCCCGGAGTCCTTGCTCACCAGGAGCGTCACCGCGCTGCCGGTCAGCCCCGCCCCGGCCACCGCGTCGGTGAGCCGCTGAGGGTCATAGGTCACGGTAGCGGCCAGCCGCTGGTCGTAATACGGGGACCGGGGGGAGGCAGGAAGGACGGCGCTCTCGGCAAAGCCCCGGAAATGGTCCTCCACGATCTGGTCCCGGGGGATGGCGTAGGTCAGCGCCGACAGCACCGTACCGCCGGAGAGGGTCTGGCTGTAGCGGTTGATCCCCAGGTACAAAAACAGGCCGTTCTCCGCCGCCCACAGCTCGTGGTCCTTGTGGAAGTCCACATAGGTGTCGCTGCCCGGATCGGCGCAGACCATGGTCAGGTCCTCAAACTCGAACCGATCCCGAAGCTGGCTGGGGCTTTCGGCCTCCACCAGCCCGATCTTCCCGGCGCTTACCGGGATCTGGGCGGCGCACCACCAGTCGGTGCGGCGGCGCAGGCACAGCGCCTCCCGGTCCGTGTCGTAGTAGTACGGGCCGGTGCCAAGAGGACGCTGGTCCGTCACCTGGGATGCCTTTACGATCGGCACATCCAACAGCACCAGGAAATTCTCATAGGGGGTGGACAGGGTGACGATCACCGCCCCCTGGTCCGCGGAGATCGAGGATACATGGTCGAACCGGCCCTGGTAGTAGGGGCTGTCCACCGCCGCGCGCAGACTGGCCACCACATCGGCGGCGGTAAGGGACGAACCGTCGGAGAAGGTGGCCCGGGCGATCTGGAAGGTGTAGGTCTTCATATCCTGGGACACCTGGTAGCCGGTACACAGCACCGGCCGGGGCTCATAGTCCTCGTTCACGGCAAACAGGCTTTGATACACCAGGCCGAACAGGACCCGGTTGGTGTAGTCGCCGCAGGTGTAGGGGTTCAGGAGCCGGTCCGGGTAATAGGCCAGCTCGATCGGCTGCTGGGTCACCGGGGTGGGGTCTGGGATCGTGTCCTCCTCCGGGGCCAGACCGTCCCCGGTGGGGGTGTAGGTGCCGCCGGGGGCGGCACAGCCGGTAAGCAGCGTCAGGCACAATATCAGGGATAGGATCTTCTTCATAAGCGGCCCTCCCGGCACACGATCGCGGCCCCCTGGGATCCCCGCAGGCCCTGGGTGACCCGGTGGGACCAGAACCGTCCGCTTTGGCAGGCGGTGCAGTCGGCGGACAGGTCCACGGTCTTCACCCCTGCCCGGCGCAGGACCTGTTCATTGATCTTTTTCAGGTCCACATGGAACTTCTCCCCGGAAGGCCGGATGAAGGGGGCCGCCGTTTCTCCCAGAGCGCCGATCAGCGCCTCCGGCACATCGGCGTGGGTGGTGAAACAGCAAGGCCCGATGTTGGGGCCTATCGCCGCCTCCAGGTCCTCCGGCCTGGTGCCGTAGCAGGCGGCCATGGCCGCCACGGCCTTTTCGGCGATGGCGGCGGCGGTCCCCCGCCACCCGGCGTGGACCGCCCCCACCGCCCCGGTCACCGGGTCGTGGAGAAGGATCGGGGTGCAGTCGGCGGTGAACACCACCAGGCAAAGCCCCGGCGTGGCGGTGATCAGCGCGTCACACGCCGGAAGGGGCGGACCATACAGCCCGGCCCCGGCGTGGCGGCCATCCACCGCCAGGACCGTGTCGCCATGGACCTGGTGGGACAATACGAACTTTTCCGGGTCAGCGCCCAGGGCGGACCCCAGGATCTGATAGTTTTTCAGCACATTCTCCGGGTCGTCCCCCCGGTGGGTGCCGATGTTCAGGGATGCCAGATGTCCCCGGCTCACCCCACCCAGGCGGGTGGTGAAGCCGTGAGGCACGGTAAGGCAGGAGGCGCGCAGGTATTCCAGCGCCCCCAGATGCTTGGTTTCAAAGGACATGGGTCTGCTCCATTTGGTCACATGCTGCCGGCTTTATCTTTTTGCATACAGCATTTTTTGTATTTCTTTCCGCTGCCGCAGGGACACGGATCGTTGGGACCGATCTTGCGCTCCTTGCGTACAGGCTGCTTCTTCACCTGGCTGCCCTTGGCGTCGCCGGTGCCGGTCTCCTTGGCCACCCGCTCCCGGCGGACCTCCTGCCGGGGCCGAAGCTGGACCAGGAACATCCGGCGGACCGTTTCCTCCCGGATCGCCGCCACCATGGCCTGGAACATCTCGTAGCCCTCTTCCTTATAGGCCACCACCGGATCGTGCTGGGCGTAGGCCCGCAGGCCGATGCCCTGCTTCAGGTCCTCCATGGCGTCGATGTTCTCCATCCAGTACTCGTCCACCACCCGGAGCATGACCACCCGCTCCAGCTCCCGCATGACCTCGGGGCCGAAGGCGGCCTCCTTGGCCTGATAGGTCTTCTCCGCCAAAGCGCACAGCTTCTCCGTCAGGCCGTCGGCAGAGCCGGCGTCCTCCAGGGCCGGGACCTGGTCCCGGGCGAAGTAGATCCCGGCGAACTGGCCGATCAGGGCCTGGTAGCTCTCTTCGTCCAGCTTCCCTGCCTGGCTCATGGCGGTGGTGACCCCCGAGCCGATCACCTGGCGGAGCATGGTCATCATGTTCTCCCGCAGGTCCTCGCCGTTGAGGACCTTCTGGCGCTGGGCGTAGATCACTTCCCGCTGGATGTTCATCACATCGTCGTATTCCAGCACGCTCTTTCTGGCCCGGAAGTTCCGGCTCTCCACGTTCTTCTGGGCGTTCTCCACCGCGCCGGAGAGGATCTTGGCGTCGATGGGGGTGTCCTCGTCCAGGCCCAGGGTGTCCATCATCCCCATGACCCGGTCCGTAGAGAACAGCCGCATCAGATCGTCCTGCAGGCTCAGGTAGAACCGGCTCTCGCCCGGGTCCCCCTGACGGCCTGCCCGGCCCCGGAGCTGGTTGTCGATCCGCCGGGACTCGTGGCGCTCGGTGCCGATGATATACAGTCCCCCGGCGGCCCGGACCTTCTGGGCCTCGGCGGCGATCTGGTCCTTGAACCGGGCCAGAAGCTGCTCATATTTGCCCCGGACCTCCAGGATCTGAGGGTCCTCGGTCTCGGCGTAGGAGTCGGCCTCGGCGATCAGCTCCTCGGGATAGTCCTGCTTTCGCAGCTGCTCCTTGGCCAGGTACTCGGCGTTGCCGCCGAGGACGATGTCCGTGCCACGGCCGGCCATGTTGGTGGCGATGGTCACCGCCCCGAACTGGCCCGCCTGGGCCACGATCTGGGCCTCCAGCTCGTGGTACTTGGCGTTGAGCACGTTGTGGCGGATGCCCGCCTTTTTCAGAAGCTTGCTGAGCACCTCGCTCTTTTCGATGGACACGGTGCCTACCAGCACCGGCTGGCCCTTCTCATGGCACGCTTTCACCTGCTCCACGATCGCCCGGAATTTCCCGGCCTCGGTCTTGTACACCAGGTCGTTGTGGTCCTGCCGGGCCACCGGCCGGTTGGTGGGGATCTCCACCACGTCCAGCCGGTAGATCGCCCCGAACTCCTCCTCTTCGGTAAGGGCCGTGCCGGTCATGCCGGAGAGCTTGTCATAGAGCCGGAAGAAGTTCTGGAAGGTGATCGTGGCCAGGGTCTTGCTCTCCCCTGCCACCGTCACCCCTTCCTTGGCCTCGATGGCCTGGTGGAGCCCTTCATTATATCTTCTGCCGTACATCAGACGGCCGGTGAACTCATCGACGATGATGATCTGGCCGTCTTTGACCACATAGTCGATGTCCTTCTTCATCAGGCCCCTGGCCCGCATGGCCTGGTTGATGTGGTGGACCAGGGTGGTGTTTTCCACATCGGACAGGTTCTCCACCCCGAAGAACTTCTCCGCCTTGGCGATGCCCTCGGCGGTGAGGGACACGGACCGGCTCTTCTCGTCGCAGAAGTAGTCGCAGTCGTAATCGTCCTGGATCTCCTTCTCGTCGGTCTTGGCGAAGACCTTCTTGCGGAGGGTGGACACGAAATAGTCCGCCATCTCATAGAGCTTGGAGGAGTCCTCCCCCTTGCCGGAGATGATCAGCGGAGTGCGGGCCTCGTCGATCAGGATCGAGTCCACCTCGTCCACGATGGCGAAGGCGTGGCCCCGCTGGACCAGCTCCGACTTGTACACCGCCATATTGTCCCGAAGGTAGTCGAAGCCCAGCTCGTTGTTGGTGCAGTAGGTGATGTCCGCGGCGTAAGCCTCCCGGCGCTGGGCCGGGGCAAGGCCGGGGACGATCAGCCCCACGGTCAGGCCCATGTAGCGGTAGACCTTGCCCATCCACTGGGAGTCCCGGGTGGCCAGATAGTCGTTGACCGTGACCACATGGACCCCCCGGCCGGTGAGGGCGTTGAGATAGCAGGGCATGATCGCCACCAGGGTCTTGCCTTCGCCGGTCTTCATCTCCGCGATCCGCCCCTGGTGGAGCACGATGCCGCCTAAAAGCTGGACCGGGTAGGGCTTCATGCCCAGCACCCGCCAGGCCGCCTCCCGGATGGCGGCGAAGGCCTCGGGAAGCAGGTCGTCCAGGGTCTGGCCCTGGGCTAAGCGGTCCTTAAATTCCTGGGTCTTGCCTTTGAGCTCCGCCTCGGACAGGCGGCTGTAGCTTTCTTCCAGCCCCAAGATCCGGTCCAGGACCGGCTGGAGCTTCTTGATCTCCCGCTGAGAGCGGGTGCCGAATAGTTTGGTGATGAGTCCCATATCGTTCCTCCATTGGTGGCCGCTGGCCACAGATACTCTGTATTATAGCACACCCGCCGGAAAAATCCTAGATATAAATGTAAACGATCCTGCCCCGTTCCCCCAGGGCCGTACAGACAAAAAAACACCCGCCTGTTCTGCCTCAGAGCAGGTGGGTGCTTTCACGGTCAGGACCGGGCCGCCTCGGCGTTTTTCATTTGGAGCTGGAGGCGGTCGGCGATCAGGGCGATGAACTCGGAATTGGTGGGCTTTCCCTTGGTGTTGGACACGGTGTAGCCGAAAAACTTTTGCAGGGTGTCCAGGTCCCCCCGGTCCCAGGCCACCTCGATCGCGTGGCGGATCGCCCGCTCCACCCGGGAAGGGGTGGTCTGGAAGGTCTTGGCCACCTGGGGATAGAGGACCTTGGTGATCGCGTTGATCACGTCCATATCCCCCACGGCGATGATGATCGCCTCCCGCAGGTACTGATAGCCTTTGATGTGGGCAGGCACGCCGATCTCATGGATGATGTTGGTGACCATGGTCTCGATGCCGGACTTGTCCGGCCGCCGAAGCTGGCGCTGGTCCCGGCACTGGCGCAGCTCCTCGATCCGCTCCGCCAGGGCGGTGACGTCGCAGGGCTTGCTGATCAGATACTCCGCCCCCAGCCCTGCCGCCGTGGAGGCCACAAAGTCGGTGATGAAGCTGGATGTAGCCAAGATCTTCGGCTTCTTGCCTGAGGCCGCCAGGGCCTTGAGCACGGCGATGCCGTCTTTCTTGGGCAGCATCATATCCAGTACCAGCAGGTCCACCGGCTGGTCCGACAAGGCCCGGAGGGCCTGCTCCCCGTCGTAGGCGGTGCCGACCACACGCAGTCCCGGCACCTGCTGCACCGCCTCCCGCAGCTGGGCGCAAAAGGCTTCCGAAGCGTCCGCGATGAATACGCTCGTTTGCTCGTTCATAGATCCCTCTCCTACACAGTTAGATTCTCCCCCAAGATCCCGCAGCCTCTCTCCCATACTGCGGGGCGACACTTATAATCTAACACGATTGGCCTGGTTTTTCAAGGAAAAACCCGAACAATCGTTCGTCGGAAGTTGACATTCTTCGGTATTTCCGGTAAAGATCCGTCAAAATTCTTATCGGTTGACGCTCCCGCTGTTTTGCGGTACAATGGTGGAAAAACCAAAAAAGGAGCTTGATCTATGGACTACACATGGAACTTAGACCCGATCTACAAGGGCTTTGACGACCCGGCGTTCAACGCCGATATGGGGAAACTGGCCGACCTGGTAGAGCAGCTTGCCGCCCTGGCGGAGGAGCTGGAAACGCTGGACCCGGCCCAGGGCCTGCGCCGTGGCACGGACCTTTTGGAGGAGCTGGAGCGCACCGGCTCCAAGCTGGCGGAGTACGCCATGCTGCGCCAGAGCGTGGACGCCACCGACCCGGAGGCCGGTTCCCGGCTGGGCCAGATCATGCAGATCTTCTCCCAGGCGGCGGCGCCGGAGGCTGCCTTCCAGTCCTGGACCGCCAAGCTGCCCCGGCTCATGGACCTGGTGGCGGCGGACGAGCAGCTGCAGGAGTACGACTACCGCTTCCGGGAGATGGTCCGCTCCAGCCGGTATCTCCTGCCCGGCCAGTGCGAGCAGATCATGGCCCGGTACGCCCTCTCCGGGAGCAACGCCTGGAGCGATCTGCAGCAGTATCTGACCAGCACGGTCCAGGTGGACTATGACGGCGGCGTGACCACCCTCAGCGCCATCCGAAACCTGGCCTACGACCCGGACCCGGCGGTCCGAAAGGCGGCTTACGAAGCGGAGATCAAGAGCTATGAGAAGATCTGCGACCCGGTGGCCTTCGCCCTGAACTCGATCAAGCTGGAGACCCTGTCCGCCTGCCAGCTCCGGGGCTACGCCTCCCCTCTGGAGCGGACGCTGAAGAAAGCCCACATGGAGCAGGCCACTTTGGACGCCATGCTGGGGGCCATGGACGAGTATCTGCCCAAGTTCCACCAGTACCTCCGGGCCAAGGCCAAGGCCCTGGGCCATGACAACGGCCTGCCCTGGTACGACCTGTTCGCCCCCATGGGCCGCAGTTCCACCAAATTCACCGTGGAGCAGGCCCACCAGTACCTGGTGGACCAGTTCTCCGGCTTCGACCGGGAGCTGGCGGACATGATCGACCGGGCCTTCCGGGAGCGGTGGATCGACTTCTTCCCCCGGTCCGGCAAGCAGGGCGGCGCCTTCTGCGCCGGGGTGGAGTGCCTGGGCCAGAGCCGGATCCTCACCAATTTCGACGGGAGCTTCTCCGACCTGGTCACCCTGGCCCACGAGCTGGGCCACGCCTTCCACAACCAGTGCATCGCCAGCCACCGGCCGCTGAACCACGACTACTCCATGCCCCTGGCGGAGACCGCCTCCACCTTCAACGAGTGCGTGGTCATGGCCGCCGCCATCGGCAAGGCCGCCGACGATCAGGAGCGGATCGCCCTGATCGAGTCCCAGCTCCAGGACGCCACCCAGATCATCTGCGACATCTACGCCCGCTACCGCTTCGAGAGCGCCGTGTTCCGGGACCGGCCGGAACGGTTCATGGATGCCAAGGCCCTGTGCGCCATGATGGACCAGGCCCAGGCGGAGTGTTACGGCGACGGCCTGGACCCTCAGTGCCGCCACAGCTATATGTGGGTGTGCAAGAGCCACTACTACGGCCCCACCTTCTACAACTTCCCCTACGCCTTCGGCGGCCTGTTCGCCCGGGGCCTGTACGCCCAGTACGAAAAAGAGGGTGCCGCCTTCCTGCCCAAGTACAAAAAGCTCCTGTATACCACCACCGTGGCCTCCGCCGAGGGCACCGCCCTGGTGGCCGGGATCGACCTGACGGACAAGGACTTCTGGCGAGGCGCTCTGGATACCATCGCCCGGCAGATCGACCTGCTGTGCGGCCTGCTGTAAGGAGGACCCATGGAAACGATCGGGCATCTTTGTGATTTTCTGGAAAAGTCCCGGACCCACTACCACGCCGCCGCCCAGGTGGCCGGGTGGCTCCAGGCCGCGGGCTACGTCCGGCTGGAGGAGGGCCGGTCCTGGGACCTGGTCCCCGGGGGACGGTACTATATCCAGCGCCACGCCAGCGCCCTGGCGGCCTTCCGGATCCCGGCATCAGCGCCCACCGGGGCCATGATCGCCGCCGCCCACTGTGACCGGCCGGGCTTTCTGGTCAAGGAGAACGGCCTTTTGGAAGGCAAGTATCTCCGCCTTGCCACCGAGCGCTACGGAGGGCTTCTGATGTACTCCTGGCTGGACCGGCCCTTGTCCATCGCCGGGCGGGTGCTGGTGAAGACCCGGCAGGGCGTAGAGTCCCGGCTGGTGGACCTGGACCAGGACCTGGCCCTGATCCCCAGCGTGGCGATCCACATGGACCGTACCGTCAACGACGGCAAGAAGTTCGACCCGGCGGTGGATACCCTGCCGCTGATCGGTCTGCCCGGCGGGGAAAAGCTGGAAGCCCTCCTTCAGGAGGCCGCCGGGGGAGAGATCGCAGGCCGGGACCTGTATCTGTACCTTCGGGAGAAACCCCGGGTCTGGGGGCTGAACGGGGAATTCCTCTCCGCCCAGGGCCTGGACGACCTGGAATGTGTGTGGGCCTGCGCCCAGGGCTTCCTGAACGCCGGGGACAGCGCCGCCATGCCGGTGCTTTGTGTCTTCGACAGCGAAGAGGTAGGCTCCTGCTCCTCCCAGGGGGCGGACGGGACACTGCTGTCCGGCCTGCTTTCCCGGATCTGCCGGTGCCTGGGGGTGGAGGAAGAGGTCCTGCTGTCCAATTCCTTCATGGTGTCCGCGGACAACGCCCACGCCCTCCATCCCAACCACCCGGAGCTGGCGGATCCCACCAACGCCCCGGTGCTCAACGGCGGCGTGGTGATCAAGACCAACGCCAATTTGAGCTATACCACCACCGGGCTGTCCGCCGCGCTGTTCCGGCAGGTGTGCGAAGAGGCCCAGGTGCCGGTGCAGACCTACTACAACCGGGCCAACATCCCCGGCGGCTCCACCCTGGGCCGGATCTCCCTGGGCCATGTGTCCGTGCCTTCCGTGGACATCGGCCTGGCCCAGCTGGCCATGCACGCCGGCTACGAAACCGCCGGCGCCAAAGACCCCCAGCACCTGGCCCAAGCCATGGCCGCCTACTACGCCAAGTCCCTCCACATCACCGGCGACCGTTACGAGCTGGTCTGATCCATCTTGCCGAGCGGCCAAAAGGCCGCTCGGCATTTTTGTCCCCCAAAACTCCCCATCGGAGCTTTTGTACCATCCACAAACTTCCACCAACCCACTTGCCTCTCCCTTTGGGGGAGGTGGCACGGCGAACGCCGTGACGGAGAGGGTACCCACGCAGGGTGTTTTTGTACCGCTTCTCCGATCTCATACCACCCACTTGCCTCCCCCTTTGGGGGAGGTGGCACGGCGAACGCCGTGACGGAGAGGGTGCCAGCGTTGGTTCTTG
>CALXFQ010000051.1 GCA_944387625.1 uncultured Oscillospiraceae bacterium
GCGCCCCGGTCGCGGCTCTGACGGTCCACCGGACCGTCATTCACTACCGCGACTTCGCTTCGCTCACCCCCCATAGGGAGAGGCAGGTGGGTGGTACGGAGGACGGAGCGGGAAACGCCCCGGACCTTGTGGTCCGGGGCGTGGTTCATCCGTTTTGGCCCTCGTTGAGCAGGTCTTCCAGGGTGATGCCCTCGAAGAAGTCGTCGATCATCTTGTCCAGCCGCTCCCACATAGGCAGGGTGCGGCAGCAGGTGGCCCGGGCGCAGGCGGACGGGCCTTGGGTGGTGCACGATACCGTAGCCAGCCCGCCCTCCGTCAGCTTCAGGATACTGCCTACGGTGTAGTCCCGGGTGGGCCGGTTGAGCCGGTAGCCGCCGCCTTTGCCGTGGACCGCGTCTACGAACCCGGCTTTGGACAGCGTGGTCATGATCGCTTCCAGATACTTCCGGGAGATCTGCTCCTCCTCGGCGATCTGCTTGAGGGGGATGTACTCCCCGTCCCGGGCCAGGGCCAGGGAGACCATCACCCGCAGGGCGTAGCGCCCTTTCGTGGATACGATCATGGGCTTACTGGCAGTGGGCGCAGTGCTCGCAGTCCGGGAACTCCTTCTTGTCGTAGGGGATGCCGTTGCGGTCGTAGTAGTCCTTCAGGGCGTTCTTGATCGCCTCCTCCGCCAGCACGGAGCAGTGGAGCTTGTGGGCGGGCAGACCGTCCAGGGCCTCGGCCACCGCCTTGTTGGTCAGGGCCATGGCCTCATGGATGGACTTGCCCTTGATCATCTCTGTTGCCATGGAGCTGGAGGCGATGGCGGAGCCGCAGCCGAAGGTCTCGAACTTCACATCCACGATCGTGTCGTTCTCGATCTTCAGGTAGATCTTCATGATGTCGCCGCACTTGGCGTTGCCCACCTCGCCGATCCCGTCGGCGTCCTCGATCACGCCCACGTTCCGGGGATGGGTGAAGTGGTCCATAACTTTCTCGCTGTACAGTGCCATAAAAGGTCGCTCCTTTGTATTTTTATAAGATATAGGTCCGCTTGCCGGTCTGCAGGTCCCGCCACACCGGGGAGATGCCGCGCAGGTACGCCACCACTTCCGGCACCACGGTGAGGATGTGGTCCACTTCCTCTTCCGTGTTGTATTCGCTCAGGCTCAGCCGCAGGGAGCCGTGGGCCACGTCGTGGACCCGGCCGATCGCCAGCAGTACATGGCTGGGGTCCAGGGAGCCGCTGGTGCAGGCAGAGCCGGAGGAGGCGCAGACCCCCTTCATGTCCAGCAGCAGCAGCAGGCTCTCGCCTTCGATGCCCTCGAAGCAGAAGCTCACGTTGCCAGGCAGTCTGTTCACCGGGTCGCCGTTGAGGGCGCTGTGAGGGATCTGGGAGAGGCCCGCGATCAGCCGGTCCCGCATGGCGGTGACTTTGGCGGTGTTCTCTTCCAGATGGGCCACCGCGTCTTCCAGCGCCGCCACCATGCCGCAGATGCCCGGCAGGTTTTCGGTGCCGGCCCGCTTGCCCCGCTCCTGAGCGCCGCCTTCGATCACGTTGGTCAGGGGGATGCCCCGGCGGCAGTACAGCGCGCCGACCCCCTTGGGGCCGTGGAATTTATGGCCGGAGAGGCTGAGCAGATCGATGTTCTGCTCCTTTACGTCGATCGCCAGGTGGCCCACCGCCTGGACGGCGTCGGTGTGGAAGAGCACCCCAGCCTCCCGGCAAACTTGCCCGATCTGGGGGATCGGCAGCACCGAGCCGATCTCGTTGTTGGCGTACATGGTGGTCACCAGGCAGGTGTCCTCCCGGATCGCGTCCCGGACCTGGCCGGCGGTGATGTTGTGGCCCTGGCGCACGTCCAGCAGTGTGACCTCAAAGCCTTCCTTCTCCAGCCGCTGGAGGGTGTGGAGCACCGCGTGGTGCTCGAAGGCGGTGGAGATGATGTGGCGCTTGCCTTTTCTGGCCCCCAGCCGGGCGGCGGAGATGATCGCCTGATTGTCCGCCTCACTGCCGCCGGAGGTGAAGTAGATCTCCCGAGGCTCACAGCCCAGGATCTTAGCCACCCGCGCCCGGGCGTCTTCCAGGGCTTCCTTGGCCTCCTGGCCCACGGAGTGGAGGCTGGAGGGATTGCCGTAGATCTGGTCAAAATAAGGCACCATGGCCCGGATCGCCGCCTGGCTCATTTTGGTGGTGGCGGCGTTGTCTGCGTATACTTGCATATGGTATCCTCCTGAAGGTATTGCCTATCATATCTGTGGGTAATATAGCACCCCTTACCTACTTTGTCAATAGGTAAAAGGCCCTGACAAAAGCCGCTGTTTTACAGCGGCTTTTGGTCAGTTTTCAGACATCTTGCTGGCCTTGTAAAGAAGGTCCGCTGCCTGGGCGCGGGTCAGGGGATCGGCGGTGAGCTCCAGGCCGTTTTCCGAGGCGGCGATGATCGCCAGAGCCGCCCAGGTGGGCAGGGCATCCTCATCTTCCTTGCTGGTGTAGACCGCGTCGGTGGTCAGGCCCAGGGCGTTTTGCAGCAGCAGCGCCGCCTCCGCCCCGGTGATCGGCACATCCGCCTGGAACTGGTCGGCGTAGGGCCAACCGGCGCTGATCCCTGCCCGAAGGGCCGCCGCCAGGTAGGGCCGGAGCCAGGCCGGGGCGGCGTCCGTAAAGCCGGTGTAGGTGGCGGCGGCGTCCACCGGCACCTCCAAGGCCCCGATCAGCATGGTCAGGAATTCTCCCCGGGTCACCGTCTTCTCCGGCTGGAAGCACAGCTTCCCGCCGACCTGCTCCCCGGTGAACAGGCCGGTCTCCTTGAGCCATTCAGCGGTGAACCGGCACTCCAGCCCTGCCGTGTCGGTGTAGGACTGGTCCGTGGTGGGCTTAAGGATCTGGATCGTCACCGTGGCTTCCCGGGACACCTTCCCTGCCGGGTCCGTGGCGGTGAAGGTGAAGGAGTCGGTGCCGACCTTGTTCCGCTTGGGGGTGTAGAGGTAACTGCCGTCAGGGCTGATCGTCACCGTGCCGCGCTTAGGCGGACGGGTAAGGGTGAAGGTCAGGGCCTGGCCTTCCGGGTCGGTGACCTTGAGCTTGCCGGAGTTTGGCACGTTTTTGTAGGTCTCGATGGCGCTGTCTTCCGCCACCGGGGCCTGGTCCACCTTCCCCCGGACCTGGATCGTCATCTGCCGGGCCTGCTCTACCCGGTCTTCATAGATCGGCAGATAGGTGATGGTGGCGCTGCGGTCCTCCTCGGTGAGCAGGGGATGGAAGGTCAGCGCCTCCAACTGCTCGGCGGTGAGGATGTCCCCCGGGCGGATCGTCCGGGCGCCCAGCATCACCGTACCGGCGGCGCTGTCCGGCAGGCCGGTGACGCAGACCCCGGTCAGCGGCTCCTCCTGGGAGAAGTCATCAGAGCCGAAGCAGTAGACGCTGTCGCAGTCCACCTGGGCCGCCAGCACCGACCCGGCGGACATGAGCGCCACCAGGGCGCACAGGGCAAGGCAAAGGCCTCGTTTTTTGAACATGATGGGTCCCTCCTGTTTTTGTGTTCGGTGCTAGTGTTTACCGCCGGAGGGGAAATTATACAGCACCCAAAGCTCCGGCCCTCATAAGATGGCAGGAGGTGATGGATATGAGGGAAGGGATCGCGTATATCCGGGGGCCGGAGGTCACCGGGCAGGTGCGGCTTTGCCAGACGGACCGGGGGGTGTGGATCCGGGCCGCCATCCGGGGACTGCCGGAGGATGGGTTCTTCGGCTGGCACATCCACCAGGGCTGGGCCTGCGGCGGGCCGGGCTTCTCCGCCGCCGGGGACCACTTCGACCTAGAAGGCCGGCTCCACCCGGACCACGCCGGGGACCTGCCGCCTCTGCTGTCGTGCGGAGGCCGGGCCTGTATGGCGGTGCTCACTGACCGGTTCCGTCTTCGGGACGTGATCGGCCGGACGATGGTGGTCCACCGCCGGCCAGACGACCTGCACACCCAGCCCTCCGGCCAATCCGGCGAGCGGATCGGCTGTGGGCAGATCCGGCTTCGGCGGTAGCTTTCCCCGGCCGGGATACAAATGGGGGTTGATTACAGGCCGTTTTTTGTGTATAATGTGTGGTATCATGTGATGCACAGGAGGACAGGTCCATGAGCCTCAAACGGATCGTGTCCATCGCCCTGGCGCTGGCGATCGCGGTGCCGGTGGGGATGGGACTGCCCATGCGGGCATCGGCGGTGGAATATGAAGGGACCCCCATCTATGAGTCCGGCAAATACTACCGGGCCTTGACCCAGGTGGTCCTCACCGGGGATCCCCGGACGGATATCGTCAACGTCGCCCTGTCCCAGGTGGGCTACCAGGAGGGCGGCGCCCGGAGCCAGATCTCAGGAGAGGTCTACGGCGGGCTGAACTTCACCGAGTACGGCGACTGGTACGGTGCTCAGGATATGTGGTGCGCCATGTTCGTGTCCTGGTGCGCGGATGTGGCCCAGATCTCCACCGACGTGATCCCCAAGCACGCCTATACCCCGGACGGTCTGCGGTGGTTCACCAAACGGGGCCTGGCCTGGTCCCAGGAGCAGGTGGCGGCAGGAGAATACGAACCCCGGCCTGGGGATCTGATCTATTTCCGCTCCGGCAGGAACGAGAACCCGACCAACCACGTTGGGGTGGTGGTGGCCTATGAAGGCGGCAGGATCTACACCGTGGAGGGCAATGTGGGCTCCTCCGTAGACGGTTCCAACGGCGGCATGGTGGATACCAAGAGCTATCCTGTGACCAATACATACATCGTGGCGGTATGCGCCCCGGATTACGGCAGCTGCGGCACCAGCGTATCCGCCGACGCGCTGGCGGATCTGCGCCAGGCGGTCCGCACCGCCGAGGGCAGCGACTACGGCCAGGTCGGCACCGGCGCGGTGGCCCTGGGCATCGGCCGGTGGCAGGGCAGCCAGGCCCGGTCCCTTCTGGAAACGATCCGCGCCGCGGACCCGGCGGCGTTCCCGGCGGAAGTGCTGGCGGATATGGACGGCGCGGACTGGGCAAGCTACATACCGTCCCAGGAACGGCGGGACCAGATCCGGGATCTGCTCCGGTCTCCGGCAGGACGGCTGGCTCAGGACGAACTGATGGACCGGCAGCTGCGGGACTATCTGGCCGAGGCCCAGACCAAGCAGATCCACGATCCGGACGGCCAGTGCCTGTACGCCCTGCTTCGGTGTCTGGCAGGGGAAACGGTGGTGGACCGGGTGCTCGCCCAGATCCAGGGGGAGCGGACCGCGCAAACGATCCAGGCCGCCCTGGGGACCTCTGCTTACGCGTACCTGGGCTATGTGGCCCAAGAGCTGGTGTGAATAATGGCCGCGGAGCGTACAGCTCTGCGGCCAAGTGATATAAGGGGTTGTCTATGGAACAGTTTTCCAGAACGGAGATCTTATTGGGCCGGGCGGCCATGGACCGGCTGTGGCGGTCCCATGTGGCGGTGTTCGGCCTGGGGGGCGTAGGCGGCTATGTGGTGGAGGCCCTGGCCCGTGGCGGCGTGGGGGAGCTTTCCCTGTTCGACCACGACCGTATCAGCCTTACCAACCTGAACCGCCAGATCCTGGCCACCCACCAGACCGTGGGCATGGAAAAGGTGGAGGCCGCCCGGCAGCGGGTGGCCTCGATCAGCCCGGAGGCGGTGGTCCATGCCCATCCCGTGTTCTACGGGCCGGACACCCAGGACCGATTCGACTTTTCCGGCTTCGACTATATCGTGGACGCGATCGACACCGTTACCGGCAAGCTGGCGATCGTCACCCAGGCGGCGGCCAAAGGGGTGCGGGTGATCAGCTGTATGGGCACCGGCAACAAGCTCCACCCGGAACTGCTCCAGGTGGGGGACATCTCCAAGACCACCATGTGTCCCCTGGCCCGGATCATGCGGAAAGAACTGCGAAAGCGGGGGATCGACCATTTGAAGGTGGTCTGGTCCCCGGAGGAGGCCCTGACCCCGGTGGGGGCGGAGGAAGAGGCCCAGGCGATCGGCAAGCGGACGATCCCCGGCTCCACCTCCTTCGTTCCCGGGGCCGCCGGACTGATCGCGGCTGGGGCGGTCATTCGGGATCTTTTGAGATCACCGTCAGATCCGCCGGTTTGCGGGTCTTGAACTGAAGCTCCTGGTGCTTGATGCTCACCGTGGTCCCCGGGGCGATGGAGCGGGTGATGAAGGCGTTGGATCCGATCACACAGTCGTGGCCGATCACCGTGTCGCCGCCCAGGATCGAGGCGCCGGCGTAGATCGTTACGTTGTCCTCGATGGTAGGGTGGCGGCGGACCCCTTTGAGCCGCTGGCCGCCTCGGGTGGACAGCGCCCCCAGGGTCACCCCCTGGTAGATCTTCACGTTCTCTCCGATCACCGTGGTCTGGCCGATCACGATGCCGGTGCCGTGGTCGATGAAGAAGTGACTGCCGATGGAGGCACCTGGGTGGATGTCGATGCCGGTGACGCTGTGGGCGTGCTCGGTCATCATCCGGGGGAGCATCGGCACTCCCAGGGCGTACAGCTCGTGGGCCAGCCGGTAGACGGTGATGGCGAACAGGCCGGGGTAGGAGAAGATCACCTCGTCCTTGCCGGTGGCCGCCGGGTCCCCGTCGTAGGCGGCCTGCAGATCCGTGTCCACCAAGGCCCGGACCGCCGGGATCCGCCGGAAGAACTCCACGCACAGCACCTTGGCCCGCTCCTGGGCCACCTGGGCTTCCAGGCCCGTGCCTTGCAGTACCAGGCCGATCTGGCCGGTAAGGTCGAAGATCACGTCCTCGATCAGCATGGACTGGCTGTGCCGGGCGTTGTAGAAATTGTAGCTTTTGTCCCGGAAATATCCGGGGAACACGATCCGGCGGAGCTTGCCGATCAGCGCCACCATCAGCTCCCGGTCCGGGTGGCGGAAGATGTCCAGCTGGTCGATGTCCCGGCCTGTTTGGTAATCGTCCAGGATCTGGTCCACCACGCCTTGGATCTGCCGTTCAAAATAGCCCATAAAGGTCCCTCCGATCTTTTTTTCAGTTATATCATAACCATCTTATGCTGTCAACGTTACAGGAGGTCGTCTTATGTCCCATATTTATAGCTCTATGGAGGAGCTGATCGGCCGCACGCCGCTGCTGGAGCTGAAGGGCATCCGGCAGCAGGAGGGCCTGCAGGCAAGGCTTCTGGCCAAGCTGGAATTATTTAATCCCGCCGGGTCCGTGAAGGACCGGGTGGCCCGGGCCATGGTGGACGATGCCCAGGCCCGGGGCCTTTTGAAGCCCGGCGGCACGATCATCGAGCCCACCTCCGGCAATACCGGCATCGGCCTGGCGGCGGTGGCGGCAGGCCGGGGCTATCGGTGCGTGATCGTCATGCCGGACTCCATGAGCCGGGAGCGGATCGCCTTGATGGAGGCCTACGGCGTCCAGGTGGTGCTGACCCCCGGAGAGAAGGGCATGGCCGGGGCGATCGAGCAAGCCCAGGCGCTTCAGCGCCAGATCCCGGACAGCTTCATCCCCGGCCAGTTCGACAATCCTGCCAACCCCCAGGCTCATCTGGATACCACCGGCCCGGAGATCTGGGCGGACACCCAGGGGAAGGTGGATGTTTTCGTGGCGGGGATCGGCACCGGCGGCACGATCACCGGGGTGGGCCGGTATCTGAAGAGCCAGGACCCGAAGATCCAGGTGGTGGGGGTGGAGCCGGCAGGCTCGCCGGTGCTCACCCAGGGCCGGAGCGGCCGCCACGGCCTGCAGGGCCTGGGGGCCGGGTTCGTCCCGGCGGTGCTGGACACGTCCGTGTACGACCAGGTGATCCCGGTGACGGAGGACCGGGCCTGCGCCGCCGCCAAACTGCTGGCCCGGCGGGAGGGACTGCTGGTGGGCATCTCCTCCGGGGCGGCCCTTCATGCCGCCATAGAGCTGGCAAAGCAGGAAGCTTACCGGGACAAGACCCTGGTGGTGCTCCTGCCGGACACCGGGGAGCGGTATCTGTCCGCCGGACTATTTGACTGAGGAGGGGCATATGGCTTGGGATATGGCGGAGGCGATCGCCTATTATAAAAAGCAAGGCGCGCCCGGGGACCAGAACGCCCTGGTGGCGCTCCTCCGGGAGATCCGGCAGGAGCAGGGCCTGACCGCCCGCGCCCTGGGGGCCTTGGCCCCGGCGCTGGGGGTGAAGGAGAGCTACTTGATGGCGGTGGTCCGCCGGTACCCCAGCCTCCGGCCCGCCCAGGAGCCGGTGCTGGAGCTGTGCGCCGGGCCGAACTGCGGCAAAAGCACCGCCCTGGCGGCCCTGGCGGAACGCCTGGCGGCCCAAAGCGGTGTGACGGTACGAAAAGTTTCCTGTATGCGCCTGTGCGGCAAAGGCCCCAACCTGAAATGGAAGGGCCGGCTCTATCACCGGGCGGACCCGGCGCTGGTGGAAAAGCTTCTGAAGGGCGAAAAGGAATGACCCCCGATCTGTCACCTCACCACTGTGACGATCGGGGGTCATCCCATTGAACTCTTCGTATCTAACATCTTTTTTAAACCTCTCTTTCTGCGGTATGGCCGCGGCCTGCGCCTGCTAGGCTTGCTCCGGCATGATCCCTTGCTTATAGTTTTGGAGGGACCTGTCACATCGGAGGGGTCGGGAAGCCCGGCCTTCGATCCTGTTTTTCATCAGGATCAGAGATCGATCAGATCATGGGACCCACCTCCTTGTACCATTATCCTACTCCATCCCAGCCCCGGAGGCAAGATGGGATGGTGCATGAAAAAGCTGGCGCAAGATCGTGCAAAGGGGAGAAATGCCGCCGCCTTCCTTGACATCCCGGGAAAAAAGTGATAATCTTAAAATGTTGGGGACGGCGAAAGCCGTCCCCATTCGTTGTTTCGCGGAAGGAGCCATGACGGTATCCTTTCCCTGGTCGTTGGTGGCGTCGCCGTCGCCGCTGATCGGGATCGTGGCGCCCAGATATGTAGGCTGGGGCTGGAACATGGCGGTGAAAAAGTCCTTGTTCCGGGCCAGCACCTCCCGGATATCCCGGGGATCCTGCCCGGCGTAGTGGTGGAGGGCGGCGTCCACCCCGTAGGCTTCCAGTCCCAGGACCATGGCCGCCAGCAGGCCCAGGGCGATCAGCAACAGGAGCTTTTTCTTCTTCATGGCCGTTCTCCCAAATGCCGGGGGGAGGTTCAGCCCAGCATGATGCGGATGATCTCCTTGTCCGTTTCCTGCATCCCCTGGCGGGCCAGCTGGCCGATGTTGCGGATGGTGTTCTCCACGCCTTTGGTCACGATGCCGTCGCCGCCGAAGAACTCCTGGCCCTGGCGGGTCATCTCAAAGCCCAGGATCCCTGCCTCCACCGCCATGGCGATCTTGGCGGCGCAGGAAGCTTTGGCGCCGTCGCAGATCGTGCCGGAGAGGATCGCCACCGCGTTGACCAGGGTGTGGGAGATCTGGTCTAAGTCCCCGCCGTGGAGGTAGCAGATCCCGCAGCCGCAGCCGCACCCGGCGCTGATCGCGCCGCAGTAGGCCGACAGGCACCCGATCCCGGTCTTTTGGTGGATGGTGATCAGGTCCGATACCACCAACGCCCGCAGAAGGGTATCCTGGTCCACCCCCATGGCCTGGCCGTACACCGCCACCGGGATCGAGGCGGTGATGCCCTGGTTGCCGCTGCCGGAGATGATCGCCACCGGCAGTTCACATCCGCTCATCCGGGCATCGGACCCGGCGGCGGACAAGGCCCGGGCCTGGTCCCGCAGGCTGGCCTTTCCCTCCTGATACAGCACCTTGCCGATCGAGGCGCCCCAGCCTCCCTTCAAGCCCTCCTGGGCGATGGCCATGTTCAATTGGATCTGCCGCAGGAGCAGGTCCTCCACCGGCCCCAGATCCGCCTCCCGGGCAAAGGCCACGATGTCCCGCACGTTCAGCACGGACCGGTCGGTCCGCCGGTCCTCCTCCCGCTCCTGGGCGATCAGGTAGTCGGCGGTGATGTCCCGGCTGTCGCTGGACACCAGCACCACATTGGTGTGGGTCTTGCAGATCCGCACCGACACGCTGTGGCCGTCCCCTTCCCCGGTAAGGAGCAGATCGAAGGGGTGGATCGTGTCCATCTCCTCCACCTGGAAGCGGCATCGGTCCAGAAACGCCCGGATCTTGGGCGGGTCCTGGTCTGTAAGGGCGGTAAGGACCTCCAGCTTCTTTTCCGGGGCGTTGGCCACCACACCGGCGGCGATCGCCGCCTGGATGCCGTGGAGGCCGCCGGTGGCAGGGACCACCACGCTTTTCACGTTTTTGATGATGTTGCCGCTGAGCCGGGCCTGGACCGCTTCCGGCTCCCGGCCCAAGGCCCGGCGGAGGATCGCCGCGCCGTAGGCGATGGCGATCGGCTCGGTACAGCCCATGGCGACCAGCAGTTCTTCCCGCAAGATCGCGTAGTAGGCTTGGATGGTGGTCTGGGGCAGTGACATGGCAAGGCTCCTTTGGCTGTTTTCTCCATTATAGCCAGATCCAAGCCGCAAAGCAAGCCCCAGATCTGTTACCGTACGAAGAGGGCAACGTCCTTGTTGAAAAGTTCCAAGGGGGGATGAAAGGCTG
>CALXFQ010000052.1 GCA_944387625.1 uncultured Oscillospiraceae bacterium
GACCGCGATCGGCGTTTTCAGCTCATGGGACACATTGGCGATAAAGTCCGTTTGCAGGGTCTCCACCCCGGACAGTTCCCCGGCCATCTTGTTGACCGAGTCCACGATCTGGTCCAGCCCGTCGTGCCTCAGCACGCCTTTCAGCGGTGGGATCGTTACATCATGATCGCCCTTGGCGATCCGCTCCACGGCGGAAACGATCTTCCTCACCGGGCGGTCCACCATGAACGATCTGCGGATCTGATCGATCAAGGTGCATACAAAGCTTAAAAATACCACGTTCCAAAAGGTGAGCTTGCCTGCCCGCTGGAGCATCTGGCGGGTCAGGTCGATCCCCATGGACTGGCTCATGGTGCTGACGAACAAGGACATACAGCACGATATCACAAAGGCCATCACCAGAAAAAAGCAAAGGTAATGGTACAGCGACAATAAGATCTTTTTTATAGGCGTCTTCTTTTTCATTTCAGCACCGCCTTATAGCCAAGACCGTGAACGGTCTGGATCTCAAAAGAGGAGCACTTTGCCAGCTTGGCCCGGAGCTTGGTCATGTAGACGTCCACCGTCCTGGTGCTGGCCGTGGTGTCCACATCCCAAAACTCGTCCATCAGCTGCTGCCGGGAGAAGGTCTTCTTGGGATAGGAAAGCAGCTTATACAGCAGATCAAACTCTCTGTGGGTAAGGGCGATCTCTTCGCCGTCCAGCTCCGCGGCGCGCTGGTCGGCATCCATGACGAAGCCGCCCACTTCCAGCCGGCGGCTGGAGGCGATCTTGCTGCGGCGAAGCATGGCGCCGATCCGCAGAAACAGCTCGTCCAGGTCGATGGGCTTTACCATATAATCGTCGATGCCCACACGGAAGCCCCGCCGCTTGGCCTCCAGATCGTCCCGGGCGGTCATAAACAGGATGGGGATATCCTCGTTGAGGGAACGCACGGTTTTTACGAACTCGAAGCCGTCGATGCCGGGCATCATGATATCCGACACGATGCAGTCAAAGGTGGTCTTATACATCTGGTCATAGGCTTCCTCCGCGCCAAGACAGCCGGTGGCTTCGTATCCGCTGCGGTCCAGGAAGCTGCATACGGTCTTGTTAAGGTCCTGATCGTCCTCTACCACTAATATTTTGAACATTTCCCGTTCCCCCCTGATGATCGTGTGGTCCCCAGAGGGCCGCCGTCCCGCCGCGGATGGGCCGATGGCGGAACCGCCCCCCCTGTTTTTTGCGATCATACCATGGAAATGTTAAAGTTATGTTGCTGTTTTTACCGCTTTCCCAAAAAACGGGAAGGCGGCACGCGTTTTTGCGCTGGGCTTTTTGCGGCGGCCCGGGGGCAGATCTTCCCAGGCCGTGCTGGCGATGTCTTGCCCAGCGCCGTTATTTTTTGCCGCCTGCGGCGTCGATCCGGGCATTGGCCTGGGCGATCCGGGCGTTGGCCTGAGCGATCCGCTCGTCTGCCTGCGCCTGGGTGGCGGCCTGGCGGCGGTGGGGGTCGCCCAGCGCCTTGGCTTCCTGGCAGCGGGCGCGGGACTCGGCCTTGACGGCCTCGTATTCCGCCTGGCTCACCTGCTATTGGGTGTGGGCGTGTGCTTTCATATCCGAAAACGCGTCCTTGAAAAAGGTTCCGACTTTGCTCATGGTAAAGACCTCCTTGGCTGGATCAGCCGTTCATCAGCTGATCGCTCAGCGCGATGATCTGACCGGCGTACTTTTTCCTGCGGGAAGACAGGACCGCTTTGTAAATGGGATAGTTGATGACCGCCATGAGCATCCCGGCCACGCCGATCGCGATGCCCGGGATCATGGGCTGGGCGATCCCGATGGTCGTGCCGAGGTCCGTCATCACAAGGCTCATGCCGGTGCCCATGACCAGGGCGGAGAGGATGCCGAAGGTATAGGTCAGCACATTGGCCGGGCGCTTGACCTTGGCGTCCAGCGCCCGGAGGGCGTCGAGCTGGGTGGATTGCTTTTCGGTGTACTGGGTACGGATCTTTTGGATGATAAACGCCTGATCGTTCTTGTTCATGTTACATGACCTCACATTTTCATATTTTGTGGCAGGGACGAGGACCGTCCTTGCGTGTTTATAGTAGTAGGGAGGTGTTTGTAAGATGTTGGCGTTTTGTTTGTGTTTTGTTAAAAATGAACACGGCCACCGGCTGGCTGGCCGGTGGCCGTGTTCATTTACTTATCCGCCCACAGGGACAGGCGGTTGAGCCCGTCCTTGGAGCCGGATACATAGAGGATGTCCCCCCGGCGGAAGATGTACGCAGGCGCGACGATCTCCAGAAGCGTTCCCTCGTTTTCCACGGCGATGATGTTCGCCCCGAAGTTTTTCCGCAGATCCACTTCCAAAACCGTTTTTCCCACCATTTTCTCCGGGATCATCAGCTTGGAGATGTTCAGCTTTTCAGACAGCTGGATGTAGTCGAGCATCCGGGACGCTTCCAGCCGGTGGGCAAGGCGGATCGCCATGTCCTGCTCGGGATAGACCACCGTTGCCCCCAGTTTTTCCAGGATCTCACCATGCTCCTGGCCGGTGGACTTGGCGATGACCGACGGGATACCCATGCTCACCAGCGTCAGCGTTGTCAAAATGGACTTATCCAGCGCTTCTCCGATGCACACGATCGCCACGTCGCAGTTTTGGATGCCGGTTTCGTACAGGGTCTTTTTATCCAGGGACGGGACCACGAAAGCGTTGTCGGTGTACTCCCGGATCTGTCTGATCTTGTCCTCGTCCCGGTCCAGGACGATCAGGTCCGCGCCAGAGTGGGCAAGCTCCAAAGCCAGCGCCATACCAAAGCGCCCCAAGCCGATGATCCCGTAAGTGGGTCTGTTTTTTGAAGTTTTCTTAAACATATCTCTTACCTCCATCCATTATCCAACGGCAATATTTCCTTCCGGGTAGGCGGCCCGTTCGCCTCTGGTAAAGTACCACAGCGACGCCACCGTCAGCGGTCCCAGCCGTCCGATGTACATGACCAGGATGGACAGCAGTTTGGACCCGACGCTCAGCGACGGCGTGATCCCGGTGGACAGGCCCACCGTGCCAAAGGCGCTGGTGATCTCAAACAGCGCGTCGAGCATCGGCACGTTCGGGTCCATCACGATCATCAGCCAGGTGGCGGCGATCACCACCGCCAGCGCAAGCAGCGCGATCACCGCGGCCTTGCGGAAAAGATCTCTGGGAAAGGAATACTTAAAGGCTTTTTCCTGCCTGTTGGTGGCGGCCGACAAGATCCCTCTGAACAGCACAAAGAACGTGGTCGTCTTGATACCGCCGCCGGTGGAGCCTGGGGAGGCGCCGATGAACATGAGCACGATCAGCACCAGCAGTCCCGCGTCGGAATAGCTTGCCATGTTGGTGGTGGAAAAGCCTGCCGTACGGGCGGATACGCTGTGGAAATAGGCGCCCATCCAACTTTCGCCGCTTTGGGTCAGCTTGATCAGCACCGTGCCGGAAACGATCAGGAACGCGGTCACGGATAAGACGGTCTTGGCGTGCATGGAGTATCTCTTCCAATGGAACTTGTTTTTCCGCATCTCCTGGATCACCAGGAAGCCGATACCGCCGAAGACGATCAGGCCGGTGGTCACCAGGTTCAGCAGGACATCTTTATGATAGACGAACAGGTTCTCATTGGAATACAGCTCCCCGGAATGGCCCAGGATGTCAAAGCCGGAGTTGTTGAACGCCGCCACGCTGTGGAACAGACTGTACCCCAGGGCCTCCAGCGGCGGATAGTCCTGGATGAACACCAGGAAGCTGACGGCCGCGCCGATCAGCTCGATGGCCAGGGTGGTATAAAGCACCTGCTGGACAAAACGGACGGTCCCCCGGCCGTTTTCCAGATTGCCCGCTTCCTGGATAAGGTTGCGGCCTTTCAGGTCGATCTTTTTGCCCATGGCCAGCATCACGCCCGCGCCAACGGTGGTGACGCCCAGGCCGCCGATCTGGATCAGCATGGCCAGGAAGGTCCGGCCGATGGGCGTAAAGGCGGTCCCCGGGTCGATGGCGATCAGCCCGGTGACGCACACGGCGCTGGTGGAGGTATAGAGGGCATCGATGTAGCGGATGTCCTGCCCTTCCTGCACACTGCACGGCAGCATCAGCAGGCCGGACCCGATCAAGATCACTGCCGCGAAGCCCAGGGCGATGATCCGGCCGGGAGAGAGTTTTTTAAGTCGTTTAACCATAGATCAGCCTCCCCATACCATCCAAATGAAAATGTAACCGGCAAGCACCGCCGAGAGCGTGAACGGCACGCCGATCCGCAGGAAGTCACGCAGTCTGACGGTATGACCGTTCTTGCGCAGGATGCCGATGGCGGCGATGTTGGCGGAAGCCCCGATCGGCGTCAGGTTGCCGCCAAGGGTGGCGCCGGTCAACAGGCCGAAGTAGAACACATACGGCTCCGCCCCCATCAGCGCGGAGATGCTCTGCACAACAGGGAGCATGGTGGCCACATACGGGATGTTGTCGATAAAGGCGGAGAGGATCACCGAAGCGAACACGATCAGGGTGTACAGAAGGAACGGATCGTTTCCCGCGCACCGATAGAACAGGTCCGCCACCGCGTCGATGACACCGGCGGTCTTGATGCCCTCGATCACCATGAACAGGCCAAACAGCAAGATCAGCGTGTCTTTGTCGATGTCCCGGAGCACTTGCTTCAAGGTGGCAAGGGACTTCTTCTTCACACAGGCCCGGATCACGCCGACGACGCAAAGCGCCAGACAGATCAGGCCGCTTCGGATCTGGTACAGGGCCAGCAGAAAGGGCTGTTCCGGCTCAGGGAGGAAGGAGGCCAAGATCAACAGGCCCACCGCCCCAAGGAGCAGTACGGAGGGGAAATAGTCCGTCACCGTGGTCTCCACTTTGGCGCTGACCGGCTGGCGCTCCTTTCGGAACAGGACCAGCAGGGCGATACACGATACCACCGCCCCAAGCTCCACGCCCCAGAAGATGCCGGGCTTGCCGTCCATCCAGAAGAAGTCCAGGAAGTTCATCCCGGCAAAACTGCCCAGCAGCATACTGGTGGTGTCGCCTACCATCGTGGCCGCGCCTTGCAGGTTGGAAGATACCGCGATCGCGATCAGCACCGGCACAGGGGAGATGTTCAGCTTCCGGGAGATCGCCAGACCGATCGGCGCCACCATCAGCACCGTGGCCACATTGTCCACAAAGGCGCTGACGATGCCCGCGAACAGAGCCAGGACCGTGACCGCCCATTTCACGTTGGGCACACGGGCGATCAGATGCTCCGCCAGCAAGGCGGGCATTTTGCTTTCGATAAAAAGGGTGACGATGCCCATGGTGCCCGCGATCATCAAAAGCACGTTGTAGTCTACCGCGCCAAGGGCCTGAAGCGGCGTAAGCTCGTAAACACCGGCAAGCCCCAGCACGATGAACACCGCCGCGCCGGACAGGGCGATCCATGGGCGGTATTTTGGCAGGGCCAGCATCAGTATGTAGACCAGAAGAAAGATGCATAATGCAGGGATCATAAAAAGATGCCTCCGAAAAGTGATTTTCCCCCGCCATTCACGGGGGCGCGCTTGTCCCGGGCTTCATTCTATCGGAAGATCCGCAAAGACGCCCTTAAAATGGATGGCTCCAGTTTAAGACGGTATAAAGACGCGGGCACCTTCGCCCATGAAGGTGTCCCAAAAGCCTCGCAGAGTTTGCCGTCCGCAGACGGCAAAGAGATCTGGGTCATTTTCTGCCAGGGCGTGTACCTGGCGGAAAATACCGCACAGTCTGCAAGTGTGGGATCTGTGCGCCAAAGGCGTACAGATCATGGGCGCGGCAGACTGCATCTTCTTTGTCGGAAAGCCCCGAAGGGGATCTTCGACAGTCTGGGACACCTTCGTTCACGAAGGTGTCCCAGGCGCGGTGGTCACAGTTTCTGCATACGGTAGCCTACGCCGATATGGGTCTGGATGTACTGCACGTCTTCCTTGCCGCCGCTGAGCTTTTTACGCAGGGTCGCCATGAATACACGCAGGGAAGCGATATCGCTCTCTGTGGAACTGCCCCAGACCTTCTGGGTGATGAAGGAGAGGGTCAGCACCTTGCCCACGTTCTGGGCCAACACACACAGCAGTTTATACTCCATAGGGGTCAGGTGCAGTTCCCGGTCCCCCAGCCAGACGCACCCGGCGGCATGGTCGATCTTCAGTTCCCCGTTGGTGAAAATGGGGCTGGCGGTGGATGTTTGCATGAAGTTCAACCGCCGCTGGGTCACCCGAAGCCGTGCCAGCAGTTCTTCCACCGAAAAGGGCTTGGTAAGATAATCGTCCGCGCCGGCATCCAGGGCGGCGATCTTGTCCGTATCCTCCGCTCTGGCGCTGATCACGATGATCGGCATCTGCGACCAGGTACGGACCTTTCGGATGATCTCCACGCCGTCCATGTCGGGAAGCCCCAGGTCCAGGAGCATCACATCCGGCTGGGCGGTGGAGGCCTGCATCAGGGCGGAAGCGCCGGTGGACGCGGTCAAAAACCGATGGTCATGGGTCCGGAGGGTGGTGGCCATCAGATTTCGGATGGCCGGATCGTCCTCCACCACCAAGATCAGTAATTTATTCATTGATCGTCACCTCGCTGATCGGAAGGGTAAAGGCAAAGACGCACCCGTGGGGGTCATTGTCCGTCAGGGTCATCTCACCGCCGTGGAGCTGGATGATGGACCGGCACAGGTAAAGTCCCAGCCCCATACTGCGGCGGCAGTCGGCCACCTGGGCATTGCCGGTATAGAACATATCGAACACCTTTGGCTTTTGCTCGTCCCCGATCCCCGGACCGTTGTCGGCAACGCGGACAAGGAGCCACTGCCCACGCTTCCGGGCGCTGATGCGGATCACGGATCCCTCCGGGGTGTATTTGATGGCGTTATCCACCAGATTGACGAGCACCTGGCTGATGAGCCTGGCGTCCATCCGGGCCAAAAGCAGTTCATCGCTCAGATCCGTTTCGATGGTGTGGGTCTTGGCGCGGATATGCCGGAGGGATTCCGTGATCACGTCGTCCACAAGCTCGGTGGTCCTATTGAGCTGGGCGCGCCCCTCGCCGATCCTGGTGATGGACAGCAGGTTCTCCACCAGCCGGATCAGCCAGATCGCGTCCTCATGGATATCCGTCAGCAATCTGCGCCGGTCCGCTTCGTCCATCCCCTGGCCGCTTGCCAGCAGATTTTCCGCGTTGCCGGAGATGGAGGTCAGGGGGGTCCGCAGATCGTGGGAGATGGAACGCAGCAGATCTGCCCGCAGCTGCTCGTTTTTCGCCAGAACGGCGGCCTCTTCCTTCTGACGGGCGTTTCGCCGGTTCTCCACCGCCAAAGCGCCCTCCCCCAGGATGGAATGGAGGATGCCGCTCTCCAGCGGCTCCAGGGCGTTCCCGTAGATCAAGACCTCCCCAAAGGGTTCGCCGCCGCATTGGAAGGAGGACCGATGGGCAGGGGCATCCGATGGCTCCTCAAAGGGTCCCCCGTCCGGGGCGCGGCGGATCGTGATCCCATTGACGCATCGAAGGAGGATCGGCCGGTCCAGCAGTTTCAAAAGCTGATCGGCGATCACTTCCAGGATGTCCGTTTCGTCCTCCGCCTGGCCCAGCTGCTGGGTGGTGTCCAAAAGCACCTGCGTCCGCCAGGCGGTCTGGGTGGAGCGTTTTACATGGATGGCAAGCCGGTTCGCCAGCGTCCCGGTCAAAAGGGAGGCGAACAGCATGATGGCAAAGGTCACCGGGTAGCCGGACGCGTAGGCTTGAAAGCTGAGCCGAGGCTCGGTGGAAAAGAAATTGAACAGCAGGACGCCAGCCAGGGAGGAGATGCCGCTGCACACATTGTTTTTCGTAAACAGCGCGGTGAGCAGCACGCCTAAGATGTAGACCGTGATGGTATTGGCCTCGGTAAAACGCAGTCTGTGGAACACCAGCCCGATCGCCGTGGACAGGGCCAGGATCCCCAGGGTGATCAGCACGTCCCGGAGGGAGGGCAAGATCGGCTGCTTTGTGGCGGGGTTTTTCGCCCGCCGGTCCTTACCGGCAGGGTCCGGGATGATGTAGATATCCAGATACGGCGCCAGCTCCACCAGCTGCTCTGTCAGCGGCTTCGGGGCAAAGGGCCGGCCCCTGGGAACGGCGCTCCTGCCCAGTACGATCTTGGTGGCCTTGGAGATCCTGGCAAACTCCGCGATCTGAAAGGCCACATCATCCCCGGTCACCGTGGACACGGACGCCCCCAGCCTTTCCGCCAGCCGGGTATGCCTCTGCAGGCGCTGCCTGTCCTCCGCGCCCAATTGGTCGGCGCTTTTGGTCTGCACATAAAGGGCGGTGATCCTTCCGCCAAACGCCTGGGATAGTTTCGCGGCGGCCCGGATCGTGTTGGCGTTGGAGGGTGCGGAGGAGAGGCAGACCAAGATATGTTCATGAATGATCCTTTTCATCGTTTCGGTGCTCCTTGCGCGTATATCGCCGGCGGGAAGCACCACGATCGTCCCCGGAGAGGTCCTGCCAAGCTGGCAGGTCCCCGGTAATGATCGGCCGTCTGCCTGGAAAGGCTTGGGGGTGCTTGTCCATAAAAGCGTCGGCTTTGCGTACGAACACATATCCCATGACGAACGTATACAGCGCGGCGAAGATCCATACCCATCCGCTCATTCGGCCCACCTCCTTAAGAAGGGATCTGTACCTGCATTGTACAGCCCCAGGGACTAAGGTGGCCTTAGAGATGGCGGATATAGTTTAAGAACGCATTAAAACCAGCCGTTGAAGGCATAGGACCGGTCTGCCGTCCGCTTTCAGGATGTGTGCGCTGGCTTTATTCTACCAAAAAACGACAAGCCTTGTCTACTTTTTTGGAAGATCTTGGCCGCACTTTTTGCTCCTTACCCCTGAGCGCGTGGCGGCGAACTTTTGTTTTCGGTGGGATGCGCGTTTCAGCCGGACTGGGCGGAAGATACCTGCGGCGTACATGATGACCGATAAGTTTCTAGGGGCCTGCTCCTGAGTATCGTTTTACAAAAAGCGATCTACCGCTTTTCAGCGTGGAAGATCACGCCCTGGTCATAACAGGCGTGGAGATACGCCCCATTGGCGATGTGGTAGTCATACTCTGCTGTCACAGAAAGGAGAAAATGATGACAGGTAGCCTGACTGTTGTAAAGAATGGAAAATACTACGCCGTGCACAACCTCTACGAGGACGGCAAACGGAAGAAGAAGTGGCTGTCCACGGACCTGCCTGAGAAAGGCAACAAGCGCAAGGCCGAGCAGTTCCTCCGGGAGAAGCTGGCCGAGTATGAGCGGATGGAAGGCATCGTCCGCAGGGACACGCTGTTTTCTGACTATGCGCGCCTCTGGCTGGAACAGGTTGCCGGGACGGTGGATGCCGTGACCCTGCAAGGTTATGAGGCCCTGGCGAAGGGCCACATCCTGCCCTATTTCGACAGCATCGGAACAACGCTGCAAGCCATGGACCATAAGCTCATCCAGCGGTACATGGACGAGAAGCACCGCACCGGAAGATTGGACGGAAAAGGAGGTCTATCTCCCCGCTCCCTGAAGCTGCACAAGAACATCATCACACAGACCCTGGACATGGCGGTGAAGAACCATTTGATACCTGGCAACCCCTGTCAGTTCGTGGTGTTGCCCCAGGCCGAACGATACGAAAACACCTTCTACACGGAAAGGCAGCTCCAAGCCCTTTTCGATGCCCTCCAAGGGGATGCGCCGCACCCTCTGGTGAAGGTGACCGCTCTGTATGGCTTGCGGCGTAGCGAGCTTCTGGGGCTACAATGGGACAGCATCGACATGGAGCGAAAGACCATGACCATCCGGCACACGGTGTCCAAGGTGACCCAGGTGGCAGCCAAGGACAAGACCAAGAACGCCAGCAGCCGTAGGACCTTCCCCCTGACCCCGGAGGCCCTGGAAATTTTCCAGACCACCAAGAGCCAGGAACAGCGGTACCGCCAAGCCTTTGGCAAGGAGTATCAGGAAAGCCCCTATGTGTTCAAGTGGCCCAACGGAAAGCCCTATTCCCCGGACTACATCAGCCACCGCTTCAACAAGCTGCTGAAGGCCCACGGCCTCCCCCACATCCGCTTCCACGAACTTCGGCACAGTTGCGCCAGTATGCTCATCTCCATGGGCTGGTCCTTGAAGGACGTGCAGGAGTGGCTGGGCCATGCTGAC
>CALXFQ010000053.1 GCA_944387625.1 uncultured Oscillospiraceae bacterium
CCCGAAAGGGATGGGGAAAATCTTATCTCAGGGCCTCCAAAGCGTCCCGGATCGGGCCGATGGAGTACAAAGATCCGAAGCTCAGCACAGCCCCGTCCTTCCCAGCCTTTTCCACGGCGGCGCGGACGCCTGCTTCGATGGTGTCGCAGGGGGTGGCCGCCGCGCCGGCCTCCCGGAGATACCGGGCCAGGTCCTGGGCCGGGAGCCGCCGGGGGGAGGGGGGCGTGATGCACACGAACTCCCGGACATAGGGCATCACCGGCTTGTACATATCCACATAGTCCTTGTCGGACAGGACGCCGGTAAGGACCACCAGGGGCTTGTTCGCCAGGAACTGCTGGATATTGGTGACCAGAGCCTCGATGCACTGGGGATTGTGGCCGCCGTCGATGATGAACAGCGGGTCCCGGCGCAGCACGTCAAACCGGCCGGGCCACCGGGTGTCCCGCAGGCCCTCCCGGATCTGCTCTTCGGAGATCTGCCAGCCCTGGAGCTTCAGGGCGTCGATCACGGACAGTACCACGGAAGCGTTGTGGAGCTGATGGTCCCCCAGCAGCGGCAGGAACAGCCCCTTCCGATCGCCGCAGTCGAAGACCTGGCCGTCCAGGTCCCGGGCGGTGCGGCGGAGGGTATCAAAGTCCGCCAGGTGGAGGGTGACTTGCTTGCTTTCCGCCGCCTGCCGGAACACTTCCTCCACCGAGGGGGTGGAGCGGTAGACCACCGCGTGGCCGCCGGTCTTAAAGATCCCGGCCTTGGTGGCGGCGATCTTCTCCACCGTATCCCCCAGGAACTCGGTGTGGTCCAGGCCGATGTTGGTGATCACCGCCACTTCCGGGCAGCCGATCACGTTGGTGGGGTCCAGTTCGCCCCCCAGGCCCACTTCCAGCACCACGATGTCGCAGCGCTGCCGGGCGAAGTACTCAAAAGCGATGCAGCACACCAGCTCAAACTCGGTAGGCGGCTCGGTCATGGTATCCGCCAGGGGCTTGACGAAGGACGTGACCTCGATCAGGTCCCGGTCCGAGATCTGCGCGCCATCCACCTGCATCCGCTCATGGAAGCGATAGATGAAGGGGGAGGTATACAGCCCTGTGCGGTATCCGGCTTTTTCCAGGATCGAGGCGGTCATGGCGGCGGTGCTGCCCTTGCCGTTGGTCCCGGCGATATGGACGAACTTGAGCTTGCGTTCCGGGTGGCCCATCTTGTCCAGCAGGACCGAGATCCGGTGCAGTCCCGGCGTGCTGCCCTTCCAGCACACCGAGTGGATATAGCCGATCGCTTCCTCCACGTCGGTGAACAGGGACTGGCTCATCGGACGACGCCTGCCTTTCCAAGGGCGTTCACCAGGGGCATGGTGGCGAGGGCCATGATGATGGCGGAGACCACGCTGCCAGCGATCCGGATCCAGAACACGCCGAAGACCGCATAATAAGTATAGTAGCCAAACATCTTGGAGTCCACATAGTAGGCGAAGGTGTTCAGACAGGAGTGGACGATGGCGGCGACCACGCACACCACGGAGAACCAGACCGCGTTTTTCCCCACGGACAGGAACCGGGGGCCGTGCTTTTTCCGCAGGGCCAGACAGAACAGGCCGATGACGGCGGCCCGGGCCACGATCGGCGCGATCCACAGCATGGTGGTGGGGGTGAGACCGTAGGGCGACAGCATCTGGTTGAGGAACTCTCCCAGGAAGCCCACCAAGATCGCGTCCACCGGGGTCAAGATCACGGCGCAGATCACCACCGGCAGGGCCTCCAGGGTGATCTTCAGAGCGCCCAGGGGGATGGTCAGATAGGTGGACATGACCACGTACACCGCGATCAGCAGGGCGTCGATGATCATATGGGCAATGGCAAAACGGGGATTTCTGGAAGTTGTAGACATGATAAAGACCTCCTTTTCTAGTTCACGATCGCCGGCCGGGACCGTCGTGGTGCAAAAAACCCCTGCGCCGAAGCGCAAGGGAGTGTTATTGCGTAGACCCACAGACAGCCGCAGCATTTTCAGCCGACAAACGTCTGACCGAGTATCGTTGCAACATAATGGAGGTGTTCCAATTATGGCAGCGGGTGCGAAGCCCCCATCGCGGACACGCGTCCTTCGTCTGTCACCCAACTCCCCATCGTGGCAGCACTTTACGCGAGGGCCTCTACTCTGTACCACCCTATCATACAAGAAAAAAAACGGATCGTAAATACTTTTTTTGAAAAAATTTTCATTTTGTGATAAAGTAACAGCGGACCCGGGGGAGAAAGTGGTATCCTATCAGAAAAAGTCTCCGCCGGGAGGCGTATTTACGGAGGAGCAACGGATATGATCGATTTCCAACGGCTGGATCTGAGCCGGAAGGAGGAATATGAGCGGTATTTGTCCCAGGGGGCCTATCGGGGCTGCGGCTACGCCTTTGCCAACCTGGTGATGTGGGGGCGGCAGTGGGCGGCTCTGGTGGAGGGCTTTCTTACCATCATGTCCCAGTATGACCGGCGAACGGTGTACCCCTTCCCGGTGGGGCAGGGGGATATCCGGCCGGTGCTGGAGGCGGTGATGGAGGACGCCCGGCAGCGGGGGATCGTGTGCCGCCTGGTGGGCATGACCAAAGAGGACTGCGCCCTGGTGGAGCAGCTCTTCCCCGGCCGGTTTCGGTTCTACCCGGACCGGGATGGTTTTGATTACGTTTACGATATCCAGGACCTGGCGGAGCTTCGGGGCCGGAAGTACCAGAAAAAGCGCAACCATCTGAACCGCTTCCGCCAGAACTGCCCGGACCATCAGGTGGAGCCGCTGACGCTGGCGCTGGTGCCGCAGGTCCGGGCCTTCCTGGAGGACTGGTACGCCCAGCGCCTGACGGAGGATCCCCACCGGGACTTCCACCTGGAGCGCCGGGCCATGGACCGGGCCTTCGGGGCCATGGAAACGCTGGGGCTGGAGGGCCTGGTGCTTCGGGACGGGGACGGGCGGATCATCGCCATGACCATGGGCTCCCGGCTGAGCGAGGATACCTTCGATATCCACTTTGAGAAAGCGGACCCGGCGGTGGAGGGGGCCTACGCCGCCATCAACCAGGCCTTCGCCCAATATCTGCGCCAGCGGTATCCGGCGCTGAAATGGCTGGACCGGGAGGACGATATGGGCCTGGAGGGCCTGCGCCAGGCAAAGCTGTCCTACTATCCCGCCCGGATGATCGAGAAACACTGGGCCAAGTGCATGGAGGCGGAAGATGAGGTTTGACCATCCCGATCTGGGCCAGATCCCGGCCCTGCGGCGGCTGTGGCGGCAGGCGTTCGGGGATGAGGAGCGGTTTTTGGATATGTTCTTTTCCACCGGCTTTGCCCCGGACCGATGCCGGTGCGTCTGGGAAGGGGAAGCGCTGGTGGCGGCGGCCTACTGGCTGGACGGCGCTTTGGAGGAGCGGACCCTGGCCTATGTCTACGCCGTGGCCACGGATAAGGACCACCGGGGCCGGGGGATCGGCTCGGCGCTGATGGAGGACCTTCACCGGACCCTCACCGCCCGGGGCTATGCCGGGGCGGCGCTGGTGCCGGGCGCGCCGGGCCTGCGGCGGTTCTATCAGCGTCTGGGCTACCGGGACGCCACCAAGATCGCCCAGATCCGGGCCAAAAGGGGCCTTGCGCCGGTGGATCTGGTATCGCTCGATCCGGCGGCCTTCGCCCGGCGCAGGAGCGCCCTGCTTCCCGACGGCGCGTTGATCCAGGAAGGTCCCGCCCTGGACTTTTTGGCCGCCCAGGCACGCTTTTATGAAGGACCGGGCTTTCTGCTGGCGGCCCAGCGCCGGGGCGGAGAGCTGTTCGGCCTGGAGCTTCTGGGAGATCTGGCCCAGGCGCCTGGGATCTTGGCGGCGCTGGGGGAGGAGGAGGGGACCTTCCGCTGTCCCGGCGGTCAGATCCCCTTCGCCATGTACCACGCCTTTGACGGGGGCGAAGGCCCAAAGTATCTGGCCTTTGCCTTCGACTAAAAAAGCTGACGGATCTTCAGATCCGCCAGCTTTTTTCATTTAGCCCTGGGCGTCGTGGATCTCCACGGTCCAGGTGTTTTCGTAGGACTTGCCCGGCTCCAGCAGGAGCAGGTCCTCCTGCTCGGCCAGCACCACGGTGCGGTCCTGCCAGGCGGGGGTGGAGCTCCAAGGCTCGATGCACACATAGGGGGCGTCGGTCTGAGGGGCGTGCCAGAAGCCTACATAGCGCATCTGGGGGAAGGAGGCGGTCAGGCTGTACCGGCCGCCGGGGGCCTCCAGGGTCACGGTCTTGTCCGATCCCTCCAGCACCACCGCCTCGTTGTCGAACAGGGGGTGGCTCAGAGGCAGGATCTGCCGGTCCCGGAGGGGGTAGGGCAGGTCCTCGCCGTTGCGGTAGCCGGTGGGGGTGAAGCCGATCCGCACCGGGTCGCAGGGGGCATGGAAGCGCAGGCGGTAGTCGTCAAAGCGCTTGCCCTCTTCCATAGGCACCTGGAAGCCCGGATGGCCGCCTACCGCGAAGTACATGGGCTTCTCGTCCAGGTCCTCCACCTGGTAGGTCATCCCCAGGGTGGCTCCCTCCAGGGCGTAGGTCACCCGGAAGCGAAAACGCCAGGGGTAGCGGGCCAACGTGTCCGGGCCGCTCTCCAGCAGGAAGGTGATCTTCGTGTCGGTGTGGGCCTCCACCTGGAACACCTGATACCGGGCCAGGCCGTGAAGCTCCATGTGGTACTCCTGCCCGTCCACATAGCAGGTGCCGCCGGTCAGGCGGCCGATGTAGGGGAAGAGCACCGGGGACCGTCCCTTCCAGTATTTCGGGTCCCCCTGCCAGAGGAACTCCTTGCCCTCCGGGGTGCGGATGGACCGCAGTTCACCGCCCTTGGCGGTGGTGGTGACGATGAGCCGATCGTTGGAAATGATGTATTCCGCTTCCATGGCCTGTTCCTCCTGGTGATGTTGTATTGTATATAAGGTATATATCCATCATATCAGATCCGCCACAGCCTGTCAAGCTGACCGGGCCTGGTCTGCGACAAAACGCCTAAGTGTCCGCTGGCGGCGGACGGCCGTCCAAGGGCCGGATCTGCCCGGTCTCGGGAGGGGCGATATGCAGATTTTTGGAAACGTTTCACCACAAAATGCCGCTGAAAAAGGGCAAAACCCCGGGGTTCGTGATTGTGCACAAAGGACATTCGGAGAATTTGGCAGACCATCCAAATATTTTTTTGATTGGCAGTTGCTATAGAAAAACAGCCAAAAAAATGTTACAATCCATTCAGAATGCATAACCAGAGGTCTGTCACCGCCTCCCGGGCGCTGGTCTGTGGACGATCCGACGATGCGCGATATGGGGTCTGTTCCGCCGGGCCGCGGGCCGGGCTGTGGAGGCAGGCGGCTGGGGTATTCGAAAACTACACAAGGACAGGAGGGAATGGACTTTAAATCAGTCCAAATCAAAATGGAAACGACAAGAACAAAGCGCTTTGGGACCCTTCTCCTTGCAGTGCTCATGGTCATGAGCCTGGTGCTGCCCGCCGCCGCTGTGGTGAGCAACGCCGCTCAGATGAGCTCTGATCAGGAGGAAGTGTTCGTCAACAATTACGATGGATCCCAGCGTACCGAGAACTTCAGCGACAACTGGAAGTTCTACCTGGGCGACGCCACCGGCGCCGAGGAGCCCAGCTTCAACGACTCCAGCTGGACCGGTGTGGACCTGCCCCATGACTACAGCATCGAGCAGGACACCACCAGGTACGGTGAGGCCGAGAGCGGCTACCGGCTGGGCGGTACCGGCTGGTATCGGAAGAGCTTCACCCTCAGCTCCGCGCTGGAGGGCAAGCAGATCCGGATCGACTTCGGCGGTGTGTATATGGACTCCACCGTCTGGGTCAACGGCCACGAGGTGGGCAGCCATCCCTATGGCTACACCCCCTTCTCCTTCGACATCACCGACTATGTGAACTTCGACGGTGAGAACGTGATCACTGTGAAGGTCAACCACCAGACCCCCTCCAGCCGTTGGTACTCCGGCAGCGGCATCTACCGCAAGGTGGAGCTGACCGTCACCGACCCGGTCCATGTGGACCTGTACGGCACCAAGGTGGAGACCCCGAACCTGTCTGAGGGCGACGCCACCACGAATGTGACCACCACCGTGGTCAACGACTCTGCCGAGGACGTCACCGTGACCCTGGAGCACACCCTGGCCGGGGCTACCGCCACCACGGAGGGCACCGTCATCGCCGCCGGCGGCAGCGTCGCCATCGATGCCACCGTGGACGTGGTATCCCCCAAGCTGTGGAGCACGGATGAGCCCAACCTGTACACCCTGGTCACAAAGGTCTTGGTGAACGGGGAAGTGGTGGATACTTACGAAACCTCCTACGGCTTCCGCTACCTGACCTTCGACAGCAACAAGGGCTTCGCCCTGAACGGCGAGTTTGTCAAGCTCAAGGGCGTGTGTATGCACCACGACCAGGGCTCTCTGGGCGCCGAGGCCTGGGAGCGGGCCATCGAGCGGCAGGTGGAGATCCTGAAGGAGATGGGCTGCAACTCCATCCGGGTCACCCACAACCCTGCCTCCGACGAGCTGATCGAGATCTGCGACCGGCTGGGCATCCTGGTGATCGACGAGGGCTTCGATGGCTGGCACCTGTACAAGAACGGCAACACCCAGGACTATACCCGGTTCTTCAACACCACCATCGGCGAAGACAATGAGATCATGGGCGGCGAGGCCGACATGACCTGGGCAGAGTTTGATCTGACCGCCATGATCAAGCGGGGCTGGAATTCTCCCTCCGTGATCATGTGGTCCCTGGGCAACGAGGTCCAGGAGGGCACCAGCCAGGGGCTGAACACCACCTATCGGTCGATCCAGGCTCAGCTGATCGATTGGGCGGTGGCCCTGGACGATACCCGTCCCGTGACCAGAGGCTGTAACGGCATCAAGGGCAACACCTCCGGCATCACCGTGGACATGATGGATGATATCCATGATGCCGGCGGCGCCGTCGGCGCCAACTACAGCGTGGGCTCGCAGTACGACGCTGTTCACAATGCCCGACCCGACTGGTTCATCTACGGTTCCGAGACCGCGTCCCATGTGAACAGCCGTGGCGTGTACGACCGGCTGGGCAACGGCAATGCCTCTCAGACTGGCGACAAGCTGCTGACCTCCTACGACAACTCCGCCGTGGGCTGGGGCGCGCTGGCCAGCTCCGCCTGGTACGACGTGATCACCCGGGACTATGTGGCCGGTGAGTACGTCTGGACCGGCTTCGACTATCTGGGCGAGCCCACCCCCTGGAACGGCACCGGCACCGGCGCTGTGGGCAGCTGGCCCTCTCCCAAGAACTCCTACTTCGGCATCGTGGATACCGCGGGCCTGCCTAAGGACAACTACTACTTCTATCAGAGCCAGTGGAACGAGGATGTGAACACCCTGCACATCCTGCCGGCCTGGAATGAGGATGTGGTATATCGGAATAGCGACGGCGATGTTCAGGTGGTGGTCTACACCGACGCCGCCAAGGTGGAGCTGTTCTTCACCGACGCCAACGGCGTCAAGACCTCCCTGGGCGTAAAGGAATTCACCCAGGTGACCACCGACGCCGGGTACAAGTACCAGATCTACCGGGGCGAAGACGCCAACGCCACCGCCCACAAGAACCTGTACCTGACCTGGTACGTGCCTTACGCCGACGGCACCATCACCGCCCAGGCCTGGGACGCTGAAGGCAACGTGATCGACCTGACCAAGGCCCAGGGCCGCACCAGCGTCACCACCACCGGCGAGGCTGAGAGCCTGGGCATCTCCGCCGACCGCACCACCGTGAAGGCCGACGGCGACGATCTGATCTACGTCACCGTGGACGTGCTGGACGCCGATGGCAACATCGTTCCCGATGCCGAGAACAACGTGACCTTCACCGTGGAAGGGGAAGGCAAGCTGGTCGGCGTGGACAACGGCCGCCAGGACGACCACCAGTCCTACCAGGACGACAACCGGAACGCCTTTTCCGGTAAGCTGGTGGCGATCATCCAGACCACCAAGACCGCGGGCCAGATCAAGATCACCGCTTCCGCCGATGGTCTGACCTCCGCCAGCGTCACCGTCACCTCCCAGGGCGCGGCGGACGACTCCCTGAGCCACTACCTGCTGTCCAGACACTACTATGTAAAGACCGGCACGATGCCTGGCCTGCCCGGTACCATCACCGCCGTCTATGCTGACGGCACCACGAAGGACGTGACGGTCACCTGGGACGCCATCGATGAGAGCCTCATCAGCCAGACCGGCACCTTCACCGTCAGCGGTAAGACCGAGCTGGGCAACACGGTGACTGTGAGCGTCAACATGATCGACAAGGTCGCCGCGCTGCTGAACTACTCCACCACCGTCCGGGTGGGCCAGGAGCCCACGCTGCCGGAGAGCAGACCTGCCGTGCTGCAAAACGGCGAGGTGATCTCCGCTTCCTTCCCGGTGGAGTGGGGCACGCCCAGCGGCAGCTATGACGAACCTGGCACCGTGGTGGTCAAAGGTACTGCCGACGTGCTGGGCCAGACCCTGGAAGTCACCGCCACCGTCCGGGTCCAGGAGAGCAGCCTGACCATGGGCGAAAACGTCGGTCCCGCCGCCCACCTGAGCCAGGATATCCCGGCTGGGTCCCAGTCCGATACCCTGGAGGCCATCAACGACGGCAGCTACACCATCAGCGACAACGTTGACGGCGGCCCCAACGAGACCTGCTGGTCCAACTGGGACAACACCAACAACAACGGCGACAATGACGCGGAGATCACCTTCCGCTACGACACCCAGCAGGCCATCGGCAAGATCTCCATCTACTTCGCAAGAGATAGCGGCGGCCTGCGCTTCCCCAACGCCGGCACCACCGAGATCTACATCTCTGAGACTGGCCAGGACGACAGCTGGACCAAGCTGGAGGTCACCGAGACCATCGCGGACGATGAGATCTCCTCTCGCGTCAAGCTGTATACCTACGAGTTCAAGCCCACCTACGCCACCTATGTAAAGTTCAAGGTCACCAACCCCACCGGCACAGACCTTGGCAAGCCCAGCGTGGCCATCACCGAAGTGGAGATCAACACCTGGACCGCCGAGGGCCTGACGGTGAATGACACCACCGAGCTGGAGTCCCTGTCTGTCAGCGGCCTGGCCCTCACCGCCAAGGAACTGGCGGCCGAGGAGTGGAATACCGCCGCCATTCGGATGGACGATATCCAGTACACCGCCAAGGACAACGCCGCCGTGACCTTCATCCCCCTGTATGAAGATCATGCCTATTTGATCATCGAGTCCGAGGACCACAGCCAGCGCCGGACCTTCCCGCTAAACTTCTCCTGCGACCCCAGCATCTCCACCGGCGATCCCGAGGACAGCAGCCGGGACGTGGACTACACCACCACCGACGCTACCGCCGGCAGCGAGCTGCCCGGTGGCCAGTACCCCAATGAGGGCGATGCCGACTACGCCATCGACGGCGACGTGAACACCTGGTGGCACACCGACTGGAGAGACCATGCCACCGCCACCCAGGAGAGCCAGCGGACCATCACCCTGGATCTTCGCAACGTGCAGAAGATCGACGGCTACCGTTACTACAGCCGTCCCGGCAACGGCCGTGTCACCGAGTACCGGATCGAAGTCAGCACCGACAACGCGGAGTGGACCGTGGTCGCCACCGGCAACTGGGCCAACATTGCCGGCTGGAAGCTGGCGGAGTTTGAGGCGGTGGATGCCCGGTATGTGAAGCTGGTGGGCGTGACCACCTGGAGCGACACCGGCAACAACCTGCATATGTCCGCCTGTGAGATCCGCGCCCGGCTGGCCAAGGACTATACCGACATCTCCGGCGCTACCGTCACGATCAAGGATCAGGACATCATCGAGGGCGAGGATGTGGTCCTGGGCATGGACGATGTCACCGTGACCCTGGACGGCCAGGAGCTGCGCTTCGGCATCGACTACCTGGTGAGCGTTGAAGAAGTGGACGGTGTCTACACCGCCGTGATCGACGGCCTGGAGCAGTACGGCTACACCGGCATCGTGAACGGGACCATCGGCGGTACTGTGACCCATGTCCACAAGCTGAACCATGTGGAAGCCGAGCTTGCCACCTGCACCGAGGCGGGCAACATCGAGTACTGGCACTGCGCCGACTGCGACAAGT
>CALXFQ010000054.1 GCA_944387625.1 uncultured Oscillospiraceae bacterium
CTCTGTGTGGAAGTGTCGGGGCGCAAAAAAGGGGAGGGCAGGTGTTTCTGCCCTCCATGTAGTTTTAGTCGAACAGGTCCTTCAGGCCGTCGATGAATTTTTTGCGCCTGGGGCTGGACTTGGCGTCCAGGTCGTCGTCCAGCTTCCGAAGCAGTTCCTTCTGCTCCCGGGTCAGCCGGGTGGGGGTCTCCACCACCACGGTGAACTTGTGGTCCCCCCGGCGGCGGCTGTCCTGGAGCGAGGGGATGCCCTTGCCCCGGATGGTGAACACCGTGCCCGTCTGGGTCCCTTCCGGGATCGTATAGGATGTCTGCCCGTCCAGGGTGGGGACCTGGATCTGCGCGCCCAGGGCCGCCTGGGTGAAGCTGATCGGCACTTCGCAGTGCACGGTCATGCCGTCCCGCTGGAAGATCGGGTGGCGCTTCACCGATACCTCCACCAGCACGTCGCCGTTGGGACCGCCGTTGGCCCCTACGCTGCCCTCGCCGGGCATCCGAAACACGGTGCCGTTGTCCGCGCCGGCCCGGATGTTGACCTTGAGCTTTTTGTTCCGGCGGACCTTGCCCTTGCCCTTACAGGTGCTACAGGGGGTCTTGACGATCTTGCCCCGGCCGCCGCAGGACGGGCAGGTAGTGGTGGACTGCATGGACATGCCCATAAAGTTCTGCACCGTGCGGACCTGGCCGGATCCTTTACACTGGCCGCATACCTCCACCACCCCGTCGGCGGAGCCGGTGCCGTGACAGGCGGCGCAGTTCTCCACCCGGGCAACGGTGACCTCCTTCTCACAGCCGAAGGCCGCCTCCTCGAAGGTCAGCTCCAGCCGGACGCCCAGGTCCTCTCCCCGCCGGGCGGCGTTCTGCCCGGACCGGCGGCTTCCGCCGCCGAAGAAGGAGCCAAAAATATCCCCCAGGTCCCCAAAGTCCCCGAAGCCGCCAAAGCCGCCAAAGCCGCTGCCGTACCCGGCGCCGCCCTGGCCGCCGTAGTTGGGGTCCACCCCGGCAAAGCCGAACTGGTCGTAGCGGGTCCGCTTGTCCTCGTTGGACAGCACCTCATAGGCCTCGCCGATCTGCTTGAACTTCTCCTCCGCCGCTTTGTCCCCCGGGTTCCGGTCCGGGTGGTACTTCATGGCCAGCTTGCGGTACGCTTTTTTGATCTCGTCGGCGGTGGCGGTCTTCTCTACCCCCAGCACCTCATAATAATCACGTTTATCTGCCATATGCTACCTCACAGCCTATCCACACCAAGAAGGGGCGGCGCGTTTCGCCGCCCCTTTGGGCTCAAGTGTTTAGTCCACAGTTTCGTAGTCCGCGTCCACCACGTTGTCGTCCCCGTTGTTGGGGGCGGCGCCGCCGTCCTGGGGAGCGGCCTGCTGGTACAGCTTCTCGGATACGGCGTAGAAGGCCTTCTGGACCTCGTCGCTGGCCGCCTGGATGGCGGAAACGTCCGTACCCTTGTTCACTTCCTTCAGATGATCCACGGCGGCCTGGATCTTGCTCTTCTCGTCGGCGGAGATCTTGTCGCCCAGCTCGCCCAGGGTCTTCTCAGTCTGGTAGATCAGGTGGTCGGCGTTGTTGTGGGCGTCCACCTCTTCCTTCCGGGCCTTGTCCTCGGCGGCGAACTGCTCCGCCTCCCGGACGGCCTTGTCGATGTCCTCCTTGGACAGGTTGGTGGAAGCGGTGATCACGATCTTCTGCTCCTTGCCCGTGCCCAGGTCCTTGGCGGACACGTTGACGATGCCGTTGGCGTCGATGTCGAAGGTGACTTCGATCTGGGGCACTCCACGGGGCGCCGGGGCGATGCCGGAGAGCTGGAACTTGCCCAGGGTCTTGTTGTAAGCGGCCATCTCCCGCTCGCCCTGGAGGACATGGATCTCCACGGAGGTCTGTCCGTCAGCGGCGGTGGAGAAGATCTGGCTCTTCCGGGTGGGGATGGTGGTGTTCCGGTCGATCAGCCGGGTGAACACGCCGCCCATGGTCTCCAGGCCCAGGGACAGAGGCGTCACGTCCAACAGCACCACGTCCTTCACGTCGCCGGTGAGCACACCGCCCTGGATGGCGGCGCCCAGAGCCACGCACTCGTCCGGGTTGATGCCCTTGAAGCCGTCCTTGCCGGTGATGCTCTTCACCGCTTCCTGGACCGCGGGGATCCGGGTGGAGCCGCCTACCAGCAACACCTTGTGCAGGTCGGAAGCCTTCAGACCGGCGTCGGACATGGCCTGACGGACAGGCTTCATGGTCCGCTCCACCAGGTCGGCGGTGAGCTCATTGAACTTGGCCCGGGTGATGGTCACGTCCAGGTGCTTGGGGCCGGTGGAATCGGCGGTGATATAGGGCAGGTTCACGGTGGTGCTGGTCATGCCGGACAGCTCGATCTTGGCCTTCTCGGCGGCCTCTTTCAGCCGCTGCATGGCCACCTTGTCCCGGCTCAGGTCCATGCCCTCGGTCTTCTTGAACTCGGAGACCAGGTAGTCCATGATCCGCTGGTCGAAGTCGTCGCCGCCCAGGTGGGTGTCGCCGGAGGTGGCCTTTACCTCCACCACGCCGTCGCCGATCTCCAGGATGGACACGTCGAAGGTGCCGCCGCCCAGGTCATAGACCATGATGGTCTGCTCGCTCTCCTTGTCCAGGCCGTAGGCCAGGGCCGCGGCGGTGGGCTCGTTGATGATCCGCTTCACGTCCAGACCGGCGATCTTGCCCGCGTCCTTGGTGGCCTGCCGCTGCGCGTCGGAGAAGTAGGCGGGGACGGTGATCACCGCTTCGGTGACCGGCTGGCCCAGGTAGGCTTCCGCGTCGGCCTTCAGCTTCTGCAGTACCATGGCGGAGATCTCCTGAGGGGTGTAGCCCTTGCCGTCGATGGTGACTTTGTAGTTTTCGCCCATGTGCCGCTTGATGGAAGACACGGTGCGCTCAGCGTTGGTGACGGCCTGGCGCTTGGCCACCTGGCCCACCATCCGCTCGCCGGTCTTGGAGAAGGCCACCACAGAGGGGGTGGTCCGGCCGCCTTCGGCGTTGGCGATGACGACGGCCTCGCCGCCTTCCATGACGGCTACACAGGAATTGGTCGTACCCAGATCGATACCGATGATCTTGCTCATGATTAGTTCCTCCTATATGAAGTGAAAAGAATTTATAAGTTTAATTGGCCACCTGGACCATGGCGAAGCGGACCACCTTGTCGCCCAGCCGGAAGCCCTTCTGGAACACGGCGGAGATGGTGTTCTCCCCCAGTTCCGGGTCTTCGGCGTGCATCACCGCGTTGTGCAGGTTGGGATCGAAGGTGTCCCCAGGAGCGCCGAAGGCTTCCAGGCCCAGGCCGGTGAAGATCTTCACCAGCTCGTTCATGGTCATCTCCACGCCCTTTTTGTAGGCCGCGTCCTCGGTGGGCTGGGCCAAGGCCCGCTCCAGATCGTCGTACACCGGCAGGAGCTTGCTCAGGGCGTCGGACTTGCCATTAGAGTAGCTGGCGTCCTTCTCCTTCTGGGTGCGCTTGCGGTAGTTGTCGTACTCGGCGGCCACCCGGAGCCGGGCGTCGTGCTCGGCGTTGTATTTTGCCTCCCAATCCACCACCGGGGCCTCCTGGGCCGCCTGTTCCGGCAGCTCCCGGACCTGTTCCGGCTGAGCCTCGGGCTGGATGGGCTCGGTCTTTTCTTCCTTGTTCTTTTTTGCCACGTTCATTCCTCCTGACGCGTCTTAGCTTCCGGCAATTGAGGCTGCTCCGGCTTGGAAAACAGCTTGGACAGGCTCTCGGCAAAGTAGCTCAGCCGGGCGGTGACCTTGGCGTAATCCATCCGGGTGGGGCCGACCACGCCGATCATGGCCTGCATCCCCTCGCCGATGTCGAATTTGGTCATGACCACCGAGGTGTCCTTCAGCTCCTGGGCCACGTTCTCCGGGCCCACCAGCACCTTGGTGCCGCTCTCGCTGCCCATCACCGCTGGCAGATCCCGGAGGGCCTCCTCGTCGAAGGAGGACAGGACCTTCTGGGCCTTATCCACGTCTCGGTATTCCGGCAGTCCCAGCAGCTTCGCCTGACCGGCGATGGCCATGTTGGTGCTGCCCTGGCGGCGGAGGGTCTCGGCGGTAAAGTCCATGATCACCGGCACCAGCGGCGCCGCCGTCCCGGCGGAGGCCATCACCTTCTCCAGGAGCTGGCCGGTGAAGTCCCCGGCAGGGATGCCGGTCATGGTGGCGTTGAGCAGGGCGGCCAGGACTTTCAGGTCCGCCTCCGTCACCGCCACCGGCAGCCGCAGGAGCTTGTTGACCACCTCTTCGGTGGAGAGCATGATCACAACGATCACGCTCTGGTCCCCGGCCCGGATCAGGTCGAACCGCTGGGCGGTGGCCTGCCCCTGACGGGAGGCCAGGCTGATCGCCGGCAGCTCGGTGGCCTGGGATACCAGCTTTGCCACCTTCTCCAGCATACGGTCCACCCGCTGGAGCTTTTCGTCGATGGCGGAGCTGATCGACCGGGCCTCGTCCAGGCTCAGCCGCTGGTCCTCCATCAGCTCATCCACATACAGCCGGTAGCCCGCCGCGGAGGGGACCCGCCCGGCGCTGGTGTGGGGCTGCTCCAAAAGGCCCAGAGAAGTCAGTTCCGCCATTTCGTTTCGGATCGTCGCGGAGGAGTAGCTCATGTCCGGCAGGGCGGCGATCGCCTTGGATCCCACCGGCTCGGCGGTGCGGATATACAGGTCCACCACACAGCGCAGGACTTTTTTCTTTCTCTCGGAAAGCTCCATGGGCCTCCTCCTTTCGTTAGCACTCCATCTTCTCGAGTGCTAAGCACACTATACCATCGAGTGCTGATCTTGTCAAGGGGGTGGATCATGAATTATTCTTGAACTTATGGCCCGGGATCATACATCCTGCATACGCCCTTTAGAAGAACGCCCCGGCCTTCCAGCCACGCCCTTGGCGCTCTCTTTGGGAGCGCGTCCGATCTTCCGCCGACCCACTTGGCTCTCCCTTTGGGGGTGGGCAGAATATTGGAGGGTGGTACAAAAACTCCGGGGTGCGGGTGCCGGGGTTTTTCCATCGCCTGGGATGTATGGAAAAAGCGAGAGAAGTTTGGGGCTTTCTCTCGCTTTCCTTATTTATTTTACTTATCGCTTATCGTCTTTCCTTATGTACTTCCCACGTCAAAAATAGGTCCGGGCCAGGAAGTAGCCGATCACCAGCACGCCCAGAACGATCCGGTATACGCCGAACACGGAGAAGGACCGCTTCCGTACGTACTCCATCAGCCCCCGGATCACCGCCAGGCTCACCAGGAAGGACACCACCGAGCCCACCACCAGCACGGCGATCTCGGTGCCGGTGGGGGTCAGGCCCTCCAGCAGGTACTTCATGAGCTTCAGGGCGCTGGCGCCCAGCATGGTGGGGATCGCCAGGAAGAAGGAGAACTCCGCCGCCGCCGGACGGGCCACCCCCAGCAGGATGCCCCCCAAGATCGTGGACCCGGACCGGGAAGTGCCGGGGATCAGGCTCAGGCATTGGAAGGCCCCGATCAGCAGGGCGGTCCGATAGTCGATCTGGTCCACGTCCCGGATCTTGAACGTGCGCTCCCGGCGCTCCACCACCAGGAAGGCCACGCCGTACACGATCAGGGCCACCGCCACCACTACATAATTATACAGGTGCTCGTCCATCCAGTCGTCGAAGAGCAGGCCCAGCACCGCCGAGGGGATCACCGCCACCACCACCTTGGCCCAGAGCTGCCAGGTCCTGGTCCGCTCCGGGGCGGTCTTTTTCGGGGAGAAGGGGTTTAATTTATGGAAGAACAGCACCAGCACCGCCCCGATCGCCCCAAGCTGGATCACCACCTGGAACATCTCGTAAAATTCCGGGCTCACGTCCAGCCGCACCAGGGTGTCCAGCAAGATCAGGTGGCCGGTGGAGGAGATGGGCAGCCACTCGGTGATGCCCTCCACGATGCCGAAGAGCACCGCCTTGAGTATTTCGATCCAGAACATATTCACGGCTCCTTTCCGTTCCTTTCAACTCCGTCTATCATAGCCCGGCGGCGGCCAGATCGCAAGGGGAAATTGGCCTGTTCACAGATCCTGGTGCAACTCTTTACAAAAAGTTCACCCAGGCCCTGGATTTTCGGCTATAATGATCAATAGTAGAACGATCTGAAAACACAGGAGGTAAACGCCATGGCTATTTCTGTTTTGATCGTGGAGGATGACCGCAATATCGCCGAGCTTTTACAGCTGTATCTGGAAAAAGAGGGCTACGCCGTCACCCTGGCCGCCGATGGCGGACAGGGCCTGAGCAAGTTCCGCTCCCTGTCCCCGGACCTGGTGCTGCTGGATGTGATGATGCCGGTGATGGACGGCTGGAGCGTCTGCCGGGCGATCCGGGCCGAGAGCAAGACCCCGGTGATCATGCTCACCGCCAAGGGGGAGACCGACGACAAGGTGGCGGGCCTGAAGGCCGGCGCCGATGACTATATCACCAAGCCCTTCGAGATGAAGGAGGTCCTGGCCCGGATCGAGGCGGTGCTCCGCCGGTCCGCCGCCGGCGCCGCCGAGCCCAAGCCCCGGCGGATCGTGTTCGACAAGCTGGTGATCGATATGGACGCTTTCGAGCTGACGGTGGACGGGAAAAAGGTGGACACGCCGCCTAAAGAGATGGAACTGCTGTTCTACCTGGCCTCCTCGCCCAACCGGGTCTACACCCGCAACCAGCTCCTCGACGAGGTGTGGGGCTTCGACTATTTCGGCGACAGCCGGACGGTGGACGTCCACGTGAAGCGTCTGCGGGAGAAGCTGGAGGGCGTATCCGATAAGTGGAGCCTGAAGACCGTTTGGGGCGTAGGCTATAAGTTCGAGGTGCTCTGATCATGCGGACCACGTTCAGCCGTACCTTTTCCACGGCCACCGTGGTCCTGCTGCTGGCCCTGCTGTCCATCGGCATCTTCCTGCGGGCCATGCTGGAAGACTATATGGTGGACATCGCCTTTGAGAGCCTGGAAAAGGACGCTTCCGCCATCGCGGAGCTGGCGGCGGCCTATGAGGCCCAGGGGGCCATGACCGATGTGGAGTTCTCGATCGACCTGGACATCGCCGGAGATCTGTCGGACTTTGACGCGGTGGTCTGCGACCGGGAGGGCCGGATCGTACTGTGCTCGGACGATCCTATGTGCACCCAGCACCAGGATCTGATGGTCAGCCAGGACTATCTGCAAAAGGTGGTGTCCACCGGCCTGATCCGGGGCACCGGCCAGATCCAGGGGCTGTATCAGGACGCCCGGTATGTGTGTTCCGTGCCGATCCACAGCGATGCCGGTGAGGTGGTGGGGATCGTGATGGTGTCCCAGCCGGTGGCCCGGACCCAGTCCTTCCTCACCAAGGCCACCCAGATCTACATCGCCCTGGCGATCCCGGTGATCATCATCTGCGTGGTGGTCCTGGGCCTGTTCGCCAAGTGGCAGATGGAGCCTCTGCGCCAGGTGGCCAAGACCGCCCGGGCCTTCGGCCACGGGGATCTGGAGGCCCGGGTGGAGGTCCAGCCGGACGCCCCGGCAGAGGTGGCGGAGCTGGCCCTGGCCTTTAACAACATGGCCTCCTCTTTGCAAAAAAGCGAGTATCAGCGCCAGGAGTTCGTGGCCAATGTGTCCCACGAGCTCAAGACCCCCATGACCACCATCGGGGGCTATATCGACGGCATCCTGGACGGCACCATCCCCCCAGACCGGGCCAGGCACTATATGACCATCGTTTCCGACGAGATCAAGCGTCTGAGCCGGCTGGTCCGCAGTATGCTGGATATCTCCCAGCTCCAGTCCCAGGGGGGCATCCCGGAGGAGAAAAAGCTCTGCTTCGACGCGGAAGAGGCGGCGGGCCAGGTGCTGATCACCTTCGAGCAGAAGATCGAGCAGAAGGGCCTGGTGGTGGAAGTGGATATGCCGGAGCACCCGGTATACATCTTCGCCAACCAGGACTATGTGACCCAGGTGATCTACAACCTGGTGGACAACGCGGTGAAATTCTGCCCCCAGGGCGGCCATCTGGGCCTGTCCATCCGGGAGGGCGGCACCAAGGCCCTGATCAGCGTGTCCAACGACGGCGACACCATCCCCCCGGAGGAACTGCCCCTGGTCTTCGACCGGTTCCACAAGCTGGACAAGAGCCGCAGTCAGAACCGGGACGGCTGGGGCCTGGGCCTTTATATCGTCAGGACCATCGTGTGCAGTCACGGGGAGAACATCTCCGTCACCAGCCGGGATGGGAAGACCACCTTCACCTTCACCATGCCTTTGGTGAATTGACTATTCGAGGTATCTTATGAGTGCTGATCGCTCCAACAATTACAATGAACCATGGGACCGGGACGAGTACCGTACCGGCTCGGTAGAGCCGCCGAGGAAGCGGCGTCTGCTGGTGACGGTGCTGCTGACCTGCGCGGTGGTGCTCATGGGGGTGGTGGCCATCCTGGGCGCGATGGACCTGAAGCTGACGTTCCAGGGGAAGGAGCCGGATGGTCTGCCGCTGTCCCTGCAGCCCGCCGATGAGCAGGAAGGGTTCGCCGGCGTCACCATCGGCAATCAGCCGGACACCACCATCGAACTGCAGGACCCGCCAGGCACCGTGGACAACGTGCCCCAGGAGGGGGGACTGTCCCTGCAGCAGATCTATGACCAGTGCATCGACAGCGTGGTGTCGATCATCTGTCAGTCCGGCGGCTCCAGCTCCAGCGGCACCGGGGTGGTCCTGACCCAGGACGGCTATATCGTCACCAACCACCATGTGGTGGAGGGGGCGGACCGGATCGCCGTGCACTTCAACGACAGCACCCGGCTCCAGGCGGCCCTGGTAGGCACGGATGAAACTTCCGACCTGGCGGTGCTGTATGTGGACGGGGAGGGGCTGGTCCCTGCCCAGTTCGGCAACTCCGACGAGCTGCGGGTCGGCGACGCGGTGGTGGCCATCGGCGACCCGCTGGGGGTGGAGCTTCGCGGCACCATGACCGACGGGATCGTGTCCGCGATCAACCGGGACATCGTCACCGGCGGCCGGACCATGACCCTGATCCAGACCAACGCGGCTCTGAACCCCGGCAACTCCGGCGGCCCGCTGATCAACTGCTACGGCCAGGTGATCGGCATCAATACCATGAAGATCGGCGACGATGTGAGCACCACCGGGGTGGAAGGTCTGGGCTTCGCGATCCCCAGCACCACGGTGAAGACCATCGTGGATCAGCTGATCGCCCAGGGCTATGTGTCCGGGCGGCCCCACCTGGGGATCCAGGGAGAGCCGGTGTCCGGTCTGGCCCAGTATATCTACGATCTGCCCAGCGGCCTGTTCATCACCGCCGTGGAGGACGGCTCCGATGCCCAGTCCAAGGGCCTGACGGAAGGGGACATCCTGATCAGCCTGGACGGCAAACAAATCCTGGACCAGTCGGACCTGTCGGCCCAGCTGTATAACTACCAGGTGGGCGACCAGGTGGAGGTGGTGATCTACCGGAGCGGCCTGCGCTACACCCTGCTCCTCACCATAGAGGAATCCAAAGGATGACCCCAGGGGCGGCTCTGCCGCCCCTGTCAGACTGTGGAAGATCTTGTGGGCGCTTTCGCCAAAGGAGCCGTCCCGACACTTCCACCAACGCCCTTGGCGCTCTCTTTAGAAGAACGCTCCGACCCTCCGCCAAGCCCACTTGGCGCTCTCTTTGGGAGCGCGTCCGATCTTCCGCCGACCCACTTGGCTCTCCCTTTGGG
>CALXFQ010000055.1 GCA_944387625.1 uncultured Oscillospiraceae bacterium
TCAAAAGACCCCTTGGGGGTTTTGTGCCATCTTTCCAAATTATGCTGACCCACTTGCCTCCCCCTTTGGGGGAGGTGTCAGGCCGAACGGCCTGACGGAGAGGGTGCCAGCGTTGGTTCTTGTATAGCGTTTTCAAAACGCGGCACGCCGCTACCCTCTCAGTCACGGCCCCTGTGGGTCCGTGCCAGCTCTCCCTTTGGGAGAGCCAAGGGCGCACTGGGTGCGCCGGTGCGCCAATTGATCGTATTGCCGTTGATCGCCAGCGCCTTTCTTGTCTTTGAGATCATACAGTTGCTCTCATAGCTTTGAAGGAGTTGATAAAGAAATGGAGCCTGGATTCTGGTACATATGCCCCATATGGTTTATTCCTGCTTTTTTCTTATGGGCCGCCCTATCATTATCGCGATCTCCGTTTTGATCGGCTTTGATCTAATAAATTGGGAATGGACTTTTATCCGAGATCACTCGAACATTCAATGGCATGACGCAATGATTTGTGGTACGTTGGTAATATAGCTAATGAGGGGACATCTATGTTGCTTTATCCGCCTAAGATCGTTCGTTTTTATCTCCGATACCTTCTAATTGGAGTTTTGATCGTTATCCCACTATTTTGTCTGTTTCTTTCTATCCATAAACGATTCACATGTTCACGTTCAGATCATTTGTTTTTTGATACCTGCCGCCGCTTCAAAAGGGAAGCGGCGACGCTGTAAAAGCCCCCGGTTTTGCCTAACGCAAAATCGGGGGCTTTTCAACGGTATCCAAAGCAGGCGTTTCAGCGCTGGACAGTCTTTACGAAGGCGGCCCGGTCGGCGGCCTTGAAGTAGGCTGAGCCGGCTACCAGCACGTTGGCGCCGCTGTCCTTGCAGATCTGGCAGGTGGCGGCGTCCACGCCGCCGTCCACTTCCAGCAGGCAGTGGGGCGCCTGTTCATCCAGCCATGCCCGAAGCTTTCGGACCTTGGGCATCATATCCGCCATGAAGGACTGGCCGCCGAAGCCCGGCTCTACCGTCATCACCAGCACCATGTCGCATTTCGCAAGATAGGGGATGGCCGCTTCCGCCGGGGTCTTGGGCTTGAGCACGATCCCCGCCTTGCATCCCAGGGCGTGGATCTTGTCCAGGGCCTCCAGGGTGTTCTGCGGCTGGTCTGCCTCCACGTGGATGGTGATGTAGTCCGCGCCGGCCCTGGCGAAGTCCTCCACATACCGGATCGGCCGGTGGATCATCAGGTGGACGTCCAGGGGCAGGCCCGTCACCGGCCGCAGGGCCTTCACCACCGGGATGCCGATGGTGATGTTGGGCACGAAAATGCCGTCCATCACGTCCACATGGACCAGGTCGGCGCCGCTGCGCTGGATGTCCAGCACGTCCCGCTGGAGGTTGGCGAAATCCGCCGACAGGATGGAAGGGGCGATCATGGCCATAAAACAGCTCTCCTTTGCAGTATTCTTGCAATAAAATACCACATCCACGAAAAAAAAGCAACGCATGGATCTGAAAAAGAAGGCCATACTAACCTTGGACCAAGAAAAAAGGAGGAACAGATATGAACGCCAACAAGTGCATCGAGTGTACCGTCCAGCAGTGCAGCTACCACTGCGGCAAGGAGAACTACTGCTCCCTGGACAAGATCCTGGTAGGCACCCATGAGGCCAGCCCCACCATGGACCAGTGTACCGACTGCAAGTCCTTCCGAAAGAAGTAAGAACACGGGCCACCCCAGCGGGTGGCCCCAGTTTTATACATAGCCGTCGTCTTTCAGATCCGCGATCTCCCCCATGTCCGGCAGCCAGACGGAAGAAGCGTCGATGAAGCCGGACTGGTCCCGGGACTGACCGGCGATGGTGGAGGGGATGGCGCCGCTGAGCTGCCCCTGGACGCTTTCCGCCCGGAGAAGGCAGAACTCTTTCAGGGTCTGGACTCCCAGCAGGAAGTCCTCAAAGGAGCAGAAGGCGGTGGGATCTTGTTCCACATACGGACCGATCAGCGAAAGGGTCCGCGCCATCAGCGTTTCAAAATGGCCGCTGTGGAAGTACAGGTCCAAAAACTCCTGGAAATATTGGTGATACTGGTCAAAATACTGGTCGTTCTTCATCAAATTGTGATAAAGAGGCCGGTTTTTCATCACTTCCCCGGAGGCCGGGGTGTCGATCGGGTAGTTGACGTACAAGGTCGCGTCGTTGATCGGGTCGGGCATCCCCAGGGAGTAGGTGCCGAAGGCCAGGTCATAGTCCCAAGGGATCATGGAGATGATCCCGTCTTGTTCATAGAGGAAATAGTTGTGTCCCGTCCGGCCCAGGTAGCTGTCCAGATTTACCACGAACACCTGCACGGTGAAGTAGCGCAGTACCTGGTCCACATCCACCGCCGTGTCCAGATCTTTGCCGGTGGACAGGGTCTTCAAAGCCCCGATCAGCCGGGCCTGGTCCGCCGGGGTGGGGTCGAATTTGGCGTTGCGGAAGATGTTGTCGTAGCTTTCCGGCTGGTCGTCGATATAGCGCAGGGCCACATCGGCGTTCTCCGCGTTCAGCGAGCGGTAGTCCGGCTTATACAGCTGGCCGTGGTCCCGGCCGTAGCACCGGCGGGCGAAGGCTTCCTCCGGCTCTTCCACCGCCAGGAACAGCCCCCAGGGCGTGCCGTTCACCGTGACCCAGGTGTAGCTGCACAGGGGCGTGACCACCCCCATGGCCTCCATCATGTCAAAGGTCAGCCAGGTCTTCATATAGCTGTTGTCCTGGAAGGAGGCCAGCAGGGACAGCTTGTCCAGGCCGTAGTAGCTGCCGGGACCGTAGTGGTCAAATTCCAGCTTTAAGCTGTAGCGGTCATGGCCGTATTTCTCCGTCAGCCGCAGGGAGTTGTTGCCCTTGGCCCGGATCGCCACCTGGTCGAAGGCCTCCCCGTCGATCACCACGGTGCACAGGCTGTATTCCTCCATGGGGGCGGTATCCAGAAAGGCATCCCAGTCGTCGATCCGGATGTCCAGGGTGTGGACCCTGGTCTTGTCGAACAGCCGGGTGGCATACCCGGGGGTGGCGGATACGGTGGCGATCCCCAGGCTCTGTCCGTGCATGAACACCACCGTCACCACCAGGGCCAGGACCATCACGGCGATGCAGATCTTGTCGATGTGGCGGTGTTTCAGCATTGTATCACCCCATGTAGTCGCCGTTATAGGATACCATCACCACATTCCCCACCCCAGGCAGTTCCGCCAGCGCCTGGAGGAAGGCCGTGTCCTCCTGTTTCAGCCGAAGCTCATAGTGGACCTCGATGGCGGCAGGGGAGATGGTCTTGCTTTTTAAGGAGAGCTTTCGGACCTGCTCCTCCAGGAGCGTCCGGGCGGCGGCTTCCGCCTCCCCGTTTTCACAGTGGAGCACCAGGATGTAGGGCTGCTGGTAGGACTTGTGCTGGGAGAAAATAAGCAGCATCAGCCCGATCAGCAGACTGCCGAACACCGCCAGGGGGATGATCCCCGCGGCCAGCACGATCCCCGCGCCGATCGACCAGAACAAAAAGGCAAGGTCCGAAGGCTCCTTGATCGCGGTGCGGAAGCGGACGATGGACAGCGCGCCCACCATGCCCAGGCTCAGCACGATGTTGCTGGTCACCGCCAGGATCAGCATGGCGGTGATCATGGTCAGGGCGATCAGCGTCACCCCGAACCCGGCGGAGTACATCACGCCGGCGTAGGTCTTTTTGTAGATGAAGAAGATGAACAGTCCCAGCGCGAAGGACAGGGACAGCACCAGGACCATATCCAGCACCGATACGCTGGCGATCTGCTCCAAAAAGCTGGAGCGAAAAATATCCTGGAAGCCGATCTGGGACAGATGCCGGATGGCCATGGGTGGGTACCTCCCTTAGTCGTATTTGCGGCAGACCGCATATTTGGAAAAGGCGGTGAGGTCCGTTCCGGGGGTCCGCACCGCCAGCCGGATCAGGTCCGGCAGGAATTGGTCGTATTTCACTTCCAGCACCGACAGCCCCTCGTGGACCGGCAGTTCCCGGCGGCTGGAGGAGAGGAAGTCTGCCGGGGCGCCGGTGAGAAGCCCCCGGTCGATCGTCACCCGGACGTTGCCCGGGCCGTAGAGGAAGGCCTCCCGGTAGTAGGTCACCACCGTCCGGGGGGCCAGGAGCTGGGCCTTCATCTTGCTGTACAGCTCTGCCAGCACCGGCTCCTCCCGGTGGAGCAGGAACCCGATATCCCCGGAAAGGAGCATGCGCGCCTCCTCCAGGGAGAGCCGGGCGGAGAGCTTGCCGCACAGACCGTGGACCTTGATCTTTTTCTCCAGCCGGAGAACGTCCAGGTCCTCCTGGTAGTAGCGCAGCCGGAACTTCTCCCGCCGGTCCACCCCGTTTACCTTCTGGCGCAGGGCCATATCCCCGGGGGTGTCGAAGTAGAGGCTGCGCACACGGTAGATCCCGTGTGCGTCAGCGTGTGGGTCGTGGGGCAGCAGGGCTCGAAGGCGGCTGGTCAGGAGCTGGTCCTCTCCGGGGCTGATGGTGTATTTCAGCTCATGGCGAAGCCGGAGAGGGGCCTTTTCTTTAAGTGCCGCTGCCATAGTCGGTATCGTCGTAATCGGTATTGCCGTAGTCGGTGTCGTCGTAGTCGGTGGTGCCGTCGGTGGGATCGTTGTAGTCGGTGTTGCCGTAGTCGGTAGTGCCGTCGGTGGGATCGTCGTAGTCGGTGTTGCCGTAGTCGGTGTTGCCGTCGGTGGGATCGTTGTAGTCGGTGTTGCCGTAGTCGGTGTTGCCGTCGGTGGGATCGTCGTAGTCGGTGTTGCCGTAGTCGGTGTCGCCGTCCACGTCTACCACGCCGTTCCACTGGTTATCCCGGACAAGGTCCTCCACATCGCCGGCGATCTGGTCCAGGAAGGTGTCGGTGGGCAGGGAAGAGCCGCTCTCGATCTCGATCACGATCTGCCGGGGCTGGCCCTCGATCTCTTCCACGAAGTAGCCGGCGTTGCCGATGGCCTGGACCAGCTCCGTGATCACCTGCCGGGCAGGCTGGCCCTGCAGATCGCTCAGACCTGCCACGATCGGCTGGGCATCGTCGTTGCGGGCTTCTACGCTGGTCACGTTGCCGTCGGTGTCATACTCGATGGCGATCTCCGGGTTGACGCTGAGGATCAGGGTGCCGCCTTCGGACAGAGAAGTGCCGGGGCCGGCGGCCTGGCAGCCGGCGAAGATCGTCATGGCCAGGGCCACGATCAGGGATACGATGATGATGGGTCTGCGGTTTTTCATAGGGTGTTCCTCCTTATTTGTTTTACACTGAGAGATTACGGTCCCGGCGGGGGAAGACCGGGGTCGGCATGGAAAAATTTTTATTTTTTCAGTCCTCCGGGTCTTCGTCCTCCGGATCGCCGTCGGCATAGTCGGAACTGCCGTCGGTGGGATCGTCGTCATCGTCTTCCGGGTCGGCAGGATCGTCGTCATCGTCCTCCGGGGCGGTATCGTCATCATCCTCCGGCTCGGTGGGATCGTCGTCTTCCTCCGGGTCGGTATAGCCGCTGTCGCCGCCGGTGGTGTCATCGTAGTCGGTGTCGCCGTAGTCGGAACTGCCCTCGGTGGGATCGTCTTCCGCCTCGGTATCGTCGTCATCGTCATCGTCTTCCGGCTCGGTGGGATCGTCGTCCCCCTCCGGGCCGGTGCAGCCGCTGTCGCCGCCGGTGGTGTCGTCGTAGTCGGTCAGGCCATCGTCATCGTCCGTGTCCTGGGCAGGCGGATCTGCCCGGTCCACCACCTCCACCTGGATCTGCTGGCCGGAGAAATGGTCCTGGATCTGCCGCTGCAAGTCGGCGCTCTTCTGGGTGGCCCACTCTCCGCTCTTGGCGTCGAAGGACAGGGAGATCTTTCCACCTTCGTGGAGATAGCCCTTGCCGATCGCCATATTCACCAGCTCATCCATCACCATATCCAGGTCCTTGTCCCGGTAGGAGTAGCCCTCGATCAGGTCCCGGCCGTCCTGGTTCACCCCGGACAGGCCCACCACAAGGTCCTTTCGGCCCACATCGATCTTCACCGCCGGGTTGATCGTCAGATACACCGAGGCGTAGGGGGCTTGGTTTTGGAACAAAGCGGTGATCAGCAGCACCACACACGCCGCCGCCGCGATCAGGGGATAGAGCCAGCGGACAGGCTTTCGCTCCTGCTTCAAGGGGAAAACTTCCGTCACCGTCTGGCCCACCTGATAGCCCCGGTCCGCGGCTTTCAGGAAGCGGCCCTCCTGGTCCAGCACTACGGCATAGCCCTTGCCGCATTCCATCACCAGATATTTCATTGGTGGATGCCTCCTTTCTGCAAAACATGGCGGATGTGGCCCCGGATGATCTCATACCCGTTGGTCTGGATCAGGAGCATCACCAGGACATACTTCCGATGACGCTCCAGGGTCTTCCGCTCCACGCCGCTGCCGGCGGCAAGCTGAGCCAGGGGCAGCTTTTTGGTCTTGAGCAGGGTCTGGAGCAGTTCCGGGTCCCCGGCGGCATAGCGCACCGCCCGGCCGCAGGCGGCCAGGGTCCGATCCTGCCTGGGGGCGTTCTCCGCCACATCGGCGAAGCTGACCCCAAAGCCTGCCATCACTGCCGCCAGTTCGGCGATCTCCTGCTGGGTGGCCTCCAGCTCTGTGCGGTCCCGGTAGGGGTCCGACGGATCTGCCAGGGTATCCACCAGCGCCGGGGCGTCCTCGTCCGCCTGTTCGTGGAGGGACAGATGCCCCCGGTGCCGGGCCTCCTTGCGCTGATGGTCGATGATCCGGCTTCGGATCAGCATGGCGGCGTAGGGCAGGAACGCGCCCCGTTCCGGGGCGTAGCCTCCGATCGCCTCGTAAAAGGCCATCATGGCGATGGAGTATTCATCGTCCTGGTCTGTGCAGGGCCGGCCCATGGCCTTGGCGGCCTCGGACCGAATGAAGGGCATATACTGCCGGATCAGGGCGTCGGCCTTGTCCGGGTCGGCGGCCGCCGCCTGGACTTGCTTTACGATCGAATGGTCCTGGACCATGGTCCACCCCTCCTCTATGGGTAGAGATACGGCCCCAGATCCGCAAGACCGGGGTCGCAAATAGATTTTTTAACTTCTTGATGATATCATGTTTTCCAGGCTTTGCCTAGAGAAGCAACGTAAAATGTATGTAAAACCGGGATAAAAACGGATCCCAGCCTTCTTTCCTGAAAGCTGGGATCTTATTTTAGGCGTTAGGGTCTGGGCCATGGAGCGGCTGGTCACACACCGGCCGCCCCTGCCCCCGGAACGGACAGCTCAGCAAATGGTCGTCGATCACCCCGATCGACTGCAGATAAGAATACACGATCACCGGCCCGGCAAAGGAGAAGCCCCGGCTTTTCAGGTCCCGGCTCACCGCCTGGGACAGGGGGCTTTGGGCGGGCATCTCCTCCTGGCGCTCCAACCGGCTGTAGATGGTCCGGCCCTGGGTGAAGTGCCAGATGTACCGATCAAAACTGCCCCACGCCTGTTGAACAGCGCGGAAGGCCCGGGCGTTGCGGATCATGGCCCGGATCTTCCGCTCTGACCGGATCATGCCAGGCGCCGCCAGGAGCCGGGCGACCTCCTCTTCGCCGTAGCTTGCTACGATCTCGGGGTCCAGGCCGTGGCACGCCGCCCGGATCTGGGCCTCCCGCTTCAAGATCAGGGTCCAGGACAGCCCTGCCTGCATCCCCTCCAGGATCAGCATGGCGAACAGCTCCCGGTCCTCATGGACCGGCACGCACCACCGCCGGTCGTGATAGTCCACCACGATCGGGTCCGTCCCCGCCCAGGGACACCGAGTCACCATGGAAGCTCTCCTTTCTCCAGGGCCAGCAGAGCGGCCTTTTTGTCCAGACCTCCGGCGTAGCCGGTAAGGCGTCCGTCCGCCCCCACCACCCGGTGGCAGGGGATGATCAGCCCGATCGGGTTGCGGCCCACCGCCTGGCCCACCGCCTGGGCGCTGGCGCAGGAGAGGTCCCTGGCAAGATGGCCGTAGGTCACGGTAGCGCCGTAGGGGATCTCCAGCAGGGCCTGCCACACCCGCCGCTGGAAAGGGGTCCCGGCAGGGGCCAGAGGCGGCAGAAAGTCCGGGATCTGGCTGGAGAAGTAGGCGTCCAGCCACTTCATTCCCAGCTCCAAAGCCGGGTCCGACCCGACAGGACCCGGAACGTCAGGGCCATGGCGCTGGCCCCGGAACCAAAGGCCGGTGAGGGCGCCATTCGCCCCGGAGAGGAAGATCTGGCCCAACGGGGAAGGGTAGATCGTCCAAGCGGTCATGGTCCCACCTCCTAGTGTTTTCCTCCATTATACCCCAGGGCCGCCGCCTTTGCAAGATGGGGCCGGAAGATCTTGTGCCCTTGTCAGGACCGGCGTTTTGTGGTACACTATAAAGAAAAAGGAGGCACCGCCATGAAACGTTTACTAGACTGCCAGGCTTCGGACTTTGCCGTCATGGACAAGGAGGATCTGCTCAGCGCCATTGCCGGATCCGAGGGCCGGGTGATCGCCTGTGAGACCATCGGCGCGCTCCAGCCCATGCTGGGGGATATCACCAACGCCGAGTTCGCCGCCGCCATGGGGGCCGACATTTTACTGCTGAACATCTTTGATGTGCAAGCGCCGGTGATCCGGGGCCTGCCCAAGACCGCCCCCCAGGACACGATCCGCAAGCTCAAGGCCCTTACCGGCCGCCCGGTGGGGATCAACCTGGAGCCGGTGGAGCAGAGCCTGGGCTCGGACGATCCGGAGGAGAATATGTGGGCCATGACCGGCGGCCGGAAGGCCACCGTGGAAAATGCCCGCCTGGCGGCGGACATGGGAGTGGACATGATCGTGCTCACCGGCAATCCGGGCACCGGCGTAAGCAACCCGGCGATCGTCCAGACCCTGCGGGCCTACAAGAAGGCCGTAGGGGACCGGGTGATCCTGGCCGCCGGAAAGATGCACGCCTCCGGCATCCTCAGCGAGGGGGCGGAGAAGATCCTCACCCAGGCGGACATCCTGGAGTTTAAAGAGGCAGGGGCGGACGTGATCTTGCTCCCGGCTCCCGGCACCGTGCCGGGGATCACCCTGGAATACGCCCGGGACCTGATCGGCTACGCCCACAGTTTGGGGCTGCTTACCATCACCGCCATCGGCACCTCCCAGGAGGGGGCGGACACCGCCACCATCCGGCAGATCGCCCTGATGTGCAAAATGGCAGGCACGGACATCCACCATCTGGGGGACACAGGCTACGGCGGCATGGCCCTGCCGGAGAACATCCAGGCCTATTCCATCGCCGTCCGGGGCATCCGCCACACCTACCGCCGGATGGCCGGCTCGATCAACCGCTGAAAACGCATCCAAACGCGCCGCCCCGGGCTGAAGCCCGGGGCGGTTTGTGTTGGGTCAGGTCTTCAGATCAGCGGACTTTTCTTGCCTTGGGGAGGAGCAGCACCGCCAGGGTGGCAGTGAGCAGTACCATCAGCCAGGGCAGGATGGCGGTGTCGCCGGTCTCAGGCGGCTCGCCTGTGCCGGGATCCGTGCTCTCGGAAGGCTCGCTGCTCTCGGAAGGCTCGCTGCTCTCGGAAGGCTCAGAGGGCAGGGTGGGATCCGAGGGATCCACCGGCTGGGAGATCTCCTCAAAGGCGATCTGGACGGTCATGTCGGCGGTCACGTTCTCGATGGTGTAGGCGTTGTTGGTCAGGGTGA
>CALXFQ010000056.1 GCA_944387625.1 uncultured Oscillospiraceae bacterium
GATATCGATGGGACATTGATCTGTCATGCGGATGGGCAGGTCCCCAAGGGGACCCAGGAGGCGCTGATCCAGCTTCGGGAAAAAGGGATAAAGATCTGTCTTGCCACCGGCCGGCACATCAACGAGATCGCCAAGCTGCCGGTGAGCCGGTTCGATTTTGACGGCTATATCACCCTCAATGGGCAGATCTGCCTGGATGGGGATTGGCAGTTGTTCCATGATGCCCCCATCCACCCGGAGGATTCTGCCCAGATCGCCGCCATATTTGCGGAAAAAGAGGTCCCGGCGATCATCGTGGAGCGGGACAGGATGTATATCGACTATGTAGATCAGACTGTAGAGCAGGTGCAAAAGGCCATCTCCACCGCCTTGCCCCAGATCGGCGTGTACAGGGGGGATAAGATCTACCAGTTCATCGTTTTTGCAGGCGATGAAAAGACCCGGCAGCTGCTCAAAAGGCTGCCCCACTGCAAACTGACCAAGTGGAACGACCAGGCGGTGGACATCATCCCGGCAGATGGCGGCAAGCTGGTGGGGATCGAGAAGTACCTGAAGCTCCACGGCCTGCGCCGGGAGGAGGTCATGGCTTTCGGCGACGGCAACAACGATGTGGAGATGCTGCGTTACTGCCAGATCGGCGTGGCCATGGGAAACGCCAGCCCCCAGGTAAAGGCCAGCGCGGACTTCGTTACCTCGGCTGTAGATCGGGACGGCATCCAACTGGCTTTGAAGCACTATGGGGTCTTATAAAAAAACGGCGGGAGCGTCCATGGGATGTTCCCGCGTTTTCCACAGTATGCCAGAGGGAGGGGCGGCCCTTGGGGGCGCTCCCTCAGTATTCATATTCCAGGGCGGCGTTGGAGGCGGTATGGTCCAGGATCAGCCGCTTGCCTGCCCAAAACCGAAATCGGACCTGACAGCAAAGATGCTCATGGATGGTCCGCTCCATAGCGCCGGCCACCGGGGCCCGGAGGGGCTGGCCGGGCGGTCCCATGGGCTGTACCACCAGCAAGTGCCGGTCCTGCCGGATGACGATCTGCGCCCGGTCCAGCTTTACGATCTTGGCCCCGGTGTAGGTGGCAAGACGGTATTCCTTTCCGCCGAGGAGCACCACGCCGATGATCCCGGTGAAATGGAAGCCGCCCAGGGGGATATCCGCCACGGAGAGCATCACCGACCCTTCGGGAAGGAAGGACTGGGTCCACAGGTAGTGGCTGGGAAAGGAGCGGCCCCGATCTCCCTCCGTATAGCCCAGAGCGTCCTGAAAGACATAGGGGACGCCGTTGATCTGGAGCTGTCCGTCCACCCGGTGGCGCATACTCAGCACGCTGTGCCGGCACTGCATGAAGGGGACGTATCGGAACGGCCCCATGATGTCATATCGGAGCGGGGCGGGCGGCCCGAAGCGGAGCTGTCCGGCGGCGGAAAGGCCGGGACGACGGATCTGCAGACACAGGCCCTCCGGGCCGAACCGGTTTTTTCCGATGGCGAGCTGACAGTTCCCTCCACCGCGGCTGGGATAGGGGGACCGGGCCTGAAAGGACCGGTCTTCCAGCACCAGCTGGATCGTACAGAAACGCCCATTGGCGGTCTTATGGATGGAAGGGATCACCGCCAGGGTCTGATCCGGGGACTGGCAGCGATAATACCAGCCGCAAAAATAGCTGTTCATAGCAACGCCTCCTGGATGTTCTCAGGGCTATCATGCCCAAGACCCCGGGGCTTTTAGACCCTCTACCAGAAGAAGACCCGCCAAAGCTGGAAAAATTTCGAACTTTGGCGGGTCTTCTCCGCGGTCATGCCTGGGAAGCGGCTTCCTGACTGCCGGGCTGGATGGTCTTGACGCCAAACAGGAAGTAGAGGATGTGGAACAGCCATACCCCTGCCAGGACGATCTGACCGATCAGGACCTGATGCATCATCACAAAGCCGATGCTCATCAGCGCCGTGACGGTGATCATGATCTTGACCTTGGTCTTCTTAGTCATGCCCCGGCCTTTTACATAGCTCTCCAAATTGTTTTTGTAGAGCTTGGTGCATGTGAACCAGGTGTGCAGTTTCTGAGAGCTTTTGGCAAAGCATACCGCCGCCAGCAGCAGGAAGGGGAAGGCCGGCAGCAACGGCACCACGGCCCCCACCGCGCCAAGGCCCAGGCCCAGAAAGCCTAAGAACAAGTAGATCAGTTTCTTCAATCTCATTTATCTCGCTCCATTCTATGCTTTTCTTTTTTCGTTTCGATCATGTGCCGGATCACGACCTTGGGATGGGAAAGCAGCATCCGGGGGCCGGAGAAGCGCATGACCTGCCGGATCTTCTCCCGCATCTGGGGCTTGTAGCAGTGGACCGGGCAGTTGGAGCAAAAGGTCTTGCGCTCCATGAAGGGGCATCGGTCACTGCGCTGTCGGGCATACTGGTCCAGCGCCTGACACTCCGGGCAAAGGCCGGAGCTTGTGTGATGGTTTTTTCTGCAATATAAGGCGATCATCTGGGAGACCAGGGCCTTTTCCTGCTCCCGTTTGCGGGCCACATCCACCATCAGCACACCCTCCCTTGCTCCAGGGTATAGACCTGATCGGCGATGGACATGGTGGAGGCCCGGTGGGATACCAGCACCACGGTCTTGCCTCCTCGTTCCCGGTGAAGGGATCGCAGGATCACCGCCTCGTTCAGACTGTCTAGATTGCTGGTAGGTTCATCCAACAGCATCAAAGGCCCGTCGTGGAGGAAGGCCCGGGCCAGGCCCAGCCGCTGGCGTTCCCCGCCGGAGAGGGTATCCCCCAGCTCGCCCACCGGGGTGTCGTAGCCCTGGGGCAGGCTCATGATAAAGTCGTGGACCGAAGCCTTTTTACAGGCGGCCTGGATCTGCTCGTCCGTGGCGTCCAGCCGGGCGATCCGAAGATTGTTGCGGATGCTGTCATGGAACAGATGGGTCTGCTGGGTGACGAAGCTTTCCATCTGCCGCAGGTCCTGGGTGTTGATCTGGGCCACCGGCCGGCCGGAGAGGCAGACCTGCCCTTCCTGCACGTCCCAGAACCGCATAAAAAGACGCAGAAGGGTGGATTTTCCACTGCCGCTCCTGCCGGAGATGCCCAGGATGGTGCTGGGCCGGATCGGAACGGTCACATCCGTAAGGATCTGTTCTTTTTCATAGGAGAAGGTGACATTTCGGGCCTCGGCACCGAAAAACGCCGTGCCGGGCTTGCCGCTGACTTCCTCCACTACCGGCTCCTCTTCCAGGATGTCCAGGACCCGGTTGCCGGCGGCCAGGGTGTTTTGCAGGGTACTGCCCAGATCTGCCAGAGCGATCACCGGGCCGAAGGAGGAGAACAGGGCCAGGGTGGGGATCAGCACGCCGTCAAATGACAGGGCGTTTTTCTGATACAGCCAAATGGACAGGAACAGCACCCCCAGATCTGCCACCAGGACCACCGTATTGGTCAAGGCTCTGTTTCGCCCGGACTGCCGCTTCATCCGATCTTCCACCTGGGTCAGCTCGTACGTCTTCTCGGTGAGTTTGGCCATTCGTTCCCGGCCCTGGGCGTACTGCTGAAGCTCTGAAAGGCCACGCAGACTGTCCAGCACAAAGCTGCTCAGGTCCCCGGACCGGTCCCGGAATTTCTGTCCGCTGTCGCCGTTGAGATGGGAGATCAGCAGGGGGATCGCGATGCCGACCACCCCGTAGGCCGCCAGGGCGAACAGGCCCAGCAGCCAGTGGAAGCTGCCGATGAACACGGCCATGATCAGGCTGAACAAAAAGGCGATGGCGGCAGGGGAGATGGTGTGGGCGTAGAAGACCTCCAACAGCTCGATGTCCGAGGTGATCACCGAGATCAGGTCCCCTTTGTCCCGGCCTTCCAGCTTGGCGGGGCAAAGCCGCCGCAGGGCCTGGAACACCCGGTTTCGGATCAGGGCCAGGAGCTTGAAGGCGATGTAATGGTTGCAGGTCTGTTCCCCGTAGCGCAAAAGCCCCCGGGCCAGCGCGCATACGATCAGGCAAGCCCCCACCGCCGCCATGGACGGCCCGTGGCCCAAGACCGATAAGATCCCGTACCCGCCTAAAATGGTGAGAAAGGCGGCGCATAGATGACCCACCAGGCCCAGAAGGACCGCCAGGAGCATAAAGCCGGTAAGGGGCTTTACCAGCACGATCAGTTTTGTCATCACCTGGACAGGACTTCTTTTTTTCATGCCGCGTCACCTCCAAACTTTTCCAGATCCTGCTGAGCACGCCAAAGGGCCTTGTAAGCGCCTTTTTGCTCCAGCAGATGTTCATGGCCGCCTGCTTCTGCCAACACGCCGTTTTGCAGTACATAGATGTTGTCGGCGTTGGCCACGTTGGCGAGCCGGTGGCTGATCAAGATCACGGTCTTTTTCCGGGCCAGACCATGGATCAGCGTCATGATCTGCTCTTCGCTCTCCACGTCGATGTTGGAGGCGGCCTCGTCGAAAATGTACACCGGCGTATCGTGGAGCAGCGCCCGGGCCAGGGCCAGACGCTGGCACTGTCCGCCGGAGAAATTGCTGCCCTTCTCCAGAAGCAGGGTGTCCAGCCCCTGCTCCGAACGCAGGAAGCCTGCCAGCCGGACCTGTTCAAGGACATCCCAAAGCGCCTGGTCGGTGGCATCGGGACGGCCCATGAGCAGATTCTCCCGAACGGTGCCTTTGAACAGACAGCTTTGGTGGCCCACATAGGTCACGGCCTGCATCAAGGCATCCTCGGCAAGATCTTTCAGCTCCACGCCGCCAATGGTGACGCTGCCGTGATAGTCTTTATTCCTGCCCATCAAAATGGCGGAAAGGGTGGACTTGCCGCATCCGCTTTCGCCTACCAGGGCGGTGAGGGCGCCTTGGGGGAAGACCATCTCCACGTTTTGAAGGACCGGCCGGCCCTCCTGGTAGGAATAACTCAGGTCCCGGCAGACGATGGTCACATCCGCCGGAACGGAGGCGGTCCCAGGCTCCGGCACCGGCAGATCCAGCAGTCGGAAGATCTTCTCACTGGCGGCCATGCCGTTCATGGCCACGTGGAAGAACGAGCCAAGCTGGCGCATGGGGATGAACAGATCTGCCGAAAGTAAAATGATCATCAGACACCCGGCCAGGGTCACATGGCCCTTCCCAAACTGGGAGAGGGCGATCAGGATGCCCAGGGCGCTTCCGCCGTAGGCCACCAGGTCCATGATGGTGATGGAGTTGAGCTGCATGGACAGCACCTTCATGGTGATCTTCCGAAAGTTTTCCGCCTCCCGGTCCATCTCGTCACTTTTAAAACCGTCGGCCCGGTAGATCTTCAGGGTGGTCATGCCCTGCAGATTTTCCAGAAAGGTATCTCCCAGGGCGGTGTACGCCCCCCAGTACTTGCTCAAGAGCTTCTTCGCCCAGGTCTGCACCGCCGCAATCGCGACAGGGATCAGCGGCACGCAGACCAGCAGGACCACTGCGGCGGGGATACTGACGAAGCACAGCACCGCAAACAGCGTCAACGGCGCAAGGAGGGCGTAAAAAAACTGGGGAAGATAGGCGCCGAAGTAAGTTTCCAGCTGATCCACGCCCTCCACCGCCACCTGGACCACCTCGCTGGTGTTGACCTGCTGGTTGTACGAGGTCCCCAGGTCCAGGAGCTTTTCCATGATGCGGCTGCGCAGTTTTCGCTTCACAACGGCGGAGGAACGAAAGCTCATGCGGCTCGCGCCGATCGTACACAGCCAGCGGATCCCCAGGGCCAGGGCCGCCAGCACGGCGGCGCCCAGAGATCGCGCCGTGGAAAGCCGGTCCTGAAAGACCCCCGCGATCAGATAGGCGATGGAGGCCATCATGGTCACATTGGCGGCCAGGCTGATCCATTGAAAGGCCACATTGGCGGCGATATATTTTTTGCTTTCGCTGACCATGCCGATCAGCCGCTTGTTGATCATCATATCCGATGACCCCTTTCCATGTTTTCTGATGGTTAGCAAAAGCTAACCTTGGATCTGAAATAAAAGCGGCCAGGTTTCGCCGCTGTAGGCAGACCGGCAAAAGGACCAAACCTGTCCGGCACCGCAAAGGTGATTAGCCACCGCTAACTTTTGATAGTATACCCGATGGGGCAGGGCCTTGTCAAGTGTTTTTTGGGCCTAAAAAAGCGCCCTGTCGCGCCCAAGGGCGCGACAGGGGAGGAGTTCAGATCAGGTCCGCCATGTCCAGGATCAGCCGCTCGGTGGCGGACCAGCCCAGGCAGGGGTCGGTGATGGACTTGCCGTAGACGTTCTCGCCGATCTTCTGACTGCCTTCTTCCAGGTAGGACTCGATCATAAAGCCCTTGACCATGGAGCGGATGCTCTCACTGTGGCGGCAGGAGTGCAGGACCTCTTTGCAGATCCGGGGCTGTTCGGCAAACTTTTTCCCGGAATTGGCGTGGTTTGCGTCGATGATCAGGGCCATGTTCTTCAGGCCCTTGGCGGCGTATGCGTTGTAAAGATGCTCCAGTTCCTCGAAATGGTAGTTGGGCATGGATTCGCCATGGCGGTTCACATACCCCCGAACGATCGCGTGGGCCAAACAGTTGCCGGTGGTCTCCACCTCCCAGCCCCGATAGATGAAGGTGTGGGGGTGCTGGGCCGCCATGATGGCGTTGAGCATCACCGAGATGTCGCCGCTGGTGGGGTTCTTCATCCCCACGGGGATGCTGATGCCGCTGGCGGTGAGCCGGTGCTCCTGGTTCTCCACGCTTCGGGCGCCGACCGCCACATAGCTCAGCAGGTCGGAGAGATAGCGGTAATTGTCCGGGTAGAGCATCTCGTCGGCGGTGGGCAGGCCGGTCTTGGCCAGCACGTTGGTGTGGAGGCGGCGGATGGCGATCACCCCTTCCAGCATATCCGATCCCTTTCCTGGGTCCGGCTGATGGAGCAGGCCCTTGTAGCCGTCGCCGGTGGTCCGGGGCTTGTTGGTATAGACCCGGGGGATCAGGACCAGTTTATCGGACACCTTGTCCTGGAGCCGTGCCAGCCGGTCACAGTAATCCAGCACCGCGTTCTCCCGGTCCGCGGAGCAAGGGCCTACGATCAGGGCCATCTTCTTGCTCTCGCCGGTGAAGACCTTGGCGATCTGGACGTCCCGGGCCTCTTTCACCGCCGCCAGTTCCGGGGTAAGGGGATACAGCTCCTTGATCTGCTTGGGGACCGGCAGTTTGCGCTTGAAATCCATGTTTTTCATCGTGATACCTCTTTTTCATCCAAATGCACATGGATACTTTACTGCCGATCCGGGTATTTTGCAACAGTTTTTTCGGCGGGATGCCGGGCCATTGATTTATTGGCAGGTTTTTTGTATACTAAAGAAAAAAACGGAGGAGCATATGGAGATCCAAGCATTAAAAGAAAAGCTGGACCAGTCCCACTATATCCACGACGATACGCTTGTGACGGTGCTGTCCGTGGCCCTGAAGCTGGGCCGGCCCCTGCTGATCGAGGGCGCTGCCGGCGTGGGCAAGACCGAGATCGCCAAGGTGATGGCGGCGGCTCTGGACCGGGATCTGGTGCGGCTGCAGTGTTACGAGGGGCTGGACGAGAGCAAGGCCCTGTATGAGTGGAATTATCAGAAGCAGCTCCTGGCGATCCAGGTGAACATGGGCGCCAAGGACAGCGAGGAGCTGACCCGAAGCCTGTTCAGCGAAGGATACCTGCTGGAGCGGCCGCTGCTCCAGTCGATCCGGTCGGAGAAGCCGGTGGTCCTGCTGATCGATGAGATCGACAAGGCGGACGAGGAGTTCGAGGCGTTCTTATTGGAACTGCTGTCGGAGATGCAGGTCACGATTCCGGAGTTGGGCACGGTCCGGGCCAAGTCCGTGCCTTTCGTGGTGCTGACCTCCAATCGGACCCGCCCCCTTTCCGAGGCCCTGCGCCGCCGGTGCGCCTATATGTATATCGAGTACCCGGACCTGGAGAAGGAGCTGGCGATCCTGCGGGCCAAGCTGCCCCATATCGATGACCGGCTGGCCCATCAGGTGGCCCTGGCGGTCCATCGCCTTCGGGACAACGAGGCGATCTTAAAAAAGCCCTCCATTGCCGAGACCCTGGACTGGGCGGCGGCGCTGGACGCGCTGGGCGTTCGGGAGCTGACGCCGGACGCTTTGCGGCAGACCGCCGGGTTCCTGCTGAAAAACAACGAGGACCTGGCGGCTCTGTGGGAGATGGAGGAAGGGACGGGTCATACGGACCATTGCGGCTGCGGTGGTCACTGCGGAGGCCACAGCCATGGCTGATCCGGGGGTCTACCTGGAAAAGCTGGGCCAGTTCTCCCGGATGCTCCGGCTGGAAGGGCTGAATGTCAGTCCCCAGGAAACGGCGGACGCCGCCCGGATCTTGACCCAGATCGGCTTTGAGGACCGGGATCGGGTGAAACTGGCCCTTCGGATGGTCTATGCCCGGTCCCGGGAGGAGCAGATGATCTTCGACCGGGTGTTTGACGGCTTTTTCATCTCCGAGGAACGGATGAAGCGCCAGGCCATGGAGCAGGCGCGCCAGGACCGGCAGATCGAGCAGGCCCGGCAGGAGGCCCGGGAGGATCTTCAGGTCAACGGCCAGTCCATGGACCTGAGCAGCCAGCAGATGCAGACCTATGTGACCATGCCCCAGGAGGAGCGGGACCGGCTCCGCAGGTTCATGGACCGCTATCGGGATAACGCGGAGCGGAACCCGGAGCTTTACAGCAACTTCATCCACTCGGTGTTTGCAAAGAGCCTTTTGGAACAGCAAATGCGGATGGAGGACGCGGCTCTGGGGGTCCAGGCCGCCGACCCGGAGCTGGGGCTGTTGTTTTATGACATCTCCCAGTTCAAGGACGCCCAGATCCCCAAGGCCATTTCGATCATCCAGAGCCTGTCCCGGCAGCTCAGCGGGGAGCTGACCGCCAAGCGGGGGAGAAAGGCCCACAGCGGTCAGTTAGATCTGCGCCCCACGATCCGCAAGAGCTTGGAGACCGGCGGGAGAATGTATAAGCTGAAATACAAGCGCAAGCATGACCACCGCCGCCGTTTGGTGCTGCTGTGCGACGTTTCCGGGTCCATGGTCCAGTTTTCCGAATTTGCTCTTCGGTTCATCCAGTCATTGAACCAGGTGTCCGACTATTCCCGTGTGTTTTTGTTTTCCGAGGAGATGGTGGAGGCGGACGCGTTCAGCCTGCAGAACATGGATCTGTTCCGCGGCTATGTGAAGGAGCGGGGGATCTATGGCAAAGGCACGGACCTGGGCAGCGCTTTGGAACGGCTGTGCGCCATGCATCCCCCGGCCCTCAACGGCGCCACCACCCTGATCATCCTTTCGGACACCAAGACCATCGACCAGGGGCGGGCCGTGGCGGCCTTGCGGGAGGCCAAGCGGCTCTGCGGCAGGGTGCTGTGGCTCAACCCCTTGCCCCAGCGGCATTGGGCGCATATCAAGAGCGTCCAGACCTTCAGCGCCGTTTGTCCTATGGCGGCCTGCGATACCCTCCACGCCCTGGCCGCCGCCTGCCGCCGTTTGATCGGACCATAAAAACTGGCCCCACACCAAAGTGTGGGGCCAAAACCCTTGTATTATTGCTCAGGACGATGTATTTCCAAAGCCAGGCAGGTCCGGCAGGGGATGTGGACCTGGATAAAGTACCGGCCGGGGGCGTCCGGGTCCTC
>CALXFQ010000057.1 GCA_944387625.1 uncultured Oscillospiraceae bacterium
TCGTACCACCCACTTGCCTCTCCCTATGGGAGAGGTGGCAGGCCGAACGGCCTGACGGAGAGGGTGCTCACGCTGTTTCTTTTGTATAGCGTTCCTCGATTGCGGTAGGTCGCCACCCTCTCAGTCACAGGCCCTTTGGGCCTGTGCCAGCTCTCCCAGAGGGAGAGCCAAGGGGGCTGGTGGAGAGCCAAGGGGGCTGGTGGAAGGTGGGAACGCTCTTTCAGAGAGTACTACATCAAAGACATACAAAGACAGATGAAGACATACAAAACCATATAAACCACACCGGCGTGGTCTTTTTGGGCCACGCCGGTGTTTTTTTGGGTCGGTATTTGCCGGACCTATTTGGTCCGTTATTTCAGCTTTTTCCACTGGGCTACGGCCAGCGCGTCGCAGCGTTCGTTTTTGGGGTTTTGGGCGTGGCCTTTTACCCAATGACAGCGCAGGTCGTGGATCTTTGCCAGGTCCAGCAGTTCCTGCCACAGGTCCGGGTTCAGGGCGGGCTTTTTGTCCCCCTTCACCCAGCCCCGGCGCTGCCAGTTCACCGCCCAGCCCTTTTCCAGGGCGTCGATCACATACTTGGAGTCGGAATACAGCTCCACCACGCAGGGCTCTTTCAGCCGTTTCAGGCCCTGGATCACCGCGGTCAGCTCCATCCGATTGTTGGTGGTGCTTTGTTCCCCGCCGGACAGCTCCAGCTCGTGGCCCTGGTACTCCAAGATCGCTCCCCAGCCGCCGGGGCCGGGATTGCCGGAACAGGCCCCGTCGGTATACAGCGTCACGGTCTTCACGGCTCTTCCTTCTCCGCCAGGGCCAGGCCGATCACCCGGTCCCCGTCTTCCTTGAACCGCATGACGATCACGCCCTGGGTGGCCCGGCCGGCGATCCGGATCGCGTCCACGTCGGTGCGGATGATGGTGCCGGACTGGGTGATCAGCAGCAGATCCTCGCTGCCGTCCACCACCTTCACGCCCACCACCTTGCCGGTCTTTTCCGTGACCTCATAGTTCTTCACGCCGATGGAGCCCCGGTTGGTCACCCGGTAGTCCCCGATCGGGGTGCGCTTGCCGTAGCCGTTCTCGGTGATCGTGAGCACCGCCTTGTCATCCTTGGCCCGGGCGGCGCCTACTACAAAGTCCCCCTCCCGGAGGCGGATGCCCCGGACGCCTACCGCCGTCCGGCCCATAGGCCGCACGTCCTCCTCCTGGAAGACACAGGCCATACCGTCGTGGGTGGCGATCAGGATCTTCTGATGGCCGTCGGTCTCCTTGACCTCGATCAGCTCGTCCCCGTCCTCCAGGGTCAGCGCCCGGATCCCCACATTACGCAGGTTCTTCAGGGCGCTGACGCCCAGACGCTTCACCGTGCCGTTGCGGGTGATCATGGTCAGGAAGAGCTGGTCGTTGTCCAGGTCCCGGGTGTGGATCATGGCGGAGACCTTCTCCCCCTGCTCCACTTGCAGGATGTTGACGATGTTGCTGCCCCGGGCGGTACGGCCCGCCTCCGGGATCTGGTAGCCCTTCTTTCGGAACACCCGGCCCTTGTCGGTGAAGAAGAAGATGTGATCGTGGCTGGAGGCGGTGAACACCGTGGTCACATAGTCCTCCTCCCGGGTAGCCATGCCCTTGCGGCCCATGCCGCCTTTGCCCTGGGCGGCGTACTCGCTGGCCGGGGTCCGCTTGATGTACCCGGCGGCGGTCATGGTGAACACGCACTGCTCCTCGGCGATCAGGTCCTCGATGTCGATCTCGTCTTCCAGCTCCTGGATCTGGGTCTTCCGGGCGTCGGCGAAGCGGTCCCGGATCTCCAGCAGTTCCTGGCGAAGCACCGCTTTCAGCTTCTCCGGGTCCGCAAGCAGGTCCAGGAAGTAGTGGATCTTCTGCTGCAATTCATCGAACTCCGCCTGGAGCTTCTCCCGGTCCAGGCCCTGGAGGGCCTTCAGCCGCATATCCAAAATGGCCTGGGCCTGGATCTCGTCCAGACCGAACCGGGCCATGAGCCGCTCCCGGGCGTCATCGTAGGCGGAGCGGATGATCCGGATCACTTCGTCGATATTGTCCTGGGCGATCAGCAGTCCTTCCAGCAGATGGGCCCGCTCCCGGGCCTTTTTCAGGTCGAACTCCGTCCGCCGGGTGAGCACCTGCATCTGGAAAGCCAGGTATTCGTCCAGGATCTGGCGCAGGGACAAGATCTTAGGCTGTTTCTGGTCGTCCACCAGCGCCAGCAGGATCACGCCGATGCTGGTCTGCAGTTCGGTCTGTTTGAACAGGTTGTTCAGCACCACCTGGGGGTTGGCGTCCCGCTTCAGCTCGATCACGATCCGCATACCGTTGCGGTCCGTTTCGTCCCGCAGGTCGGAGATCCCCTCCAGGCGCTTGTCCTTGACCTGGTCCGCGATCTTCCGGATCAGCTGGCGCTTGTTGACCTGGTAGGGAAGCTCGGTGACGATGATCCGCATCCGATCCTTGCCGAACTCTTCAAATTCGGTCCTGGCTCTGACCACCACCTTCCCCCGGCCGGTGGCGTAGGCCGCCCGGATGCCGCTGCGGCCCATGATGATGCCGCCGGTGGGAAGATCCGGGCCGGAGATGTGCTCCATCAGGTCCGCCAGGGTACATTCCGGATCGTCCAGCACCGTTACGCAAGCGTCGATCACCTCGCCCAGGTTGTGCGGCGGGATGTTGGTGGCCATGCCCACGGCGATGCCCGAGGAGCCGTTGACCAGCAGATCGGGGAACCGGCTGGGGAGGACTCTGGGCTCTTTCCGGCTCTCGTCGAAGTTGGGGTCCCAGTCCACCGTGTCCTTGTCGATGTCCCGAAGCATCTCGTTGGAGAGCTTGCTCAGCCGGGCCTCGGTGTAACGGTAGGCCGCCGCCGGGTCGCCGTCCACAGAACCGAAGTTGCCGTGGCCGTCCACCAGCACATAGCGCATGGAGAAATCCTGGGCCAGACGGACCATGGCGTCGTACACGGAGGCGTCGCCATGGGGATGGTACTTGCCCAGCACATCGCCTACGCAGGTGGCGGACTTTTTAAAGGGCTTGTCGGAAGTCAGCCCGCTTTCGTACATGGTATACAGGATCCGCCGGTGGACCGGCTTCAGGCCGTCCCGCACGTCCGGCAAGGCCCGGCCCACGATCACGGACATGGCGTACTCGATGTAGGACTTCTCCATCTCGTCCACCAGGTCGCTGTTGGTGATCACCTGGTCCGGGAAGGCGATATCCTCCGGTCTATAGCTTCTGTTGTGTCCTGCCATCAGATATCACCTCCTTAAATGTCGATATTCACGGCGTATTTGGCGTTGCGCTCGATCCAATCCTTCCGAGGCTCCACCTGCTCGCCCATGAGCACGGTGAAGATCGCGTCCGCCCGCTGGGCGTCCTCCAGCCCGATCCGGCGCAAGGTCCGCTTCTCCGGGTCCATGGTGGTCTCCCACAGCTCGTGGGCGTCCATCTCGCCCAGGCCCTTGAACCGGGAGATCTCCACCTTGGCGTTGTTATCCCCCCGCAGTTCGGCGGATACCCGGTCCCGCTCCTGGTCGGAGTAGGCCACCCGCTCGGTCTTGCCCCGCTTGAGCTTGTAAAGCGGCGGCACCGCGGAGTACACATACCCCCGCTCGATCAGGGGACGCATATACCGGAAGAAGAAGGTCAGAAGCAGGGTACGGATGTGGGCGCCGTCCACGTCCGCGTCGGACATGATGATCACCTTGTGATACCGAAGCTTTTCGATGTCGAACTCCTCTCCGATCCCTGCCCCCAGGGCCACGATCAGAGGATAGAGCTTGTCGTTGCCGTAGATCTTATCCGCCCGGGCCTTTTCCACGTTGAGCATCTTGCCCCACATGGCCAAGATCGCCTGGAACCGGGAGTCCCGGCCCTGGATGGCGGAGCCTGCCGCGGAGTCGCCCTCCACGATATACAGCTCGCACAGCGCCGGATCCCGCTCGTTGCAGTCCTGGAGCTTGTCCGGCATCTGGCCGGATTCCAGGCCGGTCTTCCGGCGGATCGAGTCCCGGGCCTTCCGGGCGGCCTCTCTGGCCCGGTTGGCCATCATGGCCTTCTCCAAGATCGCCCGGGCGGTGGCCGGATGCTCTTCAAAATAGGTGGTCAGCTGGTCATTGACGATCTGATCCACCAGGGTGCGGATATAGGCGTTGCCCAGCTTGGCTTTGGTCTGGCCCTCGAACTGGGCGTCGGTGAGCTTCACCGAGATGATCGCGGTGATGCCCTCCCGGCAGTCCTCGCCGGACACCTTGTCGTCGCCTTTGATGATGTTGTTTTTCACACCGTAGTTGTTCAGCACCCGGGTCAGGGCGGTCTTGAAGCCCGTTTCGTGCATACCGCCTTCGGGGGTGTTCACCTCGTTGGCAAAGGACAGCAGGAATTCGTTGTATCCGTCGTTATACTGCACCGCGATCTCGGCGGAGGCGTCCCCCTTGGAGCCGCTGAGATAGATCACGTCGCTGTGGAGCGGGGTCTTGTTCCGATTGCACCAGGCGGCAAACTCCCGGATGCCCCCTTCGTAGCACATACTGTCCCCCACCGGCTCTTCGCCCCGGTGGTCGGTGATGGTGATCTTCAGCCCGGCGGTGAGGAACGCCTTCTCCCGCATCCGGGTGTGGAGGATCTCGTAGTCGTATTCCAGCACGTCGAACATCTCCGGGTCCGGCTGGAAGGTCACTTCCGTGCCGGTGCGGTCGGTCTTGCCCACGATGGTCATCTCCTGGGTGATATTGCCCCGGGCGAAGCGCATCTGGTAGATGTTGCCGTTTTTGTGGACCCGGACCTGGAGCCATTCGGACAGGGCGTTGACCACCGAAGCGCCTACGCCGTGGAGGCCGCCGGATACCTTGTAGCCGCCGCCGCCGAATTTTCCGCCGGCGTGGAGCACGGTATACACCACCTCCAGCGCCGGCCGGCCGGTCTGGGGCTGGAGGTCCACCGGGATGCCCCGGCCGTCGTCGGTGACGGTGATGGAGTTGCCTTTATTGATCGTCACGGCGATGTGGGTGCAGTACCCTGCCAGCGCCTCGTCGATGGCGTTGTCCACGATCTCATAGACCAGATGGTGCAGGCCCGATGAGGAGGTGGAGCCGATATACATACCAGGCCGCTTGCGGACCGCTTCCAGGCCCTCCAGGACCTGGATCTGTTCCGCGCCGTAGGCTTGGGTCACTTTGGTTTCGTCAGACATGGATCGAACCATTCCTTTCTTTGTTAAAGCCCATCCCCCGCCGGCTGGACGCCGATGGGGATGGTGGTGCCCAGCCGGGTGAACCGGCCTGGCTCGCAGCAGGTGATGAACACCTGTCCCCGGTGGATCTGGTTGAGAAGAAAATCCTGCCGCTTCGGGTCCAGCTCCGAGAGCACATCGTCCAGCAGGAGCACCGGCTCCTGGCCGAACTCCCGGCTCATGAGCTGCCGCAGGGCCAGCTTCAAACTGATGGTGGCGGTGCGGGTCTGGCCCTGAGAGCCAAAGGCCCGGACGCCGATCCCATTCAGGGAAACTTCAAAATCGTCTTTGTGCGGCCCGGTAAGGCATTGCTGGCTGGCAAGCTCCGCCCGGTAGTGCTCCTCCAGATGGGCCTGGAGCTGGCCCCGGATCGTTTCCACGGGAGCAAAAGGGTCCGTCACCGTGGACACGGTCTTATAGCCCAGCGCCAGAGCCTCCAGCTCCCCGGAGAACTGGCGGTGATAGACCGCCGCCTCCCGGGCCAGGGCCTGGAAGAACCTTGCCCGGTAGGAGATCACCATGGCCCCCACCTGGCACAGCCGGTCATTGAACTCAGGAAGCACCGCCAGCACGGCGATGTTCTCCTCCTTGTCCTTTAAGATCCGGCTCTTTTGCTCCAAGATCTTCTGGTATTCCCCGATCGCCGCCTCGTAGTTGGGGCGCAGTTGACATAACGCCTGGTCCATGAACCGGCGGCGCTGAGCCGCGCCGCCTTTGAGCAGGGTCAGGTCCTCCGGGCAGAAGAGCACGGAGGGCAGTAAGCCGCCCAGCTCACCGGCGGAGCGTTTTTTTGCCCCGTTGCGCCAAAGCATCCGGGGCCTGGCCCCGGAAAAGAGCACCCAGCGGATGGTCTGATGCCGGTCCTGGGCGAAAACGGTGCCTTCCAGCTCCGCCATATCCGCGCCGAAGCGGATCAGCTCACTTTGGCGCTGGGTGCGGAAGCTCTTGCCCGATCCCAGGAAGCCGATCGCTTCCAGCAGGTTGGTCTTGCCCTGGGCATTGTCCCCTACGATCAGGTTCACCCCCGGGTCCAGGTCCAGCGCCAGATGGCCGTGGTTCCGGAAGTCCCGCAGTTCCAGCCGCTCAAGCCCCATGGATCGAGATCAGATAGTCCTGGCCGTCAAAACGGAATCGGTCCCCGGGGTAGAGCTTCCTGCCCCGCATGGCGCAGACCTCCCCGTTGACGGTGACGCTGCCCTCCTGGATCGCCACCTTGGCAGATCCGCCGGAGGGAACGATATTGGCAAGCTTCATGGCCGCTTCCAGCTTGATATATTCGGTGCCGATCGGTACGGGCACCGCTTCGCTTTTGATCTTCACTTTTACGTTCATAGCCGCTCCTTTAGCCGTTCCGGATCCGCACCGGCAGGACCATGTAGGCAAAGTCCTGCTTCTCCTGGGCCGGGGTGAACACGATCGGGCTGAGGCTGTTGGTCAGCTCCAGGATCACTTCCTCCCCAGGCACCGCCCGGAGAGCGTCGGCCAGGTAGCGCACGTTGAAGCCGATCTCCAGCTCCTTGCCGTCCCCGGCGATGGCGCACCGATCCTCGGCGGCGCCGATGGTGGTGTTGGTCTTCAGCAGCAGCACCTGGTCGGAGAACACGCACCGCACCGGGCTTTTATACTTCTCCGACACGATCAGCCCCACCCGCTCGATGGAGGCGGACAGGTCCGCCACATGGGCGCAGAGCTTGATCGGGCAGTCGGTAGGCACCACCCGCCGCCAGTCCAGGAACTCCCCTTCCAGCAGCCGGCAGATCAGGGTGGCCCGGCCGATCTGGAACAGGATGTGTTTGGGGCCAAGGGTGAAGAAGGCCTCCTCCTCCACGTCGGAGAGGATCTTCTCCACTTCCTTCAAGCCTGCCGCCGGCACCACGAAGTCCATGTTCCGGCCGGTGGGGGCGGCGGTGTGGTAGGTCCGCCGGGCCAGCCGGAAGCCGTCCACGGCGATGGCGGAGATCGTGTCGGCGGTGACCTCGAATTTCACGCCGGTATGGATCGGGCGGCCCTGATTTTCGGACACGGCAAAGATCGTGCCCCCGATCAGCGCCTTGAGCTGGTCCTGGGGGATCCCTACGCTCCGGCCGCTGCCGATGTCCGGCAGTTCCGGGTAGTCCTGGGCGTCCTCGGCGCTGATGGTGAAGGAGGCGTAGCCCGCCCGGATGGAGATCTTATAGCTCTCGTCCACCACCACCGTCACCGTCCCTTCCGGCAGACGGCGGATGATGTCCCCAAAGAGCCTGGCCGGCAGGATGCACACGCCGGGATCGGCGATGTCCGCCTCCACCAGATAGGTGATCCCGGTTTCCATATTGTAGCCGGTAAGCTCCAGGCCCTCCCGGCCTGCCCGGCACAAAATGCCCTCCAGCACCGTCAGGCTGCTCTTTTGCGCCACGGCGCGGCTGGCGATGTTCAGTCCCGTCACCAGCTGATCTTTTTCACAGGTAAAACGCATGGCCAAATTCCTTTCCTGAAGATGGATATATATATCTTAAAATAAATAACTTAGGTAGTTTTAGGAGCAGTAGGGGAAACTTATGTGGAAAACCGGAAAAATGTCCTGGGGCGCAGGCACTTTTTTTCCACGATCGGCGTCAAAAGATCCCACGATCTTTCCACGATCCTCTTTTCCCGGGGACCCGGACCTTCGATCCAACAGCTTTTGATCCCACATTCCACAGCCCCTGTGGAATTTTTCAGAGGCAGGAGTTGATATTGGCGGTGATGTCCCGAATATTGTTCTGCATGGTGGCGTCGTTCTTTTTCAGGGCGGTCTCCACCTTGCGGATGTTGTAGAGCACAGTGGAGTGGTCCTTGCCGAACTCCTTGCCGATGTCCGGCAGGCTCAGGTTGGTCAGCTTCCGGATCAGGTACATGGCCACCTGGCGGGCCTCGGCGATGCCCTTGCTCTTCTGACTGCCCCGCAGGGTGGCCTCCTCCACGGAATAGAATTTGCACACCTGGGTGATGATCAGGGCGGCGGTAGGCACCGCGTTGCCCTCGGCCTTGAACATATCGTCGATCGCCCGGGACACGTTGGGCAGGTCCATGGGCATATTGTTCAGGTCCCGGTAGGCCAGGATCTTCTTGACCGTGCCTTCGATCTGCCGGACGTTGTTGGTCACGTTCACGGCGATGTAGTTGCACACATCGTCAGGAAGCTCCATGCCCAGACTGGTGGCCTTGTTCTGGATGATCGCCATTCTGGTTTCGTAGTCCGGGGGCTGGATGTCCATGATCAGGCCCCACTCGAACCGGGTCCGAAGCCGGTCCTCCAGGGTGGCCATGTCGCTGGGCTTTCGGTCGGAGGTCATCACGATCTGCTTGTGCTCTTCGTAGAGCTTGTTGAAGGTGTGGAAGAACTCCTCCTGGGTGGACTCCTTGCCGGCGATAAACTGGATATCGTCGATCAAAAACAGGTCCGCTTCCCGGTATTTGTTCCGAAACTCGATGTTGGTGGAGTTTTTGATCGCGTCCACCAGCTCGATGGTGAACTGGTCGCCTTTGATGAAGACGATGTTGGCGTGAGGGTTCTGGTTGCGGATCACGTTGGCGATGGCGTAGAGCAGATGGGTCTTGCCTACGCCAGGGGGGCCGTAGATGAACAGGGGGTTATACACCTGGCCCGGGGTCTTGGACACGGCGATGGCGGCGGAGTGGGCCATGCGGTTGCTGGGGCCGACGATGAAATTCTCAAAGGTGAACTGGGGGTTGAAATCCATGGCGCTGGCGCGCTTGCCCTTGGAGCGGTGGGCTTTCAGCTCCTCGTCGCCGAACACGATCAGCTTGGCGTTGGAATTGAAGATCTCCTTCAGCGCCTCTTCGATGTGGGCGGTACAGCGGCTGCGGATGATCTCCCGGCGGAAATCCGAGGAGGAGTACAAGATCAGATGCTCTTCATTCAGCTCCACCACCTCTGCGTCATCGAACCAGGCGGACACCGTCACCGATCCCAGCCGTTCCTCCATGTGATTCAAGACCTTCGCCCATACATAGGCAGAAGAATACATCCGATCGACTCCTTTCTATCTGTACAGCAGAAAAAGGCGGCTGAGCGCCCATAATATTTCACGTTAAATTTTATCATGTTTTAACAAAAAAAACAAGGGGTTTTTGGAAGGATACAATATATAATAAGAATTTGTAAAAAAAGCCCTTTCCAAAGGAGGGCTAAGTGTCCTGGCGAAGTGTCAGGACTTTTATACTACGCTCCAAGATCCTGCCCACCCACTTGCCTCCCCCTATGGG
>CALXFQ010000058.1 GCA_944387625.1 uncultured Oscillospiraceae bacterium
TAAAGTGAAGCCGTATGCTCGCCGGGATCAGCGCTTGCTGAACTGGGGCGCGCGGCGGGCGGCCTTGAGGCCGTACTTCTTCCGCTCCTTCATTCTGGGGTCGCGGGTCAGGAAGCCGGCGGCCTTCAGGGAGGCACGGTACTCAGGGTTCAGGGCCAGCAGGGCGCGGGCGATGCCGTGACGGATGGCGCCGGCCTGGCCGGAAACGCCGCCGCCGGCCACGGTGACCACCACGTCCACCTTGCCCACCAGGTCGGTGGTGACCAGGGGCTGGTTCACGATCAGCTTCAGGGTCTCCAGGCCGAAGTAGTCGTCCATCTCCCGGCCGTTGATGATGATCGAGCCGGTGCCGTTCTCATAAACACGGACCCGGGCCACGGAGGACTTCCGGCGGCCGGTGCCGTAGTAATACTTCTTCTTGCTCTCGTACATAGTCAGTTACCTCCGATCACAGGGTCCACGCTTCGGGCTTCTGGGCGGCGTGGGGATGCTCGGCACCCTTGTACAGGTGCACGCGGGTCAGGGCGTTCCGGCCGATGGTGTTCTTGGGCAGCATGCCCTTGATGGCCAGCTCCATGGCGTAGTCAGACCGCTTCTCCATCATGTCCCGGGCCTTGGTGTCCTTCAGACCGCCGATCCAGCCGGAAACACGGTAGTAGTGCTTCTGCTCCAGCTTCTTGCCGGTGAGGATGGCCTTGTCGGTGTTGATCACGATCACGTAGTCGCCGCAATCGACGTTGGGGGTGAAATCGACCTTGTGCTTGCCCCGCAGCAGGTTGGCCACGGTGACGGCGGTACGGCCCAGGGGCTTACCGGCAGCGTCAACGATATACCACTTGCGCTGCAGGGTCTCCTTCTTAGCGAGTGTAGTGGACATATGCTTTCCTCCGATAGGTTAAAATGATTTGACAGATCCAGGCGCGGGGAGTACAATGGCTCCAAGCGCTTGATTTTTATACCATACCAAAAATCAAATGTCAACACTTATTTTGCGAAAATTTACGAAAACCGAAGCAAACTCAAAAATGCTCCCGGATGCTCTTAAATGCTCCCGGATGCTCACATCCTGTTTTTGCTGGTTTTGGGAGGAGAACGAACATGCAGAAGCTGATGGGCCTGGTCCGCCGTTGCGTGGACGACTACGATATGATCCGCGCCGGGGACAAGATCGCGGTAGGAGTATCCGGGGGGAAGGACTCTTTGGTGCTGCTGGAGCTGCTGGCGGGGCTGCAGAAATACTTTGACAAGCCCTTTGCGCTGGTGGCGGTGACCATCGACATGGGCTTGGGGATGGACTATTCCCCGGTGACGGCCCGGTGCCAGGCGCTGGGGGTGGAGCACCACATCGTCCATACCCAGATCGGACCGATCATCTTCGACCATCGGAAGGAGAAGAACCCCTGCTCCATGTGCGCCAAGATGCGCCGGGGGGCTTTGAACCAGACGATCCTGGCCCTGGGCTGCAACAAGCTGGCCCTGGGCCACCACTACGATGACGCGGTGGAGACCTTCCTCATGTCGCTGATCTACGAGGGGCGGATCTCCTGCTTCCAGCCGGTGACGGACCTGGACCGCAGCGGGATCGTCCAGATCCGGCCCATGCTCTACATCCGCGAAAAGACCGTGGACAATTTTGCCGCCAGGCGCTCCCTGCCGGTGATCGCCAACCGATGTCCGGTGGACAAGACCACCAAGCGGGAGGAGATCAAGACCCTGGTCTACACCCTGAGCCAGACCTACCCGGACCTGAAAGAGCGGATCTTCGGGGCCATGCAGCGGCTGCCGCTGCCTGCCTGGGGTCCCCAGGGCCGGTACAAGCGGCCCAAAGACCAGGAATAATTTCCCCCTCCCTTGGGGATGCTTTCCATGTAAGGAGGTGGGGATCCATGGTAAAAGGCGTATCCCGCCAGGTGATCGTGGTCCAAAGCCCGGACAAGGAGCTGTTCGAGCAGGCGATCTTTATCTTGAAGGAGGAGGCGGTGGCCAAAGGGGTCACGGAGGAGATGCTTTTGAAGGAGGCCAAGCGGGCGGTCCGTGTCCAGGCGGGGAAGAAGCTGTCCGCGTACGGGCCGGTGTGGGCCGCTGGCGGCGCGGCGGTCACCGGCATCGCCTGGCTGATCGCCGTCCTTCTGTGACTTGCGAAACCCGGGGTGCTGTGGTATCATCATAGGCAACAGCTTAGAAAGAGAGGGTCATCCATGAAGATCGGAGATCTGGAGATCGGCGTTCCCGTTGCCCTGGGGCCGATGGCCGGGGTGACGGACTGGGCCTTCCGCACCGTCTGCGCCCAAGAGGGGGCCAACTTGACGGTGACGGAGATGGTATCCAGCCGCGCCTTGGTGTACAAGGACAAGAAAAGCGCCGCCTTGCTGCGGAAAAATGAAGGAAGCGTCTGCGGCGCCCAGATCTTCGGCAACGACCCCCAGATCATGGCCCAGGGGGCGAGGCTTGCCCTGGAGATCTCCGGCTGCGACTTCGTGGACATCAACATGGGCTGCCCCATGCCCAAGATCGCCAACTCCGGGGACGGCTGCGGCCTGATGCGGACCCCGGAGCTGGCGGGCCAGATCCTGGCGGCGGTGGTCCAGGCGGTGGACGTGCCGGTGACGGTGAAGTGCCGCCTGGGCTGGGACAAGGGCAGCATCAACGTTCAGGAGTTTGCCCGCCGGATGGAGGACAACGGCGCCGCCATGATCGCCATCCACGGCCGGACCCGGTCCATGCTCTACTCCGGGGTGGCGGACTGGGACACGATCGGCAAGGTCAAGGCCCGGCTGTCCATCCCGGTGATCGCCAACGGCGACATCGTGGACGGCCAGACCGCCCGGCGATGCATGGACCGCACCGGGGCCGATGGGATCATGATCGGCCGGGCCAGCTTCGGCGACCCCTGGATCTTCGGCCAGGTCCGGGCCGCCCTGGAGGGCCGTCCCGTCCCGGAGCGGCCGCCGCTTGCCCGGCGGGTGGATCTGGCGGTGCGTCAATTTGAGCTGGCCCGGGAGGACAAGGGCGAGCACATCGCCTGTCTGGAGGCAAGGAAGCATTTTGCCTGGTACTTACGGGGCGTGGCCCACAGCAGCTACTACAAGGCCCAGATCAGCGCCATCTCCACCATGGAGGACATCTACCGGATCGCTGAAGGGATCCGGAAGGATCTGAAATAATTGGAACGGATGGATCGTCCGCTTCGTCACACCCTAACCCAAAGAGGTGAAGATGATGAAGAGGACGATCCTTTGTTTTCTGCTGATCTTGGGGCTGGCGATCCCGGCGCAGGCCGCGCCGATCCGGTGGGTGGATTTTGGGGTGCCTTACGAGTCCCTGGAATACGCCATGGAAAAAGACATAGAAAGCTTCGACCAGGAGCGCCACATCTCCTGGATCGATCTGTTGGCCCTGGCGGCCTGCCGGACCGGGGGAAGGTGCGCCCTGCCGTCGGTGAAGAAGGCTTTCCAGGACCTATCCGGGGACAAAACGCCGGAGGAGCTGCTGGGGCAGACATATAAATACTACCCGTATTATCACGACGCCTACCAGGCGGTGCTGGGCGGGCTGCTGGGCAGCTACCAGATCCAGGTGGAGGGGCAGTGGCGGCCCGCCTACGGCCTGAAGGCGTTCTCCCCCATCGCGGCAGGGTACGGCTACAGCCATTGTGACGATTTTGGCGTGGGCCGGTCCTTCGGCTTCGCCCGGAAGCACCTGGGCCACGATCTGATGGGCAGCCTGGGCACCCCGGTGGTGGCGGTGGAGGGCGGCATGGTGGAGGCCATGGGCTGGAACCGATACGGCGGCTGGCGGATCGGGATCCGGTCCTTCGACTCCCGGCGATATTATTACTATGCCCACCTGCAAAAGGACCATCCCTTCGCCGACGGTCTGGCGGTGGGGGACATGGTCCAGGCCGGGGACCTGATCGGCTTCATGGGCCGCACCGGCTACTCGGATAAAGAGAACGTGAACAACATCCAGACCGTCCACCTCCACTTCGGGATGCAGCTGATCTTCGATGAGAGCCAGAAAGAGTGCAGTTCCGAGATCTGGATCGATGTCTACCCGATCGTCCGCCTGCTCCACCGCCACCGCAGCAGTCTGAAAAAGAGCGCCGACGGCTGGCAGCGGCAGTATCCCTACCAGGACCTGGACGTGGAGGACTTCCCCGGATAAGACCTGCGCCCACAGCCGGACCGGCTGTGGGCGCGAAGCGCTTTTTCAGACCCCGCACTTGCGGAAGATCCGGCGCAGCATGAGCATGGCGGCAGCCGCCAGCACGATCTCGCTGATCAGCTGGGCGCAGGGCAGACCGTAGAGGGGGTAGACTTCGTTCAAGATCACCAGCAGGGGGATCTCCAGCACCACCTTGCGCAGCAAGGCGAAGGCCAGCGCGTACCGGCCCATGCCCAGGGACTGGAACACGCTTACCACCAGGAAGTCCACGCACAAAAACACCACATTCAGCCCCATGACCCGCAGCAGCCGGGAGCCGATATCGATGATCTGGGGATCGTCCATAAACGAGCCGATCAGCCAGGGCGCGCCCAGGTAGTAGCCCAGGGACACCAGGGCCATCGCCGGCACCACGATCCCCAGGGCCAGCAAGATCACCTGCTTCATCCGCTTTCGGTCGCCGCTGGCGTAGTTGTAGCTGACCAGGGGCATGATGCCCTGGCCGAAGCCCATGCCGATCTGCATGGGGATCATGTGCAGCTTCTGAGCCACGCCCATGGCGGCCACGGCGGTGGCTTCAAACACGGCGGTGAAGTTGTTGAGCAGGGTGGTGCCCAGCACGTTGAGCAGGTTCTGGATCGACGCGGGGATGCCCACCCCGAAGATCCCCAGCACCACATCCTTGGTCAGGCCCTTGAGCTTGCGGATGTCCATGCACACATAGGTCTTGCCCTTCTTCACCCGGGCCAGGACCAGGAAATAGCAGCAGGCGAAGCAGTTGGACAGGAAGGTGGCCAGTCCGGCGCCGGCGGCCCCCATGCCCAGGCCCCAGGGCAGGATGAAGATCGGGTCCAGAAGGATGTTCAGGAAGCACCCGCTCATGGTGCCGATGCTGGCGTGGACCGCCGAACCCTCGCTGCGGACCATCTGGCCCTGGACCACATTCAAAATAGCGGGCATGGCGCCGCAGCACACGGTCCAGAACATATAGCCGTAGGTGGCCTGACGGGTGGTATCGTCCGCCCCCAGCAGGCCCAGCAGCGGCCCGGAGAATACGGTGCACAGCAGGCTGAACAGCAGTCCGCTAAACAGCGCCCCGTAGAAGCCGAAGGCGGAGCTGAGCCGGACCTTGTCCAGGTCCCCTTTGCCCAGGCTCCGGCTCATCATGCTGGAGGTGCCTACGCCGAACAGGTTGTTCACCGCGTTGAACGCCAGCATCACCGGGTACACCAGGGTCACGGCGGCGTTCTCCACCGGGTCGTTGAGCATCCCTACGAAGAAGGTGTCCGCCAGGTTGTAAACGATGGTCACCAGCGACGAGAGCACCATCGGCACGGACAGCCGGGTCACCGCCTGAAAAACAGGCATGGACGAAAAAAGATAGGTTTTGTCATTGGCTTTTGTCATAGGATATCCGATCAGACCTTTCCGTCCCCCAACGTTTTTTCGCGCCGGGGCATGATGTTCCAGCGGTTTTATCCATAATAGCCCGATCCGCGGCCGGATGTCAAGTGGGGGGGGAGGATAGGGTCCTCCGCGGAAAGCTCTTTCGCGCGGCCTCTTGAAAAGTTCCCCGCCGGATCGTACAATGTTGTTTGGCAAGGCCGCCGGAGGCTGCCGTGTCCGCTTATTCGTCCGCATCCATGGATAAGGAGGCTGCTTGCAATGGCGATGAAAGACAAATTACACACGGGAGAACTATATCTGCCCGGGGACGAGGAGACCATGGGTGAACGATCAAAGCGGCTTGACAGGCTTTATGAATTTAACCGGACACGCCCTTTGGAGATGGACAAAAGGCAAGCGCTCATGAAAGAGATGTTCGCCCAGATCGGGGAGGGGTGTTATATCGAGCCGCCGTTCTACGCCAATATGGGCGCGGCGCATATCCACTTCGGAAAGAATGTTTACTGCAACTTTGGCGTGACGATGGTGGACGATACACACATCTATGTGGGCGATCACACCATGTTCGGCCCCATGTGACGGTGGCCACGGCAGGACATCCCATACTGCCGGAGCTTCGGAGAAAAGGGTATCAGTACAACGCGCCGGTGCGTATCGGTGAGAATTGCTGGATCGGCGCGGGCGCTCTGATCATGCCAGGCGTTACCATCGACGATAATGTTGTGATCGGGGCGGAAAGCGTGGTCACGAAAGATATCCCGTCCGATGTGATCGCCGTGGGCGTGCCTTGCAGGGTGCTTCGGGAAGTGGACGAACACGACAGGCAGTATTATTTCAAGGACAAAATGGTCGATCCGCCGCTGCTCGAATAAGAGACCGGGAAGGAAAAACGGGGCCGGGCGGTAGCGTCGCGCACAGAAAAAGCCGTGTGTGGTCATAGCGGACCACACACGGCTTTTTTATGCCCATATCACCTGACGGCGGGGGCGGGTCATTTGACCACATCTTTTTCCGGCATCTCGCCGCTGGGGTGGGCGATCACGATGGCGTTTCGTTCGTCATCCATCTCACGGATCAATGTGGGATCGAAATTCATCTCCCGGTATTCCGAGGGGGAAACGCCTACCCGTTTGCGGAAAAACCGGCTGAAGTGGAGCTGGTCGCTGAAGCCCACCAGTTCGGCGATATGCTTGATGGGGGTCTTGGACAGCAGCAGCGCTTTGGCCTTGCTGATGCGCAGGTCGGACAGGTATTGCCGGGGGGATACACCGCACTGGGCGGTAAAATACTTGGTCAACTGGCTGGGGCTGATGTAAAACTCCCGGGCCAGGTCGGAAAAGACCACATCCGTTTGGTAATTGGAATCCAGGATGTTTCGGATGTTCTCCACGATGGCCAGACTGCTCTTGCGGGTCACATGGACGCTCTGGTTTCGGTGGATATACAGAAGAAGCCCGTGCATGAACAGCGACGACAGCTCCATGAAATTGGCTTTCCGATACAGCAGCTCGTTGATGATCTCATTGAAGAAGGTGTCGTATTTGGGATCGACGATGCCGGGGCAGCAGGTCTTGCGGTAAAGCCCCAGCCCGTCTAAGATCTGGGGCACGTTGGAGCCGGAGAAATGCACCCAGTAGATATTGGAGTTGTCCTCCAGAAAGTAGATGTAATGCTGTACCTGCTTCGGGTGATAGATCAGCATACTGCCCTGGGGCGCTACGAACTCCTGCTCGCCCAGATAGTAGTGGATGCTGCCGTTGCGGACATAAAGGAGCTGATGATCCTGCCGGCCCTGGTGCATGGTGTAGAAATTCGGACGGGTCAGGAGCTGGTAATGTCCGGCGCTGGTGGCGACGATGGGGCAGCTGCTGTTGGGGGTATCGATGTTGCTGGAATCGTAACAGGACGCGTTGACCATCAGCATGGCAGGATCTCCTTTCTTACAACGGTCAGGCAGGGGTCGGCGGTGATCTGGATGGTATAGCCCCGGGGCAGGCAGATCCGGGGGGAAACGGCGCTGCCGCTGCGGCGCCAGGCCACTTCCAGCGGTCCCTCCGGCAGGGGAAGGACCACCCGGCAGTGTTCCAGCGGCAGGTCGGGGATGTGCAGGAGCAGACTGTTGGCGCCGGTCCGCCGCAGGCCCAGCACATCCCGGATAAGACTGCAGGCGGCGTGGGAGGCGAAGCCGTGATCACAGCTGGCGCAGGGGCCCATATGTTCCCACAACGTGCCGGTCAGGGCGGCCATGGGGGCGAAGAAGGTCTTGATCTCCTCCATGATCTGCCTGGAGCGGCCTGCCTGGGAGAGCAGTTCCAGCCGCAGATAGTTTCCGATAAAGGCGTTGGCAGGGGCGATCTGGGGGTGCGCGCCCGCGGCACGGCTGGCGGGGGAGAACTCGTCCAGCAGGCGATGATAAAGCTGAGGGTGGCGCGCCCGATCGGCCACACGGAAAAAGAAGGCGTAATACTGGCAGACCTCGGTGGCCTCGCCGCCTGGGATCAGCACGCCGTCCCGGCGCAGGGCCTGGTCACGGAACCATTCCCCGTCGAAAGAGAAGGCACGGATGGTCTGGCAGAGCCTGCGCCCTTTTTCCAGCAGACGCTCGTCCCCATACAGTGCGCCGGCGGCCCGGAGGGTGGCGCTGTAGAGCATCTTCGATGGGTAGTTGACACCATTCGTCAGGTCGTTGGCATGGGACCGTTCCACAAAGACCCATCCTGGCACGTCTTCCAAAAGTCCGTCGCTGTTCTCATAGCGGGACATGAACCCCAGGACCTTCCGCAGACGAGGCTCCAAAGCGGCGATCAGCGCCGGGTCGCCGCCACGCTGGCGGTACTCATAGGTCTGCAGGATCAGCCACAGCGCCCAGTTGGCGATGTACAGGCCGTCGTAATGGTCGGCGGGGTAGCACATGGGCACCATGCCGTCCGGCAGATCCGGGAAGGACACGGGACGGGCATAATTCTCCAGAAAGGCGTCCTCCACCTGGTGGGTGCCGGTGAGGGCGTATTCGGCACGGGCGGTGAAAAAACTGTCACACAGCCAGCCGCCCCGCTCACGGGAGGGGCAGTCCATGTAAAGGTCCACGGATTTCTGGGCGAAGGTCGCCTGGGCGGAACGGCTGGGCTACCATTTCAATATGACCGTTCAGAACAATGCCATGGGCGGCTGGATCTTGACGGACGATGTGCTCACGGGCCTGGGCTCCATCCAGGAGCAGCTTTCCCGGGAACAGGGCAAGCAGTACGATCACATCATCATCGAGGGCGGCGTCAACGATGTGATGCAGCAGACCAATGTAGGGTCGCATCTTTGTGTCCTGGGCCAGATCTCCGACTCCCGGGATCCTGCCGATCTTGATGCGGCCACCTTTGCCGGGGCGCTGGAGTCGCTGTTTTACCATGCCACCAATGATTTTGGGGACGCGAAGGTGGGCTTCATCCTGACCTACCGGCCTACGGAGCAATGGATCTCCGATTGGGCCGTGGCGGAGGAATATATGGCGCTGGTCAAGCAGATCTGCCAGAAGTGGGAGGTCTCCTGCCTGGATCTGTGGAACGACCAGGCGCTCAACGACCTGCTCCATGGGGACACCGACGCTTACCTGTCGGACAGCCTCCATGTCAACCCCGACGGCTATGAGGTGCTCGATGGGTATATCGTGGACTGGTTCCAGGCGCTGGGTACGGACCAGGAAGTGAAAGACC
>CALXFQ010000059.1 GCA_944387625.1 uncultured Oscillospiraceae bacterium
ACATAGTTTACAATAATTCCGAAAAGAGGGTTGCTTTGTGTCAGATCGTTTGGTATAATAATGCGGATGAACATTTGCCCCAAAGGAGAAAAACAGCCTATGATGAAAAGGATCTTGTGCATCGCACTGGCTTTGGCGGCAGTCCTGGGCCTTCTGGTCCAGGCGCCGACGACCTACGCGGCATCCAGCATGAAAGCCAGCGACGATCTGGTCAACCTGATCAAACGATTCGAAGGCTTCAGCGCGACCCCTTATGTGGACTCCGACGGAAAATACACCATCGGCTATGGCACCCGCTGCCCGGACGATATGGTGGACTATTATAATGAGAATCCCATGAGCAAGGAAGAAGCGGAGGCCGAGCTGCGGCGTGTGCTGGTTACATATGAAAACGAGACCAATCGGTTCATCGACCGCCACAGCCTGACCTATGAGCAGAAGCAGTTCGACGCGGTGATCAGCCTGATCTACAACGTGGGCGGCAACTGGCTCTACACAGGCGAAACGCTGATAAAGGCTTTGACCACCGAGTGCTCTGACGATGAGGTGATGTTCGCCTTCAGTCTGTACTCCATGTCCGGCGGAAGGCGCAGCCGGGGCCATGTCCTGCGCCGGCTGGCGGAGGCCAATCTGTTCCTGGAGGGCAACTACTCCGGCACGGCTGCGGAGCGCTACTGCTTCGTGCTGTATGACGGCTGCGGCGGTACTGTAGAGGAGTACAATGTCCAGGGCTTTGACGGCGATCTTACGGTGCCGATCCGGTCCACGGCGGTCCGGGAGGGGTACACCTTCCTGGGCTGGTACACCGAAAAGACCGGCGGCGACAAGGTCACGGAGCTGGACAAGTCTTTGAACGACACCACCTTATATGCCCAGTGGGAGCCGGAACCCGGCGTCACGCCGGACCCCACCGATCCTACCGGGACCACCGGGACGCCGGAGACCTCCGAGCCCAGCGAGCCTACCACGGCGCCTACCGAGCCTTCCATCCCCGGCGGCACGCCGATCGACCCGGTGCAGGTGACCGTCACCGGCTCGGTGGTGAACCTGCGGAAGGGACCGGGGCTGAGCTACAGCACCGTGGACCAGGTCTATAAGGGACAGAAGCTGACGGTCACCGCCGTCTATGAAAACGACAACTATACCTGGGGCGCTACCACCCGGGGCTGGATCGCCTTGGAGTTTACGGACTACGGCCAGGAGCCTACGGTCCCCACGGATCCCACGGATCCGCCTACGGAGCCTACGGATCCGACTACAGAGCCTACCGAGCCGCCTACCACCGTAAAGCCCACCGATCCCCCGGCGACGGAAAAGCCCACCGATCCGCCTACGGACCCCACTACAGAGCCTACGGATCCTCCCACCCAGCCCACCCAGCCGCCGGAGCCGATCCCTGAAGGAGAGCGGATCGATCCGCTGAAGATCACGGTCACCGCCACCGCGGTGAACCTGCGGCAGGGGCCGGGCACCAAGTATGTGTCTGTGGATCAGCTTTTCAGAGGCGAGCAGGCCACGGTCACGGCGTTGTATGACGACGGGATCTACCTGTGGGGCAAGACCAGCCAGGGCTGGCTGGCCCTGGAATATACCAACTACGATCTGCTGATCGACCCGCCTGAGGACCCGGATGTGCCGCCTACGGAAGCGCCCACCGATCCCACCACCGAGCCTTCGGAGCCAACCGAGCCGGAGGAACCGACCCTGCCGGAAGAGGGGACCGTCCAGGTCTTCGCCACGGTGATCGCCACCAGCTCTCAGCGGCTCTGGTCCGCGCCTGGCGGTACGGTGAGCGGTCTGCTGGAGCCGGGCGATCGGGTCCAGATCCTGGAGCAGAAGGAAGTGGACGGCGTCAGCTGGGGCCGCTGCGGCCAGGGCTGGCTGCGTCTGCTGTCCCACATCAAGCTGGAAACGGTGGTCCAGGCAGAGCCTTCCGCCCAGACCGCCTCGGCCATGGAGATCGATGTATACATCCAGGTGACGGAAGAGGCCGGCACCAATGTTTACAGCGCCCCGGAGAGCACCCTCTCAGGCAAGCTGCGCCAGACGGACCGGGTGCTGGCGATGGAGTGGCGCATCTGCGAAGATGTGCTCTGGGCCAGGTGCGTTGACGGCTGGGTGCCGCTGCTGGACCAGGTCCAGGTCCAGACCGTTGCCAGGGCGGCAGATCCCGCCGCGGCCAACGTCTGCTGCCAGACCATCGTGATCGATCCTGAGAAGCTGACGGTCTACAGCCAGCCGGGATCGGACACGGCGGCGGTATGCCATGTGCTGCCGGGGACCGTCCTGGCTGTCCGGGAATGGAAGCCGGTGGACGGCATCATTTGGGCCAGAACGGACCTGGGCTGGCTCCCCACCGATCAGATCTGAAGACGTAAAAGCCCCCTGATGCGGCAGCATCAGGGGGCTTAAAACATGGTCAGGATGATCAGTAGGCGCTGGACAGGGGCCGCAGCACGCAGTATTCATCGAACCGGGTGTCGTTCACCGTGGTCAGGAAGAGAAGGTGGATCTCCGGCTGGTCGGTGAGGGCCTGGTCCACCACGTTATGGATCTCGGCGGCAGGGACATTTTCCAGATAGAGCCGGCAGTTGCCCTCGGGCAGAGGGAAATCGTAGCTTTCGCTGGCGAAGGACAGGCAGAACCGGTCGGTGGCGCAGTTGGCGGCAAGCTGGGCGGCGGCATCCGCCAGGGCCTGGGACCGACTGCCCTCAAACACGATCTGGTCCGTGTCCGGGAATCGGAACTCGGTGAACACCACCTCGTCGAAGCCCTTCAATCTCAGCTCCAGCACGATCTGGGTCAGGTAGTCGATCGTGCCTTGGGCGGTGGGGTCCAGCCAGTAGCAGTAGTCTTCGTCCCACCAAAGCGCGCCGCCGGCGCCCACCTTGGGCAGTCCGTCGTCCACATGGGTCAGGCCGTAGGCCCAGTCCCGGAAGGCAGGGATCCGGCCGATCACGTACAGGTCCGAGCTTAGCAGATCCTCGATCAGCGCGCTCATCTGGTCGATGTCGATGTCGCTGGCGGTCTGTCCCAGGCTGGTGGGATAGTAGAAGTGGCCTTTGGGGTCCTTCAGGTCCAGCAGCACCGCCGTGCCGGGGGAAAGGGACTCCAACTGGGCCTGGACCCCGGGGATGTCCGTTTTCAGGTCGGCAAGGTCGATGTAGTAGCCGCTGATCGGCTCCTGCTCATCCGCCGCCGGTGGGGTGGTCTCCTCCGGGGACAGCTCATCGTAGACGATCCGCACCGTTTCATCGGTGGGGGGCGGCAGGGCCTCCTGGCCGGAGGGGAAGGTGGGGGAGAGGCTGAAGTCCAGCTTGGCGCCGCCCTGGGTGTAGACCACATACCGGCCTACCCAGACCAGCCACACCAGATAGATCACCAGAGCCGCCAGGATGATGACCGCCAGGGCGGTGAAGAAGCGGCGCAGCCGCTGGCGGATACGATAGGAAACGCTCATCAGGACCTCCTTTGCGCGGTCACACACCGCCAGTCCTCTTTTTGGCGGACGGAGGTGACAGAAAGACCGGCGGCGGTGAGGGCCTGGACCACATCCTCCAGCCGGGTGTCCAGGATCCCGGAGCAGATCAGGCGGCTCTTATGGGTGAGGAACCGGGGCAGTACCGGGGCCAGGGCGACGATCACGTCTGCCACGATGTTCACCAGCACCAGATCGTAGTCCTTCCTGGAAAGGGCGTCCATCAAAGCGCTGTCTGTGGTCACGTTGCCGGTGAGGGCGGTGAAGGCCGGGGCGGCAAAGCCGTTGTAGCCGGCGTTCTCCCGGGCGATGTCCTCGGCCTTGGGGTCCACGTCCACCCCGGTGGCGGAGGCCGCGCCCAGCCGCAAAGCGGCGATCGATAAAATGCCGCTGCCGCTGCCCAGGTCCAGGCAATGGCTGCCGGGCCGGACCAGCTCCTCCATGGCCTCCATCACCATCTGGGTGGAGGGATGAGCGCCGGTGCCGAAGGTCAGGCCGGGATCTAAGATCACCTTCTCCCGGCTGCCGCAGTCCGTGTCCGCCAGCCAGCAGGGCAGGACCATCAGCTTTTCCCCGATGGGTTGGGGCGGGTAGCTGTCCTTCCAGCTCTCCTGATAGTCCACCTCCGGCAGGGGACGGACCTGCGTCTTAAGCCCCAGGGAGGCCGCCAGCGCTTCCAGCCGCCCCAGGCCCGCCTGGTCCGTATCCTCCAAATAGAGCTTGACCCGGGACAGTCCCTGCAGGCGCTGCTGCAGTTCCTCGTCGATATAGTCCCAGTAGTCCCGGTTCTCTTCTAAGAAACTTTCAAATTCCGTCTGGTCCTCGATCAGCAGCTCCGAAAAGCCCCCGGCGGTGAGGACGTTGGTGACTTTGGTGATATCGTTGGCGGTGGTGTCCACCGTGATCTCGAGCCACGCCATGGCTGTATCCCTCCGACTGAATATGGATCGTTCCTCCATTTTACCCCATCAGACGGGAAATGGCAACCGGTGGACAGGGGTCAAATTATGAATTTTTCTTTGCCCACTTCCTATTTGGCACGGTTTGGTGTATAATAGTCCCAATGCGTTTTTAAAAGGAGCTACCCAATGATACGAACCATTTCGCTCCTGCCCGGGGCCACCTTGCGGGCATTTCCGGCGGAGCGTTTCAAGCAGGGGTGTCTGAGCATCCAGTTCCTCCGGCCGATGGACCGGCAGGAGGCGGCGCTCAACGCCCTGATCCCGGCGGTGCTGCTGCGAGGCACCGTCCGGCGGCCGGACCTGCGGGCCATCACCCAGCATCTGGACGATCTTTACGGCGCTTCCGTGGGGGCGCTGGTCCGGCGGGTGGGGGACTATCAGACCCTGGGGCTGTACTGCGGCTTCATCGAAGACCGATACGCCTTCGCCGGGGACCGGGTCCTGATGCCCATGATCGACTTTTTGGAGGAACTGCTGCTCTCGCCGGTGACTGAGGACGGCGTCTTCTTCCAGGACTTTGTGGACAGCGAGAAAAGAAATCTGATCGCCGCGATCCAGGCCGAGCGGAACGATAAGCGGGCCTACGCCGCCGGCCAGATGATGCGCCGGATGTGCGCCGCCGACAGCTTTGGGGTCCCCCGGCTGGGAGAGGCGGAGCAGGCGGAGAAGATCTGCCCCCGGTCCGCCTGGGACCATTATCAAAAGGTCCTCCGGGAGAGCCCGGTGGAGATCTTCTATGTAGGCGGCGCCGATCCCGAGGTCCTGGCTGAGCGGCTTCGGCAGATGCTGGGGAAGATCTGCCGCCAGCCGGTGGACCTGCCGGCCCAGACTCCCTTCCGGGACGGCGGCGGCGGTGACCACACCGAGCTCATGGAGGTGAGCCAGGCCAAGCTGGTGCTGGGCTTTACCACCCCGATCACCAACCGGGACCGGGACTTTCCGGCTATGCAGGTCCTCAACGCCCTGTATGGGGCGGGGATGACCAGTAAGCTGTTCATGGATATCCGGGAGAAGCGGAGCTTGTGCTATTCCATCGGCTCCGGGTACTACGGCAGCAAGGGGATCATGACCGTGTCCGCCGGGATCGATGCCCGGAACGAGGGCCTGGTCCGCCAGCGGATCGAGGCGCTGCTGGACGAGTGCCGTGCCGGTCAGATCTCCGATGAGGAGCTGACGGCGGCCAGGGAGGCGATCTTGTCCGGCCTGCGGGCGGTCCACGACTCCCCCGGCTCCATCGAGGGATATGAGAGCGTGGCGGCGATCGGGCGGATCGCCCTGTCCGTGGAGGAGTATTACCAGGCGGTGGAGCGGGTGACCAGGGAACAGGTGATGGCGGCGGCCCGGACGGTGCGGCTCCACACCAGCTATATCTTAAAGGGGGCGGCATCATGATCATGACGGAATACCCCCGGCTGGGGGAGCGGGTCTGCCGCGCCACATTGGAAAATGGACTGGATGTGCTGGTGGTGCCCCGTCCCGGCGCCACAAAGAAGCTGGCCTACCTGGTCACGGACATGGGCTCGATCCACCGGCGGTTCCGGCTGGAAGGGAAGGAGCATACCGTCCCGGCAGGCAGCGCCCACTATTTGGAGCATAAGCTGTTCGATCTGCCGGACCGGGACGTGACCGCCCAGCTTGCCCAGCTGGGGGCCAGCGTCAACGCCTTCACCAGCTACGACATGACCGCCTACTATTTCTCCTGCACGGAGCATTTCCGGGAGTGTCTGGACCTGCTGCTGGAATTTGTCTTTACCCCTTATTTCACCGAGGAAACGGTGGAGAAGGAACGGGGGATTATCGGCCAGGAGATCGACATGAACATGGACGCGCCGGAGTCGGTGGTCTTTGAGCAGCTCATGGAGATGATGTACCGCGGCCACGAGATCCGCACCCCGATCCTGGGCACCGCCCAGACGATCGGGCAGATCTGTCCTGAGAGCCTAATTCTGTGCCACCGGGCCTTTTACGGACCGGACAATATGGTGCTGTGCGTGGTGGGGGACGTGGACCCGGCGGAGGTGGCGGACCTGGCCCTTTCCAGGACGGGCAGGGAAAAACGGCCGGTGGCGGAGAAGCTCTGCCCGGCGCCGGAGGAGATGACCTGCCCGGCCGCTTACAAGACCCGGCAGATGGAGGTGGCCATGCCCACCTTTCAGCTGGGCTTCAAATGCGAGCCGATCGGCAAGGGGCCGGAGGCGGTCCGCCAAGAGCTGGCGGCGGACCTGGCGGCGGAGGCCCTGTTTGGGGAGTCCTCGGCCCTGTATCTGGAGCTGTACCAGCAGGGACTGATCGACCAGTCCTTCGGCGGCGGCTTCGAGAGCGTGGATGGCTGCGCCCTGCTGACCTGCGGCGGGGACAGTATGGATCCGGCCCAGGTACGGGACCGGATCTTGGCCCGGGCGGAGGAGCTGTGCCGGGAGGGCCTGCCGGAGGAGGAGCTGCTGCGGATGAAGCGCAGCGCCATGGGCCGGAGGATCCGGGACCTGGACAGCTTCGATTCTACTTGCTTCCGGCTGTGTGCCTATCATCTTACCGGCTTCGACTACTTCGACTTCCCAGCGATCTATGAGTCCCTGAAGGCGGAGGACCTGCTGGCGTTTTTGGGCCGGGTGGTCCGGCGGGAGCGGTGCAGTCTGTCGGTGATCGAGCCATTGGGGAATAAGGAGGAAAAACATGGATAAATACACTGTGATCTCGTTCCCGTCGCTGGGCATCGAGATCGACCCGTCCAAGGCCATCTCGATCGGTCCGCTCCAGATCCACTGGTACGGTGTGATCATCGCGGCGGGCCTGATGCTGGCGGTGATCTATGCCTGCCGTCGATGCAAGGAGTTCGGCATCAAAGAGGACGATCTGCTGGACGGTGTGCTGTGCATCGTGCCGTTCGCGATCTTGTGCGCCCGGCTGTATTACTGCGTCTTTGAGTGGGACCGTTACAAAGACGATCTTCTCAGCATCCTGAAGATCTGGGAAGGCGGCCTGGCGATCTACGGCGGAGTGATCGGCGCGGCGATCGGCATCGCGGTCTTCGCCTGGGTGAAGAAGGAGAAGGTGAACCTGCTGGCGGCCCTGGATGTGACCAGCTTGGGCTTCCTGATCGGCCAGGCCATCGGCCGGTGGGGGAACCTGATCAACCGGGAAGCCTTCGGCGCGCCCACCGACAGCTTCTTCCGCATGGGATTGTACAATGCCTACACCGGCGTGACGGAGTATTACCATCCTACATTCCTGTACGAGTCGGTGTGGAACATCTGCGGCTTCATACTGCTCCACTTCCTGTCCAAGCGCCGGCAATATGACGGCCAGGTGGCCCTGGGGTATGTGGCCTGGTACGGTCTGGGCCGGGCCTTTATCGAGGGACTGCGGATGGACAGCCTGTACTGGGGCCAGATCCGGGTGAGCCAGGCCCTGGCGGCGGTGAGCTGCCTGGCGGCGGTGGCGGTGCTGGTGTGGATGCACACCAGAAAGCCGGACCCTGAACAGCTTTTCGTCCGGCGTGTGGCACGCCGGGAGGCAGAAAAGGAGATCGTAAAGGAGGTCCAGGAAAATGAGTGATGTATTCTCTCAGATCGGAAAGGCCGCCCAGCGGGTGGCCAGCAACGTGGCCAGCGAGGTATCGATCGCTGCCCAGGAGCAGCGGGTGAACGATGCCTACCGGGATCTGGGCCGGCGGTATCATGAGCTGCTCCGGCAGAACGGGGCGGTCGATCCGGCGGATCTGGAAGCCCAGACCCGGAAGGTCGACCAGCTCCTGGAGGAGCTGAAAGAAAAGCGCCGGAAGAAAGATGTGACTGCCTGAATACCAACAGACCGGCCTTTGGCCGGTCTGTTGCAATTTTTGGAAATACCTCTTGCCAGCCGGCGGCAGCCGTGGTATATTCGTTTTGGAAAAAAGAAAGAGAGGTGT